>CAMOXN010000086.1 GCA_946629175.1 uncultured Lachnospiraceae bacterium | reverse complement strand
CCGAGATCGATCGCTACGATCTTCATCGTATCTTCCGCCGCCCGCGATAATACAGGCCGGCCCAATACGGTCCCCAGTACAGTTCCCAGCATAAACATGGCCATAAGAATCTTCGTCCTTGCTGTCGCCTTCATTTCTTCCCCCTTTGTTCTGCCCATGTTGTCTCTTCGAGTAGTGCCTCTGTCTGCCGAAGCCGATACCGGCATCCGGCAATTGGCCGTTTCGGCACAGTAATCATTGTAAAAAGGGGATTCCGATTATTTCGGACGACGACTAATGAAATCTGTTCCCGTCCTCGTAATTGAGGAGCCTCCGCCTCGAGGAATCCAGGATCTCCTCCGCGAGAGAGGCGGGTTCCACTACTTTGACAGAGGAGCCGTAAGTCATTACCCACGCCTTGAAGGAGTTAAGGCCGATCACTTCGTCCTCGTAGATCCACTTATCTTCTTCCTGCCTGAGCTGCCCGTGAACACGGTCCCTGACGTCGCTTCTGATCTTGCCGATCAGGTTCGCCGTGTCAGCGCGGATCTCAAGCCTTACATGGACCGGCTCCCCGCCGTTCTGGAAAGCTGCGCCCCAGACATAGGTAAGCCTGTCCAGTTCCCTGTTCCGGTCCTTAATAAAGTGTCTGCCGCTGACCTCGCGCACTTCATACAGAATACGGTCCAGGCGGTAGGACATCGTTCTGCCCTCTTCGTCGAATGTGATGCAGTAATACAGGTCATCCGTCGTGTTGTGAAAGAGCATATACGGCGCGATTTCCAGCGCGATCGCATTCTCCTCCATCGGAGAGCGGTAGCGAAACCGGATATAGCGTCTATCCCTGATTGCTTTCTCTATCTTCTCCGCGTGCCTCCTGACCGCGTCAGGGACATGATAGGGCGTATCCTTGACAAGGATCTTCCCGAACTTCCTTCTCCTGAACAGCTGCCGCTCTTCCCTGTCCAGCATAAGGAGCGGCAGGTCCGTCGGAAGCTCCATGGAAAGCACCAGGACCTCGTCGTCGAACCGGTCCTCGTCTCTGTGCAGCGCATCGGCAATTTCCTCCGGACAGATCCGGATCCCCATCCTGTGGAGCTGCCCCAGATCCTCTCTTGTCTGCGCGAGGCTCGTCTCCGTAATTTCGCTGAGCTTTCGGACTGTCGGCTCGAACGCGTCATTGGCCAAAAGAGAGACCAGCTCCGTGATCCTGTCCAGTTTCCGTCTTAGCAACTCCATCTTCCCCTCCATACAGGTGCAGTATCTTTCTGCTGGCATTTATCATCTCACAGCGCAGTTCTTCCGGCTCATCCACGATCGCTGACCGCCCGAACCTGCGCAAGTAGCGGGCAAGGTCTCCTTTCCCCCGGACTGTGTCCGTAAGGAGGATCTCCCCGCCGGCGGTCTCCATGTGCGCGGTCTCTCTTGCCGCACAGAGCCGCTCTATTTTGTCCCGAATGAACGGGTAATTCTCGAAGCGGACGCGCACGTTCATTGGCTCCTCTGCGGAGATCTGGAACATCTCGCGGAAGATCCGGTGATACTCCGGTGAATGATAACAGGTGTTGACCCGCGATCCCGCTTCGACCGAGAGGATCCGGTCCAGCGGAATGATCACGTAGTTCTTGTGCCGCACAGAGCCGCCTTCCTGCGGCCCGTCGCCGTTGTCCGGCCGTTGTGCCGCGGTCCGCGCTCCCTGCCACCGGTTCTCCCCGATCAGGTAGATCCGGGCCGTTCCCACGACGTATACAATGATCCCCACACAGATCTCCCGTGTGACTTCCGTGCCGGCATTCGTGCGGAAAGTCACGAGGAGTTCCTTTTCCGAGAACGGATATCTGTCCAGATCCCGCAGCATCTGCATCTGCTCCTCTGTCAGCGCATTGTGTTTTCCGGAGCGACGGATCCCGTCCCTGCCTTCTCCCTGCTCATGTCCGGGGACGGTGTGCCGGATCTTCCGGTCGATCCTCTCGTAGGTCATGATATCCACGCGCGCGCTGCTCCTGCCCTTGCCCTCCTCATACTGCCGGATCTCCCTCAGGTCCGTCTCGTACAGGCTCTCCGCGTGATAAAAGCGCTCCCTGCCGTTAGCCCTGCGCTCGATGAGGCGGGCTTCAAGCAAGGCTTTGAGGTCCTCATACAGAACGGACTGCGCACAGGAAATCCCCCTCTTCGTCAGGTACTCCATGATCTCCTCAAAGGATCGCTCCTCCTCGAACAGGGACAGCAGGATCATCCACTTCCGGACAGCCTGCCTGTCGATCCTGCTGTATACCCCGCCGGCATTCCCCGGCTCATTACCTATGACATAGACCCCTCTTTTGGGGGAGGATACGATCTCTCCCCCGGTATTGATCGCGCGGAGATCGTCTGAGAGAGAGGACCGGCTCATGGCCAGGTCCCGGCAGATCGCCGCGCCCTTCACCGGCCCGTTCTTCTTTATATAATCGATGATCCGCTGCCGCCGCAGTGCCTGACCCGCATCGGTCTGCCTGCCCTTTCGCGGCGGCTGCTCTGCGCTTTTTTGATTGCCCCTCTCCATCTTCCGTCTCCATGCTTCCATATTTTGGCTCGTCCGAATCGTCGTACCGTTCGCCGTCGTTGATGTTATCCTGCATCTTAAGTATAACACTCATTTTTCCTTTTTTTCGTACAGAATCGTGATGTACCCGCGGACGACTATGGGCGGCCGGGGCTTTACGCGCCATTTTGATAATGGACAAAACAGCAACACGGCAAAATCTGTCCGGACCGGCCGCGTCGTTTCCCGGTCTCCCTGCTCGTACGAAATAACCATAATAGCCAATATATAATAAGCTAAAGAACTGCCAACGCTATTTAGCAGCAAAACAAGAAGGGAGGACATTAAAATGTCACAAAAGATCAGAAAAGGATTACTGCTCTTTATGAGCCTCGTCATGCTGATGCCGGCTGTCCGCGGATTTGCCGCGACGCCCAAACAGGAGGCGCTGAAAGCCTATAACAGATGGCTCTCAAACGCGAAAGTGCAGGTGATGCCCAAGGGTTATATAGATTACGATAGAGTGCAGTATACGCCCACGCCTGCAGCCAACACGGAATTCGCCATTGCATACATTAACAACGACGCCATTCCGGAGCTGATCGTCAGATCCAAAGACTGCGTATACTGTTCTGTGCTGACCTACAAGAACGGTAAGATCGTGCGGATCTGGCAAAACTATTTCTACAATTCCGTAAAAGGATACTACAGCAAAACAGGAATGTTCGTTGACAAAAGAACGCCGGAGTTCGCAAGAATCGCCGACTATCAAAATTACATGCTTATGAGCCCGTCCGGCAGCGTCACAAAGAGATTCGACGTCTTGGTGTCCAGTACACAGGGCAGCAAATCTTACGAGTACTATTCGCCGAAGACGAAGAAATGGACCAGTCTCAAGAACCACACCGAATTCAGGAAAAAGCTTCTGACCTTCACAAAAGGGAAGGCGCTGACTCCTGTCAGGTATTACAGGAATACAGCGGCCAACCGCAATAGCATTCTCAAGTGATAACAAAAGCATATCAAAGTACGATTAAATAGTAGAAATGACTGAACCGAATAGAGACTACAATATTGGCGCTTCTAAGGAATACAAACTGAATCACTGGGGGCTGATCCGTATCTTAGATGCTGTTGCCGCCTCGGGAAATCTTCACTGCCGTCTCGGATATCCTGATGGAGCAGAAGTACAAACATCTTTCATACATTCCTGGGATCTTTATCAGGACAACGTTATTCTGTACACAACAAACAGCGTTTACCGCTGCCCGCTTAAAGAACACGTGATTTCCGGCAATTCCCTCTCTCTTCTTGGAGCAGTCAGAAGCCGGTCCGGTGTTGACATTGAAGATCTGGAAGAGGCCGTATGGAACACGATGGAAAATGAAGCGGTTCGGTACAGAAGCATTATGACGTCTGATCTGCTTGAAAAAGGCGGCATGAGTCCTGCAGATTCATGCGTAATGTTCTGCTGGGAGGGCTGCGATCTTCCTTATTTAAAACGGGTTGTGGTTTATGAAAAAGGCAGCATAACAATCGATGATCTTCCTTACATCAAGCAGGGATACATGAACAGCATTGCGCTTTCACAGAATACCTCAATGAAAGTGCGCCTCGCCAACAGCAGCAGCCCCCGCTGCTGTTATCCTTATGAAAACGGCTTCAGCCGGGCTTTTGTTGAAAACACAGGAAACCGGGAGATTCATGTGAATATCAGCGATCTGAAAAGCATTCCGGTCCCGGCAGGTGAGATCGTTCGTGTTGTGTGATCGATTTCCTTCTTCGCGGGTCCGTGATAAACTGATGTAAATGTGGCAGGACCACGATAATTTACCCGCCGACTAAAGGAGCCACACATGTCAGCGCCAACAGACATCCAACGGCCAAACTATCGGGATGAGGCCAAGCTTTATTATCGCAGCAAAAAGAATATCGAAGCCAAATGGCTTGATCAATACGGCAATATGAGCCGGGATAATGACTATCAGCGCAACCGGGCATGTATGGGTGAAGTATTCAACATGCTCGACGTTGTCATGGACATCTGCATTGAGGACTTTCGCAGATCGCACAGTATCATCGCGATCGATATGATCGGACGGACCCCTGTTTATACATTTGCGCTGCAGAATGGTGATCCGGCCGGGGACAGCCCGGATAAAGATTCTGTGACCTTCAGCATGCCGACCACGTTTAATCGCAGGGTCCGTACGCTGCGCTCGATCGGCTATCCCCTTTCCGATGAACTCCTTTATGATACACGTCTTCTTAGAAATGAAACGACGCATGGCAACAGGACCATTATCCTGAGACACATGGAGCTGGACTATGATGAAACGAGGAAGGCCCTGCTGTCCATGGCAGACGCCCTGATCTGTCTGGAAATGCTTGACCCCTCTCTGCGCATCCCCTCCTTTGAGATGCTGCGGGTAAGGGAAGGCGACTCCCTGTTGGGCGGCGTCTATACGATCGGTGCTCTGACAGGGGAAGGGGGCATGAGCCGTGTCTATCAGGCTGTACAAAAACGGACAGGTAAACGGCTGGCCATCAAGGAACTGAAGCCGGGGACTTACTCGGAAGCCCTGATCCGTCAGGAGTGCGATACTCTGTCCCGTATTCATCACAGAGCTGTTCCGCAGGTCTATGACGGTTTCTCCGAGAACGACACTTTCTATATTGTCATGGATTATATAGAGGGCGTTCCTCTGGACCAATATCCGGAGGGGCGGTCTCTGACAGAGGAAGAACGGCGCTGTATTCTCCGTGAACTCTGCAATGCCCTGTCTTATCTGCACAGTGACGCGGTCGGACTTGTCCTCGCGGATCTCTCTCCGGACAATATCCTTATTGACGGGGAAGGCATGCCGCATCTGATCGATTTCGGCATTTCCGGCAGGATGGGGGAACGGCAGACGATTCCCGCTGCAACGCCCGGCTATTCAGCGCCGGAGATCTTTGCGGAAAAAACGCTGGATAAGCGCGCGGACATCTATTCCTTCGGCCAGATCCTGCGGTTTCTCTATACGGGGCTGTCCCCTTTTGAGAGAGAAGAGGAGTCCGTCTATTCTCTCGTTCAGGATGCCCGGATCGCAGAAATCGCAGAGCGATGCATCTCCAGGAGCCCTCTGGACCGCTATGGATCGATCGACGAGATCCGGAGTATTCTGTTCCCCGGTGAAGTTCCCGCCGTCAGCCGGGAAGAAACCGGCAAAAAACATCGGCTTTGGGCAGTGATTGGGATCGCGGCTGTTCTTAGCCTCTTAGGAATTGCCGGATATTCGGAGTTGTCAAAAGACAGAAGCTCTGCTCTGCAGGAAGCGGTCGCTTCACATCACGAATTACTCTCCATGGAGGAGGCCGGCGCGGAAGATCACATTCTGATCTGGCAGGATGAAGCGCTGGAAACAGCTGTCAGGAGGACCCTGCATATAGAGGCCTCCGAAATCCGGCTCAGTGACCTTTGGGACGAGACCTCGCTGGACCTTTCCGGCTTTGGAATCACAAACATTGAAACGCTTTCCGAACTGAGGAACCTGCAGTATCTGACGCTGGACGACAATGAGATCATGGATCTGACGCCTCTCTCCTCCCTCACGTCCCTGCGGGTCCTGTCCGTAAGCGGCAATCAGATTTCGGATCTCGATGCCCTGGCAGAACTGACGGAACTGGCCGCACTGGATGCCGGTTTCAACCGGATCGATAAGACGGCCCCTCTGCAGGATCTGAAGAAGCTGCAGGAACTGCGCCTGGGTGACAATCCGATCAGCGCGGATCAGCTGGCAGTACTTGACTCCCTGACGGATCTGCAGGTGCTTGATCTCTGTGGCCTGGGACTTACAGACTGTTCCTTCCTGAAAAGTCATACAGCTATGAAGGCGCTTTACCTGAGCGACAACCAATTGGAAGAAATCTCTGCTCTGTCTGCGCTGCAGGCTCTTGAGAAGCTCTATCTGGGAGATAATCGGATCTCGTCTTTGGAAGGCCTGGAAACGCTGACAGCTCTTCAGGAACTGGATCTTCAGAATAATCCCGTACAGGACCTCTCGGCTCTGTCGGGCCTCACGGACCTGGTCTGGCTGGATGTGATGAACTGCGGTCTTCAGGATCTGTCAGCGATCAGCGGACTGTCCATGCTGGCTTATATCGACGCGGGTCATAACCCGGTCGGCAGCCTGAACGCTTTCTCGGGCCTCACGAGGTTGGTCTATCTGGGACTGGATCATGCCGGAATCGAAGGTGGCCTGGATGGTCTTAAGGGGCTTACTGCTCTGAGGACGCTGTCTCTTAAGGACAACCGCATCACGGATATTTCGGCTCTGGCCGGTCTGCGTTCCCTTCAATACCTGTACCTGACCGGCAACGAAATAGAAGATTATTCTCCTATTGCAAATCTTCACCTGTTAGAAGAAGAGAGGGATCCGTGATCCCTCTCTTCTCCATGAATCTGTTTTCCCTATGAATCTGCTTTCTCTATGAATCTGATGCCTGCTCGTCTTCTTCGTCGTTCTTCCTGCGCTTTAAGAACAGGAATATCCAGAGCA
>CAMOXN010000085.1 GCA_946629175.1 uncultured Lachnospiraceae bacterium | reverse complement strand
CCGCTCATCACAGGCGTATTCGCCATCGCTACAGCATTTCCCACTTTATTATCTGTAAGTCCATAGCCGTCAAGAATCATTAATACTACTGGCCTTTGTTTCATGTGGTTCTCCTCATTTATATAATGATCACAGTTGCTCTCTGAACGTATTTTACTACTTTTAGCGGTAATCGGGAAGTCCCAAGTCAGCTTCTCGGAGATTGAATCCCCGGTGCGGCAGGAGCATTCCCCGGTCACATGATCATCACCTGTGTCCTTTAAAGAGCGTTCCCACGGATTCGCCTGCGACTACCTTGAACAGGATCGCGGGATCCTTGCCGTTCGTGACGACCGTATCGATCCCCTGCGCAGTGGCGATGTCAGCCGCCTGGAGCTTGGTCCTCATTCCGCCGGTCCCTCTCCTGGAACCTGCGCCGCCCGCCAGCTCATAGACAGCGTCGTCGATCACATCGATCCGCTCGATCAGCTTGGCGTCCTTGAACAGTCTGGGGTCCTTGTCATAGAATCCGTCGATATCCGACAGGATGATGAGCTTGTCGGCCTGGCACAGGACCGCCACGACCGCGGAGAGGACGTCGTTATCGCTGAAGAGCCTCTCTTCAGACTCGATCTCCTTGTAGCTTACGGAGTCGTTCTCATTGACGATCGGGATCACGCCCTGCTCGAGAAGCGCCGAGAACGTGTTGCTCAGGTTCTCTTTTTTCTCCTCTTCCTTGATGTCGTCCGCGTTCAGGAGGATCTGCCCCACCATCTTGTCATAGTAGCCAAAGAACTTGTCGTACAGGAACATGTTCGTGCACTGTCCGACCGCCGCGGCAGCCTGCTTCATCCTCATTTCCTTCGGCTTCTCCTTGAGGTGCATCTTGTTGGCGCCGACCGCGATCGCGCCCGATGAGACGAGGATGACCTCATGTCCCATGTTCTGGATGTCCGAGAGGACCATCGCCAGTTTCTCCATCGTGCGGAGGTTGCTGTTCCCCAGTTCGTTCGTGAGGGTCGATGTGCCTACCTTGATTACAATTCTGTCGCTTTTTGCTGCCATTTCTTTCCCTTTCTTATTTAAAGATATGATCGCCGTTCCTCTTCCGGCGTTCCTTGCATATCAAATAGTGACCACTGCTCCGCTCAGGCGTTCTCATTCATAGAAGATGACGATCGCCGTCCCCGTCTCGACCGCGTTGTAGATCTCCGCTGCCGCCCAGGTGGGCAGGTTCACACAGCCGTGCGATCCGTTTCCTCTGTAAATACTTCCGCCAAAATAGTACCGCCAGCTCGCGTCGTGCAGGCCCTGTCCTTCATAGAAGGGCATCCAGTACTCTACCTTTTCCTCGTACTCGTCGTCTCCCTCTCCGCCTGTCAGGACCGAGGGGCTCTCTTTATAGGCGAGCGGGAAGCATCCGGTCTTGGTCCCGTGATCCTTGGTCACGTCGCCCGAGACACAGTCACAGTCTACATACACTTCCCCGTCCTTGTAATACCAGACATGCTGCGCCGTGAGGTCCACCTCGATATAGGTGCCGTCCATATCGTCGTAGCCGTTCCTTCTGAGATAGTAGGGATTCCCCCAGGAATTCTTCTCCAGATAGACGGGCTCTCTCTCCACATGGCTCCGGGATTCGATATCCTCGCGGATCTGTTCGACCTCATCTTCCACGAGCAGAGTGTACCCGTAGTCATTGTACTTAGCGGGGATCGTGATCTCACCTGCCAGAGTGGACTCGAACGTCCTCTCGTAATAGCGCGTACTGTATTCGTCAGAGAGTTCTTCCGCGAAGTTCTCTATTTTCTCATCGTTCAGTTCCGCCTTGCCGCCCTCGATATCCATGAACAGGTCCGCAAGTTCGAGCAGATCGTATTCCTTTTTCTCCTCGCCGAATTCATAGGTCAGCTTCGCTCCGGCGTATTCGTTGATCGCGTCCCTCTTAGATACCAGCTCCGGACTGTCGGCGTAGACGTTCGGCTTCACGCACAGATCCCAGGGGAACTCAAAGCTGCGGTGCAGGCCCTCGCCGGCCGGCTCCGGCTGCTCTGCTGCCGCAGGCGGCTCCGTTTCAGGCGCCCTCTCTCTTGACGATGTCACTCCCTCTGTTGAAGCTTCGCCGCTCTCAGTTGTCTGCCCTGTTTCGGGCACCTCGTCAGCCGTCTCCGGCTTCTCAAGCCCGATCGTCTGCCTGATGCACTTCCTGACATAATCCTGCAGGACTTTGTCATCGATCTCGTTGCCCATCACTTCTTCTTTGACCGCGCAGCTGTCCGACGCCTCGTCGTAGTACAGGTAAGCGTCCTTGGAAGGATATCTCGCGACACCGAGGTTCGCGGCAGTGACTCTCTGCTCGAAAAGTTCAGTGTTCTCCTGCGGCTTTATATCGATCTCCAGCTCGTATTTGTCAAAGACGCTCTTCAGAACAGAAAGCTTATCACTTTTTTGACTTGTAAACGCTGTTTCCAGTTTCCCCTGCAGCTCCTCGCGGTCGATCTCATATCCGTAATAGGGAAGATTTCCCTCCAGATCGACGTTCTCTCCTTCCGTGATCACGATCTCGGAATCCGAGTACTTGTTGAGGATCATGTTCCAGGCTTCGCCGGTCGTCATTCCGTACACATCTTCGCCATCGACACAGGTGCCCTTCAGGAACCCGTCGTTGACGCTCTCGCAGTAATATCTGTATCCGTAGTAGCCTCCCGTGCCGATCAGCGCGGATGCGCCGCACATCAGGATCAGGCTCAGCCAGATATTATCTTTTCCGGGACGCTTGCCGCGTCCGCCGTTATCTATCATTTCTTTTCTTACTCCTTATGCGTTATGCACATTACGATTTTTCTGAAATCGTGTCTAATCTTATCACGATTCGCCGGATACGTAAATAAATTATCATAGCGGTCGGGGAATTGTTTCCTAAGCGGCGGCATATACATAGTCATAAGGACCAACACATCCGCCTGTACGGGCCCCGCCATTGTGTTTTCTTGATAATTGTATTTCGTTTTCTTCTGTTTTATAATATTACAGATTATTTTCAGTTAAGAAAACCAATGGAGGATCTATCTATATGAACAATGACCCCAAATCGTTTCCCGGACTTTTCGGCAGCATGGTCTTCAACGAAGACACAATGAAAGAGCGCCTCTCGCCGAGCAGCTACCGGCAGTGGAAAAAGAGCGTGAGCGACGGAACTCCCCTTGAGCTCTCCACAGCGAACGAGATCGCCGTTGCGATGATGCAGTGGGCCGTTGAAAAGGGCGCCACGCATTATACGCACTGGTTCCAGCCGATGACGGGTGTTACAGCGGAAAAGCACGACAGCTTCATCGCAACATCGAATGATCCGGAGGATAAAGGCAGGATCATACTGGAATTCTCCGGCAAAGAGCTGGTACGCGGCGAATCCGACGCTTCCTCTTTCCCTTCCGGCGGCCTTCGCGCGACGTTCGAGGCAAGAGGATATACCGCATGGGATCCCACGGCCTTTGCTTTTATTAAGGAAGGCTCTCTGTGTATCCCCACGATCTTCTGCTCTTATTCCGGGCATGCGCTGGACAAGAAAACACCTCTTCTCCGCTCAATGGACGCGGTGAGCAGGGAGGCTGTAAGGATCCTGCGCCTGTTCGGCGATACGACCACGAACAGGGTAATCGCGCAGGTCGGCGCGGAGCAGGAGTATTTCCTTCTGGACAAGAAGCTCTACAGCGAGCGCGAAGACCTGATCATGACAGGCAGGACTCTCTTTGGAGCCAAGCAGCCCAGAGGACAGGAGCTGGACGACCATTATTACGGCGCGATCAGGCCCCGTGTCGCGGCCTACATGCAGGAACTGGACAACGAACTGTGGAAGCTCGGCGTCCTCTCCAAGACCAAGCACAACGAAGTCGCGCCATCGCAGCATGAGATGGCTCCGATCTACAGCGATGCCAACTCAGCGTGCGACCAGAACCAGATCACGATGGAGATCATGAAGAAGGTCGCGGACCGCCACGGGCTCGTATGCCTCCTGCACGAAAAACCCTTTGCGGGCGTGAACGGGTCCGGCAAACACGACAACTGGTCCCTGGGTACGGACACGGGCAAGAACCTGTTCAAGCCGGGTTCCACCCCCAGGCAGAACGCGCAGTTCCTGCTTTTCCTCACCGCATTCATCAAGGGTGTCGACGAGTACCAGGATATGCTCCGCGCGACAGTCGCGACTCCCGGAAATGACCATCGCCTCGGCGCGCAGGAAGCGCCGCCGGCCGTCGTCTCTATTTTCCTCGGGAGCGAGCTGAGCGCCGTCGTGGATTCCATCATCTCGGAGACCCCTATGGAAGCCCTGGGCAAGCGCACCCTCGATATCGGCGTGGACGTCATGCCCCCGATCCCGCAGGACAACACGGACAGGAACCGCACCTCCCCGATGGCTTTTACCGGCAACAAGTTCGAGTTCCGTATGCCCGGCGCTTCGCTCTCCATCTCCGGCCCCAACATCGCGCTCAACACCATGATGGCGCACGAGCTGATGCTGTTCGCCGACGAGCTTGAGAAATCTGAGGATTTTGACAGAGATGTGGCAGCCCTGATCAAAAGAGAGCTGACCGCCCACCGTCGTATCATCTTCGACGGGAACGGCTACGACGAGTCCTGGCTCGCGGAAGCAAAGAGGCGCGGACTTTCCAACTTCCCGACAGCCGTCGACGCGCTGCCGGCCTATATCGACGAGAAGAACATCCGTCTTTTCACGGACCACTCCATCTATTCAAGAGAGGAAGTGTTCGCACGCTACAACATCCATGTCGAGAATTACACTGCGACGATCGGGATCGAGGCGCGCACGATGGTCGACATGATCCGCAAAGAGATCCTTCCCGCTGTCTCCCGCTACGGGACGATGCTCTGTGAAGGTCTGGAGAAACGCAGGAACCTCGGCCTTCCCAGCAAATACGAGGCGGAGAACGCAAGAGGCAACTGCCTGTTGTCCGACTGCCTGCACGACGCCTGCCTGAAGCTGGAGAAGGACCTGCGGGAAGTACCCGCGGCCCCGGAGGAAGCCATGCGCTTCTGCCACGATGTGATCGTGCCCGACATGAACGAATGCAGGAGCTTCTCGGACGAACTCGAGATGATCACCGGCAAAGAAGCGTGGCCGTTCCCGACCTACTCCGATCTCCTTTTCAGTGAGGGGTGATCTCCCTTTAGGGATCATTAAAGCCGGGTTCCCTGTCACTGCGGGGCAGCCGGCCCGGTTCTCTTTCAGAGAGGCATAACATTGATTACATTACTGGCACAATTACTCATCAAAGATCACAATAATACCGACCTCCCTGAGGTGCGCCGTGCGTACGGCGTACTCTCGGGGACCGTCGGTATTTTTCTGAATATCCTGTTATTTGCGGGGAAACTGTTCGCGGGCATTTTCGCGCATTCAGTCTCCATAACCGCAGACGCCTTCAACAACCTCTCCGATGCCGCGTCGAGCGTCATGACTCTGATCGGCTTCCGTCTTGCAGGGAAAAAAGCGGACCGTAACCACCCCTTCGGCCACGCGCGGTTCGAGTACATTGCCGGCCTGTTCGTGAGCGTCTCCATCCTGCTGATGGGCGCCGACCTGGCCAAGACCTCGCTCTTAAGGATCCTGCATCCGGAAGACGTCGTCTTTTCAGGCATATCCATCGCTGTTCTCGCTGCTTCGATCGCCGTTAAGCTCTATATGTTCCTTTACAACCGGGACCTTGCTTCGCGGATCGACAGTGTGGCCCTGCGCTCCACCTCCATGGATTCGCTCAGCGACTGCGCGGCCACCTCTGCGGTTCTCCTGTGCCTGATCCTCGCGCATCTCACAGGGCTCCACCTGGACGGTTGGTGCGGCCTTGCCGTCTCGGGCTTTATCCTCTTTACCGGCGCCAGGTCGATCCTGGAGACTTCCGGGCTTTTACTGGGGAAGGCGCCCGACCATGAACTGACATCTGAAATTGAGGAGCGGGTTCTTCAGACGGAAGGTATCCTGGACATGCACGATCTTCTGGTCCACGACTACGGACCGGGGCACAAGGTCGTATCGCTTCACGCGGAGGTCCCTTCGGATT
Source organism: uncultured Lachnospiraceae bacterium (assembly GCA_946629175.1). Lineage (GTDB taxonomy): Bacteria > Bacillota > Clostridia > Lachnospirales > Lachnospiraceae > CAG-791. Next base: position 1,139 of record CAMOXN010000085.1, on the reverse strand, counting down.
TCACGCTCGTGCACGCGCACGAGATCATCGACCGCCTCGAAAAGGAACTTGACAGCGAGTTCGGCGTCATGAGCGTCATCCACATCGATCCCGTGGACACGCACGACCGCGAAGCCGGCCTGCTGCAGAAGCGCGTATTAAAAAAGATCCGGGCCATGGATCCCGCAGCCGGGCTTCATGATTTCCGGATCCTTCGCGGCGATGATACGCCGGTCGTCTCTTTCGACGCGTTATTTCCTTTTTCCTGCAAAAAGAGCGATGAGATGATCATCGAGGAACTCAGCGCGCTCTTCGGCAGGGAACTGCCCGGATACCGGGTGAGCATCCGGGTGGACAGGGTGTAGCGACTATCAGTGATGCCTGTTCTTAAGCCCCTCTGTCAAAATGAGGAGCCCTGCGCCTTTTCCGATCGAGATCACGGCTTCCGCCCCGCTCCCGGAAGCCAGCGTCTCGTTGCTGCATCCCAGCGGATAGTCATTCCGGATCTCAGCGTCCTCCACTTCATACTTCAACCCGCGTATAGTCACATGTTCAAGACAGCCGTCCATCGCGAACAGGGAGACTGTCCCTTCAAAGTCCGCCGGAAGCCGGAACTCCCCCGGTCCGATGACGGTCATCCCGGTCTGTCTGTCAAGCATCCAGGCCCGGCCGCCGTTATGAAGAACGAAGACCATCGTCTGTATATTGGCCATTAAGTGATCCGTTCTTCCTCCCATGGCGCCGTAGATCAGAAATTCCCTGTAACCCTTTTCAAGGCCAAGCTTTACTGCCGCCATCGTATCCGTGTCATCCTTGGCGACCGGAAGCTGCAGGAAATGGTCAGGTCCCATGGCACGGTATCGGGCTATAGTTTCTGATAATATCTTCCCGCCTGAATCATTGTTCCCCGTAAAGCCTGTGTCCTCCAGCGAGTCGAAATCCCCCAGAAGCAGGTCCGGTTCTATACCGGCCTCCAGCAGGTGAACAAGCCCTCCGTCCACAGCGACCACAAAGTCGTCCTGCCTGATATCGATCTCCATAGGGTGGTATTCCCCTGCGCACATCATGATGCACCTTCCGCTCATTACAGCTCCCCCTTTTCAGGAATTCAGCTTACTTATACTTAACATATACAATATCGGAGGCGTTACATCAATGAT
>CAMOXN010000084.1 GCA_946629175.1 uncultured Lachnospiraceae bacterium | reverse complement strand
TCCGCCGGCGATCTGCCGCAGATCCTGGTCTCGTCCGCTTATTCCGACAAATACGATGTTTTTACCGGAGACAGCCTCGTGCTGCAGGAAAAATACAGCGCGGACAAATACACATTCCGGGTGGCCGGCGTCTACTACTACCCGGCGAGCATCTGCATCTTCATGGAGCAGGAGACGCTGAACCGGCTGTTCGACCTGGGAAGGAATTACTTTTCGGGTTATCTCGCTGAAACGCCGATCACGGACATTGATGACAAGTATATCGGCTCCGTGATCGACCTCGAGTCGCTCAGCAAGGTGTCCCGGCAGCTTGACATCTCGATGGGCAGCATGATGTACCTTGTGGACTTCTTCGCGGTGATCATCTTTATGGTGCTGATCTATATTTTGTCCAAGATCATCATCGAGAAGAACGCGCAGTCCATCTCCATGGCCAAAATACTGGGATACACAGGCTCGGAGATCAGCCGTCTGTACATACGGTCCACCACGGTGGTCTATCTGGTGTGCTTCGCGGCGACGATCCCGGGCGTCACGGTGCTGATCCGGTATCTGATGAAAGTGATGATCCGCCTGGAGATGACGGGATGGATCGAGCTGTACGTCGGCAGGAAGGTGTACGTGGAAATGGCGGTCCTGGGGATCCTGGCATACGCGGTGATCGCGGTGTTCGAATACAGAAAGATCGGGAAAGTGCCGATGGACGAAGCGCTCAAGAACGTGGAGTGACCGGCGCGTGGTGCGCACGGCATTTTGAGGCGGCGGCTTCGCCGGAACGATCCTGGAGGAAGAAGATGAGAAGACATAATTTATGGGGCAAAAAACTGATCTGCGCGGTACTATGCGCCTCCCTGATCCTGCCGGCGGCGGGCTGCGCGCAGGGCCGGAGCGGAGATGGCTCCGGCGGGAGCAGCAGCGCCACGGCCGGAACGGAGCAGGGCGGGAGCGGAGATGGCGCCGGCGGGAGCGGCAGCGCCACGGCCGGAACGGAGCAGGCCGTGAGCGGCAATGAGGGCGGCGAAAATACCATCCTGAGTGCCGGCCGGGACGGGAAAACAGCAGTACCCGGCGAGAAGGAGGAGACCGTCTACGTCAAAGCGGACCCGTACGGCCGTCCCAAGGAGACAACTGTGGAAGTGATCCTCTCGAAGATCGCCGGAACGGACCCGGTGGAGGACCGCTCCGACCTCGCGGATATTAAGAACACGGAAGGTGACGAGGAGTACGAGAGCCTTGGCGAAGGCCGCTTCCTGTGGGAGAACCACGGCGAGGACATCCGTTACAAGGGGACCTCTGACAAGACGCTCCCGGTGGACGTTGACGTCACCTATTACCTGGAAGGGCAGGAAGTGACGGCGGAAGAGATCGCAGGCAGGACAGGCGAGGTGCGGATCCGCTTTGACTACGAGAACAACACGGATGTGCCGTTCATGGCCTTATCGGCGGTCCTGCTGTCCGGAGACGTCTTCAGCGATGTGGAAGTTACGAACGGCAGGGTCATCGATTTCGGTGATCAGAAGGCGGTGATCGGATATGCCTTTCCGGGACTTCAGAGCAGGCTGAAACTGGCCGCCTACGAGCCGACTGAGGAGATCGAGCTGCCGGAGTTCGTGGAGATCACGGCGCATGCGGAAGCTTTTGAACTGGATTTTACCGCGACTGTCGTGAGCACCGGGCTGTTCAATGAAGTAGAGGACGAGGATCTGGCCGATCTCGAGGACATGGCGGATGACATGAAGGAACTGACAGACGCGTCGGAGGAACTGACGGACGCGGCGGAAGAGCTTGCGGCCGGCGGGGGAGAGTTCGGGGATTACCTGTCTGAGTATTTTGACGGGATCTCGCAGATCAGCGACGGCACGGACGCTCTGGATGAGGTCCTTATGGCGCTCGCGGAGAACATCGGGGCGATCACGGAAGGGTCAGCCGCCCTGCAGACGGGACTGGCGCAGGTCGACAAGTCACTGTCGCAGATCGACCTGTCGGCGCTCAGCTCCAAGGAGAGCGAGGCGGCGGCACAGGCGGCCGCTGCAGCACTGCAGTCCCTGGGCCAAAATACAGCTGCCCTCGGCGAAAAGCTCGCTGCCGTTCAGACAGCCGCCGAAGGGCTTGCCACATACCGGGAGTATCTGACGGCATACGGTGAACAGGTGGAAGCGCTGAAAAAGGCGGTCAGTGACAACCCTGCGCCGGTCCTTTCGGAACTCGCGCCGGATGCCGCCTCCGCACTGAATGGGGAGGCCTCCGCGCAGGCGAATGCCGTTGTCGTGTCCGCGGCGCAGAAAGCGGCGGAGAAAGCGGTCGAGGAGGCCGTCACACCGGCCGTGGAAGAAGGAATGGCGGCAGGCGTCGAGAAAACTGCGGCGAAGGTCGCAGAGACAGCGGCGGAGAATGCCGCGTCATTGACGGCTGATGCGGCAATAGATGACGTACAGAAAAGCATCGAAGAGAGCGACGCACTGGATGGCCTCGGGCTGACGACGGAGCAGATCGCCGCGGCCAAGGAGCAGCTGATAAAGGAAATTCAGGACAGGATCGAAACGGTTCCCGGAGACACTTCCGCGCTGGCTTCCGAGACCGCTGCGGAAGTCAGTGACGGTATTTCCTCCCAGGTCGCTGACAGGATCACCGGCAGGATCAGCAGCGGGATCTCAGTCGATCCGGATGCCGTGGAGATCAGCCTGGACGAGCTGCTCGCGCAGACGCTTGCCGGGATGCAGGAGGAACTGGATAAAAGGTACGGGAACATAACCGCGGCCGGTGATTCAGTCAGTGAGCTCACCCTCCCGGACATGAGCGCCCTGAGCGGGGAGCAGGTCAGCGGGATCAGCGGGATTTTGACCGAAATGGGAAATTCCCTTGCAGTTGTCAGCGCGTACGCGCAAGGGATCTCGTCCTCCGCGGAATCCCTGAAGGGCCTTTCAGCAGGTATGGAGAAACTGAAGTCCGGCGTCAGCGAGCTGTCTAAGGGAAGCACTAAACTCACCGGCGGGCTGGAGCTCTTTAAGGAGGCCCTGGGCCTGGCAGCAGAGGGATCGGAAGAACTCAGCGACGCGCTCAGGAAAGTCGCTTCGGCAGGCGGAGAGCTTGACAGCGCTTTCGGGGAGCTGGTGGACGGCTTGGGCGAGTTCGCGGATGGCGTTTCGGAGTTCGACGAGGAGGGCATACAGAGCCTCGCGGAGCTGACGGGCCCCGAGTACCTGAACGTGATCCGGGGCTTGCGCGCGGCCAGGGACGCCGAGCACAGCTACACGAATTTCTCGGGGATCTGCGACGGGCAGAAGGGGAGCGTGCGATTTATCATCGAGACGGAGGAGATCAGCGCGGGGGAGTGAATCTCCGCGGCCGCTGCACTAAGAAATGTGATTTCTGGTGCGGCGGCCTTTTTGTTTAGACAAAATTCACAAACTCGCAATGAGAATCCGAAAGCCGCGTGCTATAATCGGTATGACAATTCATAAAATCGAGGTGAATATCATCATTGTGAGTGAAACGACAAACGGAACAACCAGCAACAAAGCATTAAATTTAAATATAGAGGACGATTTCCCGGAGAGAAATCTTTCGGAATACGATCATCCGGAGGATGATTTTTCTGAGTACGATTTCCCGGAGGAAAGCCGCACAGGAAAGGAGCTTGCGCGGAACGGCCTTGACTCCAGGCAGGTGCGGGAGCGCATGTCGAAGGGCAAGGTCAACGAACAGATCGACCGCACGGCGAAGACGACGAAGGACATCATCAAGGAGAACGTCTTCACTTACTTCAACCTGATCTTTCTGATCATCAGCATTCTCCTGATCGCGGCGGGCGCTTTCAGCAGCCTGACTTTCCTGCCTGTGGTCATCGCGAACACGCTGATCGGTATTTTTCAGGAGATGCACGCCAAAAAAGTGCTGGATGGTCTGAGTATCCTGAACGAGCCCAACGCGGTCGCGATCCGGGACGGAGCAAAGATGAAAGTGCCGATCGGCAAACTTGTTCTGGACGACGTCATCCTGCTGGAGGCGGGGAACCAGATCCCGGCGGACGCGGTGATCCTGGACGGCGAAGTGGCAGTCAATGAGGCACTGCTCACCGGTGAAGCGGATGAGATCGTCAAGGGGAGCGGGGAAGAACTGATGTCGGGAAGCTTTATCGCTTCCGGGCGCTGCACGGCGCAGCTCACCAAAGTGGGAAAAGACTCCTACATCTCCAAACTGATGCTGAAGGCAAGGAAAATGCCTGTCGGGGAGCAGTCCGAAATGGTCCGCTCCATCAACCGCATCGTCATAGCGGCCGGCATCCTGATCATACCGATCGGCCTGACTCTTTTCATCCAGAGCTATATGACGCAGGGGAACAACTTCAGCGACAGCGTGGTCAGCATGGTCGCGGCAGTCATCGGAATGATCCCCGAGGGACTGTATCTTCTGGTCAGCGTCACGCTGGCGACCAGCTCTGTCATGCTGGCCCGCCGCAATATCATGCTCCACGACATGAAGAGCATCGAGACGCTGGCGCGGGTGGATACGCTGTGCGTCGATAAGACCGGAACCGTAACGGACAACAGTATGCTCGTGGCAGATGCCGTCCCCGCGCAGAGGTTCACGGACGACCAGCTCCGCCGCTATAAGGCGCTGGTAGGCGAGTACCTGGAGGCGCTGCCCGATGACAATATCACAATGAAGGCGATGCGCGAGTATTTCCGCGGAAGAGGGAGCCGCCAGGCGGTCTCGATCTTCCCCTTCAGTTCCAAGCACAAATACAGCAGCGTGCAGTTCACAGACTCCACTTTCGTTCTCGGAGCGCCTGAATTTGTGCTCTGTGAGGACTTTCCCCAATACAGCGAGATCGTGGATGAATACGCCATGAAAGGGTTCCGCGTTCTTGTGTTCGCGCGGTATATGGGAGAGGAGACCGGCGCCGGCGCTAAGGTCCGCAGATCCCTTCCCGTTCCCAAGAAGGGTCTGTACGGCCGGAAAACGGAGCCCATCTTCTTCATTCTGCTGCAGAATCCGCTCAGGGAGAACGCGAAGAAGATATTCGGCTATTTTGCGAAACAGGGCGTGAACGTCCGGGTCATTTCGGGAGACAATCCCCTTACCGTATCGGAGGTCGCAAGACAGGCGGGGATCGAGAACTCGGAGAGCTATGTGGACGCTTCATGGCTTAAGAGCGACGATGACATCGCGGAGGCGGTAAGCAAATACACTGTGTTCGGCCGCGTGACTCCCGAACAGAAGCAGAAGATCGTAAAGGCGCTGCAGAAAGAGGGACACACGGTGGCCATGACCGGCGACGGTGTCAACGATATCCTGGCGATGAAGAGCGCGGACTGCAGCATAGCAATGGCTGCGGGCTCCGACGCGGCCGTACAGGCATCGCAGGTAGTGCTGCTGGATTCCGATTTCGCCCACATGCCGCAGATCGTGAGCGAGGGGCGCAGGATCATCAACAACGTGCAGCGGTCGGCGACGCTGTTCCTTGTGAAAAATATCTTTTCCCTGCTGCTCTCGGTATTTTCGATCATCAATGTGCTGGTCTATCCGCTGCAGCCATCGCAGATCTCGCTGATCAGCATGTTCAATATCGGGATCCCGGCTTTCTTCCTCGCGATGGAGAGGAACAACCGCAGGATCGAGGGAAATTTCCTCAGGAACGTTCTGTTCAATGCCATGCCTGCGGCGCTGACGGACTTTTTCGCGATCGCGGCGCTGGTGGTGTTCGGCAGTACTTTCCACGTGGCGGAAGTGGACATCTCCGTCGCGTCGACGTTCCTGCTGGCGATCGTCGGCTTCATGATCCTGTTCAGGATCAGCACGCCGCTGAACAGGTACCGCTGGATCGTGATCTCGGGATGCATTGCGGGATTGTGCTTTTTTGCCTATTTCTTCAGCTGGCTTTTTGCGATACAGAATATCTCGACGGAATGCATCATGCTGTTCGTTCTGTTCGCGATCGCGACGGAGCCGGCCATGAGGTACCTCGGCTGGCTGTTCGAGCAGATCGACAAACAGTTCGAAGCGGTAGCTGATAAATACAGAGGAGGACAGGAAGATGACATCGTACTCGGAGAATGAACCTCTGGATATTCAGAAGAGCCCTGCTGCAGGGTCAGCGGGCAGGCGCCGGGAATCCCAGTCCGGGCCTGGTGCGGAACAGTGGAAAAAAGCGCTGTTCGTATTCAATCCTGTCGCGGGAAGGTCGGAGATCCGCACAGAGCTCGTCGATATCCTGGAGATCTTCGCGAGAGAATCCTATGCGGTCACCTGCTACCCGACGAAATGCCGCGGGGACGCCAGAAATATAGTGCGGAGCAGGCAGGGTGACTATGCCTGCGTGATCTGCTCGGGCGGAGACGGGACTTTGGATGAAGTGGTCAGCGGTATGCTGGAGCATCCCGACAAACCGGCGGTGCCGATCGGCTACATACCGATGGGCTCGACCAATGATTTCGCGCTGAGCCTCGGGATCCCCGTAAACGCGAAAGCCGCAGCCAGGGTGGCAGCCCGGGGGAAAGTCATCGGGTGCGACCTTGGGCTATTTAATTCCGATACTTATTTTACTTATGTGGCCGCTTTCGGTCTTTTTACCGAGACTTCTTACGAGACCCCGCAGGATCTCAAGAACATGTTCGGACACATGGCGTATTTCCTGCAGGGCATGATGGACCTGGGAAAAGTGCGCAGCTATCATTTCAGCATCGAGTCCGCGGAGTTTTCCATATCGGATGATTTCGTGCTCGGTATGGTCACAAATTCCAAGTCCGTCGGAGGTTTCCCGGATATCACCGGGGACGAGGTCGACCTGGGCGACGGGCTCTTTGAGGTGACGCTGATCAAGATGCCGACCAACCTGCTGGAAGTTGGCGATATCATCCAGTACTTCAACCGGGTCACGGACGTGTCTGATTTTGTGTACCGGTTCAAGACATCCCATATCGTCCTGAAGTCTGATCAGAGAGTCAAGTGGACCAGGGACGGCGAGTACGCGGGGACCTGCAAAAAGGTGGAGCTGACGAACCTCCGCAGAAAACTCCGGATCATTGTTCCCGAGGAACAACAGTAGATTTAACACAAAATTCATAAATTAGTAATGGTTATTTCGGGGTTTCAGTGTAAAATTACAGTTGTGGCAAGAACGATCTGGCACAGCGAAAGGAAATTCCGCTCCGGTATTGTCCGGGTGCTGTGTCGAACAGTATTTTGAATGGAGGATGAATAAATGAGTGTTTTTTCCAAGCTTTTTCTCACTGCAGTAGGCACGGCAGCGGCGGCAGGCGCAGTTTATTTCTTAAAGAAACGCTCCGAAGAGGAGTCCTATGATCTTGACCTCGACGAATTCGATGAGGACTATGAAGACACAGACGACTTCGAAGAGGAAGACGGCGCTGCTGAGGCAGCTGAGGAGA
>CAMOXN010000083.1 GCA_946629175.1 uncultured Lachnospiraceae bacterium | reverse complement strand
AGTTCTGGGACAGCGAGGAACAGGCGCGGCTGCACTACGGGATCCTGAAGGGCCTCGCGGACAGCATGAAGAAGCGCAAAATAGAGTACAGCCCCATGATCTTCCCCTGGTACGGCGCGGCCCTCGACAAGAGCGATCTCACCCAGAGAATGGTACTGATCGCCTATGCGCTGCAGGATCAGGCGCTGATCGACGAGACCTGCGTCCGCCTGCCCGACATCATGGATTCCTACTACAACACCCGCTACTATTACCTGCGGGTACTTCTCCATGCCCCCAGGACGGAGATACAGCGCAGCGCGCTGATCGGCTATGTGGCGGACAAGGAGAGCTTCACAAGGCAGGCTGCCTTCCAGATCCTTAAAAAGATGCAGAATACGTCGGGTGAGGGGCTTACAGACGACGAGTACCGGCAGCTGGAGGGATACCTGCGCCTGAAGAACGAGGAGACCCGCCGCAATGTGATAGAGCTCCTGGAGGGACAGGAGAAGCCGAAGGTCGACGAGAGCATCCGAAGGCTTCTCGCCGCAGGGCAGGACCAGGCAGGCGCGGCCGCCGGCAAAGCGGGTCAGGCTGCCGGCAAAGCGAGTCAGGACGCCGGCAAAGGCCGTAAGTCCCCTAAGGCGCTCTCCGCGGCGGACAAAGAGCAGATGCGGCTCGCCGGCCTCGACATGCTGAAGCGCCGGAGCGAATCGGGCGAAGATGCCAAAAGAGAGAGCGCGGCGCTTCTCCGTGAGGTCCTGCCGGATGATGCCGGCCTGACAGACAAGGAAAAGGTCCTGTACGGGGAGATCGCGGGAAGCGAGGGGGCAGGCAGCATCCTGAATACGGAAGGGTACGGGCTCTACGACCCGAAAGCGTCGTATGAGCCGGTCCTCGATGCGCGGGCAAGCGCGTCGAAGGGAAGTACTGCGCAGGAAAGTGCCGCGAAGCAGAGCGCTGCGCAGGAGAGTGCTGCGCAGGGAGGCGCCGCGAAAGAGAGCGCCGTGAAAAAAGGCCTGAAACTGCTCAGTGGCATCTTTAGTTCCGGTAAGGACCGGAATGCGGAGATCCTGAGTGACTTCTTCAGCCTGCGGGCGAAGGAGATGGATCAGTATTTTGACAGGATCAGGGCGTTCGTGATCGAACACGGCAAGCTCGAGTACACCAGCGTGAACGGGGACAGGCAGCTCCTGGAGAACGGGCTGTACCTGATCAACTATGATTACAGCGGGGCGATCGAGACGCGCTATCCCTTCCCGGAGCTCTGGATCGAGGTCTACGAGACGATCATTAAGGATCCGAAGGTGTTCTTCAACCTGTATTTCGCGATCCGGGACGGATTTACCGAGAAAGACGTGAAAGATGTGGAGGCCTACCGGAAGGCGGAGAAGACGATCTTCGGGGAGGCTTATTCGGGGTACGATTACAGGGATCCCAAGTATAAGAGCAGTTACGGCGGGCACAGCATCTACCAGACGATCCTGGACATCATTTCGAGCCAGCAGCATCTGGTCCTGCCGGCGGAGATCGCGCGCGCGGCGGTCCTTGAGGCGACAAGGCTCCCGGAGGAGATCCGCTGGATGGAGAAAGCGCCGTCCAAATACCAGACCTATTATACGCAGCAGCGGCCGACCATCTGCTTCGTCCGCACGAACAAGTTCCGGTCCATGCTGTCCCGCGCGTGCCACTATGAGAACGACGAGGAGTTCCGCGCGGTGTTCCCGCTCCTTCATGAGGTGGACAGGGTCTACCAATTCAATGCGCATGAGCCGAAGACGTCCTACGGAAGCAGCTCGCGCAATATTTTGTCAATGTTCTCTTATGTGAAGGCCCATGAGCTCGGCCTGATCACGAGGGATTACCTGTTCAAGGCGGCATTTGAGATCATCGGCCTGCCCTATGCGGTGGGAGAGCTGGGCGAGCTGTTCCGCCCCAATGTCACCATCTATACGCTGCGGAACATCAAAGAATACATGGCGGTGGACCTGGAAAAGCGGACGATGGACACGGAGTGCCGCTTCTATCAGCTGTGCGAAGAGGTCTACAGGAAACTGGTCGACCTGATCCTGGATGTGGAGCTGAAGCGCGGCGACACGCCTACGGTCTTCTCGGATGCGGTCTCCCGGATCTCCCGGATCGAGGGCATTCCGCGTCTCATGGAGATCCTGCGCGCGCTCGGGAACGATACGCTGGACAGGAACACCTATTATTCCTTCAACAGCGGCACGAGCAAAAAAGAGTGCATGAGCCACCTGCTCAAGGTGTGCTGGCCGGCGGCGTCCCGATCGCGGGCCCGGGCTGTGATCACGGAAGAACAGGCCGCGGCGCGACCGCAGGCCCGGGCTGTGATCGCGGCAGCCGGCGAGACGGCAGCGGACCTGAAAAAAGCGGTGAAGGAGAACAAAGTGAGCGCCGACCGGCTGATCGAAGTCGCCATGTACGCCCCGCAGTGGCTGGACCTTGCGGAGGCGGTGCTCGGGATCGACGGCTTTAAGAGCGGCTGCTATTACTTCATGGCGCACATGAACGAGCGGTTCGACGACCGCAAGAAGGCTGTGATCGCGAGATATACGCCGCTGTCGCCGGAAGAGCTCAACAACGGGTGCTTTGACACGAACTGGTTCTTTGAAGTCTATGAGAAACTGGGCGAGAAGAACTTCGCCAAGCTCTACAAAGCGGCAAAATACATCGCGGACGGCAGCAAGCACACGCGCGCGAGAAAGTACGCGGACGCCGCGACCGGCAAAGTCGACCGGGACGAACTGGAGAAGACGATCGCGGACAAGCGCAACAAGGACCTCCTCATGAGCTACGGCCTGATCCCTCTGAAGGATGTGCAGGACGAGCTGCACCGCTACGAGTTCCTGCAGAAGTTCCTTAAGGAGAGCAGACAGTTCGGCGCGCAGCGAAGGGCAAGCGAAGCGCAGTGCGTGCAGTACGCGATGAAAAATATGGCGACGACGGCGGGATACGCCGACGAGCTGCGGCTGACGCTGGCCATGGAGACGGAGCTGGTGTCGTCGAATCAGCAGTATTTTGACGGAATGGAGATCGGGGAGTACACGGCGCGGATCCTGGTGGACGCGGACGGAAAGTCGGAGCTCGCGCTGTACAAAGGCGCGGGCGGCAAAGCGCTTAAGTCCGTGCCCGCGGCGCTCAAGAAGGACGAGGCGTTCCTCGAAGTGAAGGAATTCGCGGCGAAGCTGAAGGACCAGTACTCGCGGTGCGCGGCGATGTTCGAGCGCGCGATGGAAGAGGAGGACGCGTACAGCTACGGGGAACTGTGCGGGCTGTGCCGGAATCCGGTCACGGCGGGGATCCTGGGCAGGCTTGTCTTTGTCGGTGAAGGCGACGCGCAGGCAGCGCAGACCGCCGGCAGCGCGCAGGCGGCAAAAGGCGGCGCGCAGGCGGCAGAAGCCGGAACAGATGGCCGGGCAGCTGTTGTCGTCGGGACCCTGGAGGAACTGAAAGCTGCGGAGCCCGCCCTGAGTCCTGAGACCAGGCTCCTTGTCGCGCACCCGATCACACTGAACAGGCTGGGCGCGCTTGCGAAGTACCAGCGGCTGTTCTTTGAAAAGCAGCGGGCGGACGGCACCAGGCAGCCCTTCAAGCAGGTATTCAGGGAATTCTACCCCAAGCTGGAGGAAGAGAAAGACGCATCCGATTCCAGGCTCTTCGCGGGCTATCAGATCCAGCCGAAGAAGACTGTCGCGGCGCTGAGGGGCCGCAGATGGGTGGCCGATTACGACGAAGGCCTTCAGAAGATCTTCTTCAGGCAGGACATCGCGGCGACGATCTACGCGCTCGCCGACTGGTTCTCGCCCGCGGACACCGAGAGCCCGACGCTCGAATACGTCTCGTTCTACGATCGGAAGACAGGTAAGCAGAAGAAGCTCTCGGAAGTGCCTGATATACTGTATTCTGAGGTCATGCGCGACGTGGACCTCGCGGTCAGCGTGGCCCATGTGGGCGGCGTGGATCCCGAGACCAGCCATTCGACCATCGAGATGCGCCGCGTGATCTTCGAGTTCAACATGGAGCTGTTCGGCCTCACGAACGTGACTTTTGAGGGTACGCACGCATTCATAAAGGGGACCCTGAACAGCTACAACATCCAGCTCGGGAGCGGCGTGATCCATAAGGAGAGCGGCGGGATGGTCAATATTTTGCCCGTGCATTCGCAGCAGAGGGGGAAGATCTTCCTTCCCTTCATCGACGAGGACCCCAAGACGGCGGAGATCCTCTCCAAGATCCTGCTGCTCGCCGAGGACAATAAGATCAAGGACCCCTATATTCTGCAGCAGCTGAGGTGAGTATGCTCAAACGTTTCATAAAATTCAGCGCTTCGTCGCTGTCATCGGCCGTGATCGACCTGTTCCTGTTCGCGGTCTTCTGCCGGCTCCTGGATGGGCGGGTGCCGGCCTACATCGCGGTCTCCACCGCAGCGGCCCGCATCATGTCGGCCTGTTTCAACTACACGGTCAACCACAAGCTGGTCTTTGAGAGCAGTGAGAAAGTGACTTCGGCAGGACCCAGATACGGGATCCTCGCAATTGTGAAAACAGGGCTCAGCGCAGCGCTGGTCTCCGGCGGCAAAATACTGCTGCCCTCCGCGCAGGAGGTGCTGCTCAAGATGTTCGTGGATACCGCCCTGTTCGCCGCAAGCTTTTTTATACAGAATACGGTTGTGTTTAAAACGGAATAATTGATAATGTAAAAGAGAGGGGAAAAATGGATATTGAAATTCTTTTGGCTTTACAGGAGTTCAGGACAGGCGCCGGCGCAGTCGTGAGGGGACTGTTCACCTGACATTATAGGAGCGAGTGCAATGATTCAGCGCAATCAGATATGGAAACTTTACGGGACAAAATATCTTGAGATGACCAAAAGACTGCTGGAGGAGACAGATCTCGCTTCGCTGATCGGTGACAGAAAGAAGCGGATCGGCATCAAGCCGAACCTGGTCGTTCCTTCTCCGGCAGAGTTCGGGGGAACGACGCATCCGGAGGTCGTGGCGGGCATCGTCGAATACCTGCAGGAGAACCGGTTTCAGAATATCATCATTGTGGAGGGATCCTGGGTGGGTGACCGCACGGCCGACGCGTACAGGTACTGCGGATACAAAGAACTGTGTGAACAGTACAATGTTCCTTTTGTGGACGGGCAGAAGCAGAAGTCGCACGCGGTCGATTGCGCGGGTATGAAGCTGAACGTCATTGATACAGTGGATCAGATCGACTTTCTGATCAATGTGCCTGTCATCAAGGGGCACTGCCAGACCAAAATGACGTGCGCGCTCAAGAACCTCAAGGGACTGCTGCCGAACAGCGAGAAATCCCGCTTCCACCGCATGGGGCTCCACAAGCCGATCGCGCACCTGCAGAAAGGGATCCGCCAGGATTTCATCGTCGTTGACCATATCTGCGGCGATCTGGATTTTGAAGAGGGCGGCAATCCGGTCGTCCGCAACTGCGTGATGGCGGCGCTGGACCCTGTTCTCGTGGACAGCTATGCCTGCTCCCTGCTGCATTACACGCCGGACGACGTGCCCTATGTCAGGATGGCGGAGAAACTCGGCGCCGGGTCCGCGGATCTTGAATCCGCCGAGATCATCAATCTGGGCGGGTTCGGCGGATATGACGGCAAAGAGATGTATGAAGATCTCCCCAGAGACCGGAAACTTCTCGAGGTCTCCTATGCAGTCAACGAAGTGGACTCCTGCAGCGCCTGCTATGCGAGTCTCGTCGGAGCGCTTTGGCGGCTCCGCGAGGAGGGGCTCCTCGACAAGCTGGACGAGCCGATCGGCATCGGACAGGGCATGCAGGGCAAAAAGGGCCGGCTCGGCGTCGGCAGGTGCACGAAGGATTTTGACGTGTGCATCATGGGATGCCCGCCGGAAGAGGAAAAGATCTACGAGGAGCTGAAGGCATATATCACACGGAGGAAAGAAAATGCGCAGTAAGAGAAGAAATCCATTGATCACACTGTTTCTTGCGGCAGCGATCGTATGCCTTATGACGGGCTGCACAAAGACCGCGGCAGAAGCGGAAGCGCCCGCCGGGACCGCAGCGCAGGCAGAAGCGCCCGCCGGGACCTCAGGTCATGAAAAAGCGGAAGAATACCTCTTCAACTACTATGGCATAGAGCCGGGGCAGGAGCTCACGCTGGAAAATGTGAACGGGATGCTGGGAGCGGTCGGGGGAGAACCGATCAAGGCGGAAGCGCTGTCGGACGGCGCCGTGATCGAAGCGGGCATTAAGCTTGCGGGACTGGATGAACTGGCGCAGAGTTACCTGAACGATGCCGTTCCCGACAAGGCGGCGAAAGTGCTCGAGGCGAACGGTATTTTGACAGAAGAGGAGTATGTGCCGTATGTGGCCTGCGCAGCGGACCTGGAACTCTATGCGGCGGACAAACCTTTCGATGTGGAGACGTTCCTGTACCGCTGCCTGGAGATCGCGGGAAAAGGGCGGCACTATCTCGGACGCGTCACGGATGCCGACCTGATGGAGGAGATGCGGGCGGTCCTGGACAGCATGAGCATCTTCGACAACTGGGAGCTGGATGCCTTGGGAACGGAGCTGGTCATGGACGGAATCGTCACAGGTTACGGACTCAAATATGCCGGTTACGATGCCAGATTCCTGGACGCCTATACGCTCAAATACAGCCACAGCGACTATCAGCACGCCATCCAGCTGGTCGGGCTGCTGCGCAGCGAGGGCATGGACGCCTATGTCCAGATCGAGCCCAAAGTTTCCATTTATGAATACCTGAAGGAGTGGGGGACGCCCGCCGCTCCTTCGCCGACGTATGCGGTCCAGCAGACGGACAACGGCCGCTATCTCTGCTACAGCGTCGAATACGACCTGATGATCGAATTTGACAGCGCGGACGACAAAGAAAAGTTCCACGGCCTGATCGAGACCTATGCCAAGAAATACGACGACAGGGTCGACGAGAACGGGAATGTGACGGCAAAGCTTCTTGCGGAGTCCTGGTGGCAGCCGCTCTACAGCTCCGGTACGCCGATGCGGAACGGTGAGTTTCAGGAGATGATCGACAACACCATCTACGACAGGACCGGGAAATACTCGATCCATACCTTTACGCTTACCGAAGGCGCGGATGCCGTCGTGGACAAGGTCGGGGAGATCGCGCCGGAGCTCACGATGAGCCCGTTCAAGGTCTACGTGAATCCCGCTTTCGTAAGGTATATCACAGGGGAAGATCATCAGTAGAGGACAGTTTCGGAGACAGGGGGGCTGCCGCATTTGACAAATGCGACGCCCCCCTCTTTCTGTGCGATAAGCCGCCAAGCACATCTCGTGCTTGCACGAAGATGTATTTGGCGGCCAACGGTCAATCGAGCAGGAGCATCCTACTCGATTGCCGGCGCAGAATGAGCAGACGATATCTGCTAAAAT
>CAMOXN010000082.1 GCA_946629175.1 uncultured Lachnospiraceae bacterium | reverse complement strand
GCGCTAGCCGTTGCTGACCAGCTGCGCATACTGGCCGCCGAGCGCGTAGAGTTCTTCATGCGTTCCCCGCTCCACGACCAGGCCGTGATCCATGACGATGATCTCGTCACAGTCCCTGATCGAAGAGAGCCTGTGCGCGATCACGATGCAGGTCACGCCCCTGTCACGGATCGACCTCACCACGTTGAACTCTGTCCGGGCATCCAGCGCGGACGTCGCCTCGTCCATGATCACGATCGTCGGATCCTGCGCAAGGACGCGCGCGATCTCCAGCCTCTGTCTCTCGCCTCCCGAGAAGTCTGATCCGTTCTCCGTCAGCTTATATTCATAGCCGCCTTCACGTTCCATGATCTTGTCGTGGATCTGGGCGTCGCGCGCGGCCAGTATCATCTCATAGTTCTCGATGCTCGTATCCCACATCTTGATATTGTTGGCGATCGTGTCCTCGAACAGAGTGATATCCTGGTCCACAACTGCCAGCGATCCCCTGAAAACGGTCTTGTCGATCTCGCTGAGGGGCTTCCCGTCAAAAAGGATCTCACCGCTCCACGGCTTGTAGAGCCCCGACAGCAGCTTGGCTAACGTTGATTTTCCGCTTCCCGAGGCACCGACGAACGCAACGCTCTTTCCCGGTTCCACCGTCATGGAAAAATCGCGGATCAGCGGATCTCCGAGCGGCGCATATCCGAATGTGACATTCCTCATCTCGACTTTGCCGGAGAGCTTGGAAAACGAAATGCCGGAATCATCCGTACTCAGTTCCTTGCTGACGATATCATCCGAATGGTATTCCATGACATCCTCGATGCGCTCCATTTCCGTCTTCATCGACTGCACAGTCTGCCCTGCAGAGATCAGGTTGTCCGCAGGCGCAAGGAACGCCTTCATATAGATGCTGAACTGCATGATCATACCGGGAGAGAACTGTCCCCGCATCGCGAGGCCGATCCCCATGCACAGCACCAGGATGTCCGTAAGTGCCGAGACGATCCCGGGAAGGATGCCCAGATACTGGTCTGTCTGCGTGAATTTGACGTCCTGCGTGTTCACACTTGCCTGATAACCGGCCCATCTGCCAAAGAAACCCGTCTCCGCTCCGCTCGCCTTAATGGATTCGATCATCTCGATCCCGGCGATCGTCGTGCCCGTCAGCTTTCCGCTGTCCCTCACGAGCACTCTCGATATGTTGACGCGCTTTTCGGTGATATACCGGGAAAAAGCGGCGTTGACCAGTACCGAAGCCATACCGATGATCGTCATCG
Source organism: uncultured Lachnospiraceae bacterium (assembly GCA_946629175.1). Classification (GTDB taxonomy): domain Bacteria; phylum Bacillota; class Clostridia; order Lachnospirales; family Lachnospiraceae; genus CAG-791. Next base: position 6,187 of record CAMOXN010000082.1, on the reverse strand, counting down.
GGATGCTCATGCGTACCATAACGATCAGGTAGAAGAACATCGTAGCCGTATTTAGGACCAGCGGCGCAAAGGTATTGACCAGGTTCGAAGCGATCTCCGCATTGGTGTTCTGCCTCGACTGGATGTCGCCGGCCATCCTCTGGGAGAAGAATTCCAACGGAAGGTTCAGTATTTTCCACATGAACGAGGAGTTCCCGACGATCGCGAGCTTTCCGTTGATCCTCATCGAATAGACGACATTGATCCACGCGACGGCGATCTGCAGTCCCGTGAACACAGACAAGAGGACCAGGAACGGATAGGCCCAGTCGGGATTTCTGCCTGTGAGGAGCCTGTCCATGAACACCTGGTAAAATCCGGGCTGTATGATCTCGCACAGCGACCCGATCACTGTCGTCAGCACGACGAAAGCGATCGCGGTCCTCGCCCCCCTGAGCCTCTTTGCGGCAAAATCAAGAACGCTCTTGGGTTTCCCCGACGGCTCGAAATCCTCCCCCGGCGCAAAGAGAAGGCAGATCCCCGTAAAGGACTGGTCAAACTCCTCGAGCGACACCTCTACTTTGCCTCTCGCGGGATCGTTCAGGACCGCTTTTTTTCCCGTAAAGCCGTCCAGCACCACGAAGTGATTGAAATTCCAGTGGATGATGCAGGGAAACATCGCCTGCTCCATCAGCGTCTGGGGCTCCACCTTGTATCCGTCTGCCTTGAGCCCGTAATGCCTGGCCGCTTTCAGGACGTTCTTCGCGTTGGAACCGTCTCTCGAGACGCCGCAGTCCACACGGACCTGCTCCAGCGGTATCCATTTTTCATAGTATGCAAGGACCATTGTCAGACAGGCCGCTCCGCACTCCAGCGCCTCCATCTGCATGATGATCGGCACTTTGGCAACGCCTTTTCTGACCGGTTCCCTGACTTTCTTCTTATTTGTATCCATGCAGCAAAAGCCTCATTAATTTATGACGAATTTGATCGGGTGGACCTTCTCCACGGTGATCGAAGCGCTGTAGACACCATCATCCAGCTCCGTATCGGCTTCCGCTTTATACGTCCACTCGCCGGGACCAAGCCCCGCTGCGTCAAGGACATAATCACTGACATCGTCGGGGATCCTTTCAGGTTCGGAGGAGATCTCACGCACCACTGTCTTTTGACCGTTCACCGTGATGTCCATGCCCTCTTTCACCGATTCCCTGTCCGATGTCCTGATATAAACGGTGAGGTTGTGATCTCTGACGATCCCCGCGCCGTCTACCGTCGAATACACGTTTCCGAATATGCCCCAGACAATAAAACCGACGAGGATGCAGATAATGCCGGCAAGCGCCATCCAGATCGCCGGGCTTGTGACATGTATATAGTCATTGAGCTGCTCCGGCGACGCGACTCTGTCCACTGCTTCTTTTCTGAATAATTCCCTGTTTTCCATACTCACACCATATCCTTAACAGCTTCCGGCGAACTCTTGCAGCTGCCGATGCTCCGGCTGCGGGTTGCGTACCGCAAACCCATACACCTTATTATACTGTAGATTTGGCCATCCGCAAATAAAACATAAAATCCGGCTGTCCCCGCCGGATTTCTGACGTCAGAAAAAGGTGCCGCAATTCATCCATTGCGACACCCCGCCTTACGACCTGTTTGCTCTGATCATTCAATCGTGATGATATCCGAGAATCCTGTGATATCGAAGATCTCCCTGACATCGCTGCAGAGGTTGCATACCACAAATGAATCTCCGTTCCCCATCGCCTTCCTTGCGCCGAGAACAACACGAAGGCCTGCGGAAGAAATATACTCCAGATCCTGGAAATCCAAAACCAGCTTCTCCACGCCGTTAATATTCTCTTTGATGACACTCTCCAGCTCCGGAGCTGTCATAGTGTCAAGTCTGCCGGACACCTTGAGTGTCAGCTTACTGCCTTCTGCCTTTTGTTCGATCGTCATATGAACTCCTCCAATCTTGATTCCGGGTGATCATAGTATACCACAAATAGCCAGTGATTTTCTTCAGAAATTTATTATTCGGGATCACTAAGATAATAATTTTCCGGGCAGTCCCTCAGCCGGACCGGAATACCGACCCATACACTTAAACGTTAAAACACTTCCGCTGGAAAGTCAAGCATTCCTTCTCCTGATCGCTGCCTTCACGCGCATCACCGCAAGATAAACGATACCGCAGAACACTGCCGCCGCGATGACAAGCGCCCAGGCCGGCGCTTTCCGAAGATTGTAGCAGCGCACGTTGATCCACATCCTGTTGATCGCCGCGCTCTGTGCCTCGTCGAAGCACACCATGACAGCGGATCTTTCCATGACATCCTGCGGAGGGTAGGCCGCATAGAGCTGGCGCTCGAGCTGTTCCGCCGGCGCTTCTATCACATAATCGCCGGAATTCTCTTCCCCTTCAAAGAAGTAGCCCAGATCGTACTCTTCCGTCTCCTCCTCGTCGTCCTCCGCGCCGTAGTTGTACTCAGCGTATTCGAAGATCGTCGGGTCGTCGCCGCCCGAGATCACGGAAGTATAGCCGATGTAGTACATGTTGCGCACGGCATTGTCGGGCCTTGAGTTGAAGTTGATGAAAGCCTCCGCCGCGTGCTGCTTGGCCGCGTTGTCCCGGATCCCGTTCTTCAGCATGACCCAGCCGTCGAAGTAGATGTTCGTGCTCTCCTCCGGCACCGCGAAAGCGAGGATAAAGTCATCCTCTTCCGCCTGGTCCAGCGAATAGACGCCGTCTCCCGACCACTGGTAGTTGGCGACAACCTTGCCGGTGATCATATCGGCCTTGCCGGAGTCCGTCTCGAAGGAATAGACATTGTCCCTGACCTGCTGCAGATAGTCCTGCACCTGCGCGATCATCTCGGGGGAGGTGTCGTTCATCTCGTCTTCGAGTTTCTGCGCGTACTCCGGATCTGCCCGGAAGGCCTCCGAAGTCAGAAGGTCTGCTTTGAGCGCGCCGACTGCGGCAAAATAGGAATCCCTTACATTGTCCTTGATCGTGACCTGTCTGCTGAATTTCGGATCATTCAGGATCTTCCAGGTGGACGCTTCCTCCCTGGTCACGACATCCGGATTGTAGACGATCCCTGTGACGCCCCACATATAGCCCGCAGCGTAGCGGCTCCAGGGCTCCCCGCCGATCTCGTGCTCGTCGAAGACTTTCTTTATATAGGGAGAGACGCCCTTCGCGTAATAGTTCTCCTCCACCGACGGATCGAAAAACCCGTCGGAGAGCGGAACGAGCTGCTTCTCCGTCATCAGTTTCATGAACATGTACTCTGAAGGGCAGACGAGGTCATACTCATCGCCCAGCGTCAGCATGTTGTAGAGGTCCTCGTTCGTGCCGAAAGTGGAATACTCCACCTTCACTTTGATCCCGTAGGTCTCCTCGTACCATTCCTCGAAGTCCTTCACCATGGAGTTCTCTCCGATGATGTCTCCCGACTCCAGTTCGATCGTCTCCTCCTCGTCCCAGTCTCCCAGGTCGATGTATTCTTCCCAGTTGCAGACCCGCAGGACGACTTCTTCTTCGGAGCCGCTTCCGCTTGCCGCAAAGGCCCCGATCGGCGCGCAGAAGACCGCGCCCGCCGCCAGAACGATCGCCGACACGGCTGCCAGCACGCCCGCTGTTCTGTTAATTGTGATTGTGTTCATGGCGCGCTCCTTCCTGCCGCATGGCTCTTACGTTCATGCCCACCACGATCAGGACGACGACCGCGAAGATCACGGTGGAAAGGGCCCAGAGCGCTGTCTTGATCGTCGTCTGGGAGCCCTTGGTCGCGTTGACGACATAAGTGCTGATGGTGTCGAACATCGCGGGCTTCGTGTACATCGCGATAAAATAGTCATCCAGCGAAAGTGTGACCGCCAGCGCGAATCCGGAGATGATGCCGGGCACGATCTGCGGGATCACGATCTCCACCAGCGCCTTGAAAGGCGTCGCGCCGAGGTCCAGCGCCGCTTCATAGATGCTCGAATCCATCTGTTTGATCTTGGGCATGACGGACAGGAACACGAAAGGCGCGCAGAGCGTCACGTGTCCTGCCACCAGCGGAATGAACGTATCCTTGCTGATATGCAGCACGACAACGAGCAGGATACAGATGGAAAAGCCTGTCACGACATCCGCGTTGACGACCGGTACCTGGTTGAGGGACGTGATCAGTGTCGAGGCTTTTCTGCCAGAGTAGAAAGCTCCGATCGCGCCCAGTGTCCCCAGAATCGTTGCGATGAAAGCGGAGCCGAGCGCCAGGAACAGGGTCCCTTTGATCATGTCCGTCAGCTCCGGCGTCGTGAACAGAGTGACATAGTTCTTCATGGAGAAGCCGCGGATCGCTCCGATCTGCGTGGCGCTTGTAAAGCTGTAAACTGCCAGGATCAGGATCGGCAGGTAGATGAACAGCAGCATGAGGAACAGAAATGCGCGCTTTACTATTTTGGCTGTCATAACAGGGCACCTCCTCTCTCCGCGTTCTCCTCACCGGTCGAAGTGAGAAGCGTGAAAAGACAGATGATCGCAAGCAGGATCAGCGCGATCATGGATCCGCCGTGCCAGTTGTAGGCCGAGAAGTAGCTTCCGATGAGACTGCCCATGATGTAAGTGCTGTTGTACAGCATATCCAGGACGACGTAGTTGGTCATCGCGGGCAGGAACACCATGGAGACGCCGCTGACGATGCCGGGCACCGACAGGGGGAGCGTCACCTGCAGGAAAGTCTGCATTTTGTTGGCGCCGAGGTCCATGGCCGCCTCGCGGAGCGCGCCGTCGAGCTTCGAGATCGTCGTGTAGATCGGCAGGATCATGAAGGGCAGGAAATCGTAGGTGATGCCGATCACCGCATTGAGGAAAGGGTACCGCGCGAGGTTCCCTTCAAGGAGCGTCAGCACTTCCTTCAGCGCCGTGATGCGGAGCGAAAAGTTGATCCACATGGGGAGCACGAAGACCATGACGATCACCGACTTGGTCTTCAGCTCGCTCATCGCGAGGATGTAAGCGATCGGATACGCCAGAAGAAGGCAGACCGCCGTCGTGACGAAGGCGATCGCGAAGCTGTAGAACAGCGTTCCCAGTGTATTGGAGTCCGTGAAAAATCCCGTCAGGTTCTCCAGCGTGAACTGCCCCTGCCCGTTCGTGAACGCGTAGAACACGAGGACGATGAGAGGCGCCACGACAAAGAACAGCAGAAACACGGCATATGGAATTCCCAGGTTCTTTCTTGAAAAAGTCAATGTATTTCCTCCGTAGATGCGCTGCGGCGTTATGCGGATGCCGCAGTCACTTCATTGCCAGTTCATGCAGCACGGTCTTTCACGCGCCGCTCTGTTTCATGCTGTGATCACTTTTTCTTGAGCGTGAATCTCATCTTCTCCACCGGCATCAGGAGGCCGACGCGGTCTCCCATATTCCACAGGTATTCGTCGTCGACGACAAAATCCTGCTCCACATCCGTGTGGATGATGTAGCTGTAGTGGTCGCCCTTGTAGATCAGGTTGCTGATGGTGCCCTGGATGAGGCCTTCTTCCCGGTTGTCCGTCATCTCGATGTCATTGGGTCCGATCGCCACCTGGATGCGCATGCGGTTGGGATCGATCGCCTCTCCGCTGGCATCCTGCACCGTTCCGTCCTCGCGCCTGCTGCTGCCCTTGATGATCTTTGTAAGGCTCGTATCCAGGACGTGGTCATTGTATTCGAGCCTGTAATCCTTGTTGATGTCCGCGAAGAACAGGTTCGTGTGGTCCTCGGCGATCATGATGTGGATGTTGTCCGGCTCGACGCGGATGCCGACCCTGTCGCCGGGCTTCGCCGAGTGCACCGTCTGGCTCACGATCTCGTTCTTGCCCGACAGAACAGCGATCTCGTAGTGCATCCCCTTGAAGATCACACTGTCGACGACGCCCTGGATCGTGCCGAGCTCCGGCTTTACCAGCTCCACGTCCTCCGGCCTTACGACCGCCGTGATGTGCGTGCCCTCCTCGTAATCGTCCACGCAGTCGAACTCTCCGCCGCAGAATCTCGCGCGGAGTTTTCCCGTCATCATCCCGTTGAAAATATTGCTTTCCCCGATAAAGTCGGCGACAAAGGCGTTCTTCGGCTCATTATAGATGTCCTCGGGAGTTCCGATCTGCTGTATTTTGCCCTCGTTCATGACGACGATCTTGTCGGACATGGTGAGCGCCTCTTCCTGGT
>CAMOXN010000081.1 GCA_946629175.1 uncultured Lachnospiraceae bacterium | reverse complement strand
GCGACGGAATGGTCTACGAAGCTGTCACGGCACTGGAAGAAATGCTGAAGTAAAACCGGACTGTCGTATTTGCCGGGGAGCAATTCTGAAAACACTTCGTTCCTGAAGAGGGATTAAAAGGGTCGCGAAAAAAAAATCCGTATGGAGATGTCAATGAAGAACGCCATTAGGAAAAACCTATTGGCGTTCTTTTGTTACGTTCTGATATCTTCAGTTCCACTAAGTTTTTCGCTTTTAGAATCCTGGTGGAACCGACAGGCTCGTGCCCTGGCGACCAGGAAATAATGAGATCAATTCTTTGTTAGGCAGACTAATGATCTCCACCAGAAATCAAATTATCAATTCTTAGTGTAGCCGATGGACTTATGGTCTCCACCATGAAATGTCAAAATCAATTCTTAGTGGGGCCGGCAGACTTACTGGCTCCACCAGGAATCGGGATTATGAATTCTTAGTGAAGCCGGCAGGCTCATGGCCTACACCAGGAAATACTGAAATCAATTCTTGGTGGAGGCATCCGGCTTAAAGGCACCACCAGGATCTTCATTCCAAGAATCCTGGTGGAACCGACAGGCTCGTGCCCTGGCGACCAGGAAATAATGAGATCAATTCTTTGTTAGGCAGACTAATGATCTCCACCAGAAATCAAATTATCAATTCTTAGTGTAGCCGATGGACTTATGGTCTCCACCATGAAATGTCAAAATCAATTCTTAGTGGGGCCGGCAGACTTACTGGCTCCACCAGGAATCGGGATTATGAATTCTTAGTGAAGCCGGCAGGCTCATGGCCTACACCAGGAAATACTGAAATCAATTCTTGGTGGAGGCATCCGGCTTAAAGGCACCACCAGGATCTTCATTCCAAGAATCCTGGTGGAACCGACAGGCTCGTGGGGCACCACCAGGATCTTCATTCCAAGAATCCTGGTGGAATCAACAGGCTCGTGCCCTGGCGACATGTCCGTCCCATTAGAGCGCGCCCATGGCGCGCATACCAAAATGGGCGCCGCCCTAAGAATCATTTCTTAGAGCGGCGCCCTCCTTTTTTAAGCTATTCGAACATTAAGCTATTCGATCAGCGTCCGAACTGGCAGTCGTTGTTGCCGGAATCGGTCGTCCACATCTCAAGCATGTTGATCGGGTCGTTGAAGTCTGCGAGCCAGCCTTCACGCGCGAAGTCGAAGTGGCCCTGCTTTCTCTCGTCAAGGAATACGTTCCACTCACGTGTATCGATCTCCATCTGGATGCCGATCTCAGCGAAATCCTGCTGCATGATCTGCGCAACGCCGATGTGGCCTGTGCCGTCGTTGGTCAGGTATGTGATCTTGATAGGCGTGTCAGCGGAAAGCATGCCGTTGTCATCGAACTCGTAGCCTGCATACTCGAGGAGCGCGATCGCCTCATCGATAGCATTGTCAGCAACATCTTCCGGATAGTAGCCGTCGCCTACCGGGAAGTTGTAAGCCGCGCCGTTCTCCTTGAAGACGCCGCCGTTGCCGTCCGCCATACCTGCGGGGATGTAGGAAGTAGCGACCTTCTGGCCTGTCTGGCCGACAGTCTCAACGATGTAAGGGCGGTCGATCAGGATCGCGAATGCCTTTCTCATGGCAATAGCCTGATCAACAGTCTTGCCTTCGAAGATAGGGCTGTTCACGTTGAATGCCGCATAGTATGTTCCCAGGTTGTCAATGACATGGAAATCGGGGTTGCCCATCAGGGAAGCGATCTCGTTTGTAGGAACGGTATCAGCAAAGTCAAGGTTGCCTGCGTTGTAAGCGGACAGGATCGCCGTGTCATCCGCGGAGAGCATCAGGTCGATCTCAGGGATGGTGACTTCGTCTGCTCTGTAATAGTTGTCGTTCTTGGTCAGGACGATGGACTCTTCATGTGTCCATGCGGTCATCGTATAAGCGCCGTTGGTAACAAAGCCTGCTTCAGCAGCCCATGCGCCGGGGTTGGTCTCCCAGCCTTCCGCTGCCTCTACCTGTGCCTGGGGAACAGGGAGATATGCCGGGAATGCCGCAAGGTCAAGGAAGTATGCGCAGGGAGCGACCAGGTTGACAGTCAGGGTCTTGCCGTCTTCGGATGCGGTGACATCCAGCGCGCCGTCAGCAGTGGTAGCAATAGCGTCGAACATGTAGCCGTAGTCAGCGCCTGTCTCGGGAGCCGCTGCTCTCTTCCATGCATACTCGAAATCCTTAGCTGTCAGGTCTGTGCCGTCGGACCACTTGAGGCCGTCACGAAGTGTGAAGGTGTAGGTCAGGCCGTCTTCAGAGATTTCTGTGTTCTCAGCCAGTGCGGGCTGAAGATCGCCGTTCGCGTCGTAGGTATAGAGACCTTCGAACATGTTGACTGCAAGGCATGCGCCGTCAACGGAAGAGTTGAGGGCGGGATCTACCTTAGCGGGCTCGGAAGCCAGGTTGATCTTCAGGACGTCTCTGGGGCAGGTAGCGAACTGGAAGAACTTGAATCCGAACAGGTTCGAATAGATGCCTTCCACGTCTGTCTTCTGCAGATACAGATCGTTGTAATAGTAGATCGGGATGACAGCTGCGGTACCCATCAGGATATCCTCAGCCTTGTGCATCAGGGCGACACGGTTCTCGACATCGGTCGTGGTCTTGATCTCTTTGATCAGTGCCTCATACTCGGACCAGTCGGGAGCAGACTTGCCGTCAGCGATCGCGGTGTAGGTGACACCTGCGGGTGTCGGATAGATCGTGGACTCGACAGCCTCTGCGGGTGCTTCTGCTTCCTCAGCAGGCTCTGCGGCTTCCTGTGCCGGAGCTGCACTGCCGCTTGATGATGCGCCTGTGCTTCCGCCGCAGGCAGTCAGCAGAGTCAGGGCAGTAGCGACCGAAAGGATCAATGCTAATGCGCGTTTTTTCATAAACTTCCTCCTTTTGTCTTTTTGCAGCGGCTCCCGGTCTCGATCGGGGCCGCTGCTATTCTTTATTATTTATGTATCAGCCGCAGGCGGTCCTACAGTTCTCCTCTGCCTGGAAGAGCGCAACGAACGCCGCGGTAAACACATCGTGCCTATTATACTACTACTTGTTCCAGCACGCCACCATATGTCCGTTTCCTCTGTCAGTCAGGGCCGGGCACTCCTGCGCGCACTTCTCTGTCGCGTAGCGGCATCTTGTCCTGAACGCGCAGCCGGAAGGCATTTTCAGCGGGCTGGGGACATCTCCTTCAAGGATGATCCTCTTGGAGCTCTTGGCCGTCACGGGATCCGGGATCGGGACCGCGGACAACAGGGACTGCGTGTAGGGATGGATCGGGCTTTCATAGAGTTCGTCGGAATCCGCCGTCTCCACTACTCTTCCCAGGTACATGACCGCGACCCTGTCGGAAATGTGCCTTACGACAAGAAGGTCATGCGCGATGAAAAGATAGGCCACGCCCAGTTTTTCCTGCAGTTCCTCGAACATGTTGATGACCTGCGCCTGGATGGAAACGTCCAGCGCCGACACAGCCTCATCGCAGACGATGAACTTGGGGTCTACTGCCAGCGCTCTGGCAATACCGATACGCTGTCTCTGGCCGCCCGAGAACTCGTGGACGTAGCGGGTCGCGTGCTCCGCGTTAAGTCCGACCAGTTCCATGAGGCCCAGGATCTTCTCTCTGCGCTCCGCCTTGTTGGAGTAGAGCTTATGGACATCCAAAGGCTCGCCGATGATCTCCTCGACCGTCATGCGGGGATCCAGGGAAGAATAGGGATCCTGGAACACCATCTGCATCTTGGGACGGTACTTGATCATGTTCTGGTCAGTGATCAGGTTCCCGTCGTAATAGATCTCTCCGCCGGTAGGTTTGTAGAGGCGGAGCAGGGTGCGGCCTACCGTCGTCTTGCCGCAGCCGGACTCTCCTACGAGTCCCAGTGTCTCGCCGGGCTTTATGGAGAAATTGACGCCGTCAACAGCCTTGAGCAGGGTCGTTTTCATAAAACCGGTGCGAATGGGAAAATACTGTTTGAGGTCCTTGACTTCCACTAAGTATTCGCTGCTCATGCTTTCACCTCCGCTTCCTCTTCATGGAGATATTTATTGTCCCTGATATTGATCCAGCAGGAGGCGAGATGGGTCTTGTCGATCCTGACTTCCTCCGGGACCTGTGTCAGACAGATCTTCATGGCATTGTCACATCTGGAGCAGAAAGCGCATCCCTTGGGCATGTTCAGAAGGTTGATGGGCGATCCGGCGATGGGGATCAGCTTCTTCTTCATATTGCTGAGGGAAGGGATGGAGCGGAGCAGCCCCTTCGTATATTCGTGGCAGGGATTATAGAAAATATCCTCCGCCGTGCCTCGCTCGCAGATCCTTCCGCCGTACATGACGACGATCTCATCCGACATCTGCGCGATGACGCCGAGGTCATGCGTCACGATGATGATCGCCATGCCCAGCTTCTTCTGCAGTTCCATCATCAGTTCGAGGATCTGCGCCTGGATCGTGACGTCCAGCGCCGTCGTCGGCTCGTCCGCGATCAGGATGGAGGGCTCCGAGACCAGCGCCATCGCGATCATGACACGCTGGCGCATACCGCCGGACAGCTCGTGGGGATACTGTTTGAGACGGCGGGCCGCATCGTTGATGCCGACCAGCTCAAGCATTTCCTGCGCTTTCTTCCTGGCCTCTTCCTTGCCCACTTTGTTGTGCGTGGTAATGGCCTCCATGATCTGGTTCCCAACCGTGTAAACGGGGTTCAGGGAAGTCATGGGGTCCTGGAAGATCATGGCGCAGTGTTTGCCCCTGAAATCCTCCATCTGCTTGGGCGTATATTTGGTGATGTCCTCTCCCTTAAAGAGGACTTTTCCCTGCGTGATATGTCCGTTCCCGTCCAGGATCTGCATGATCGAGTAAGCGGATACGGATTTGCCTGAGCCGGACTCTCCGACGATGCCCAGGCTCTTGCCGGCTTCCAGTGTATAGGTGACACCGTTGACCGCCTTCACTTCACCCTTATCGGTCTTGAAGGAAGTATGGAGGTCGATGACCTGCAGCAGCGGTGTGTGGTTCTGTGTATTTTCACTCATGATTGACCTGCTTTCCTCTCTTCTACTTGATATTGTATGAACACTCCATCGTAAGCATCCGAACGCTTACTTGCTTCTGAGCTTGGGATCGAACGCGTCGCGCAGGCCGTCGCCGAGAAGGTTAAAAGACAGAACGATCAGGATGATCAGGACCGCAGGATAGACCAGCTGCATAGGGTAGGTCTGCAGGCCTTCACGCGCCGAGTTCGCGAGAGATCCCAGCGAAGGCATGGGGGCGTTGACGCCCATACCGATAAAGGAAAGGAAGCTCTCCGTAAAGATAGCGGAAGGGATCTGCAGCGCTGTCGTAATGATGATGACGGAGATGCAGTTGGGTATTATGTGCTTGCGGATGATATGGGCGGGCTTGGCGCCTATGGATCTTGCCGCAAGGATATATTCGTTGTTCTTGATCGTCAGGATCTGGCCCCTGACAAGTCTCGCCATTCCTACCCAGTAGAGCAGGCCGAACACGATGAAGATACAGATCATGTTGGTGCCGAGGGCATTGACGATCGGGTTGTGGCTGTTCTCAAGGATCGGCTGCAGGACCGTCGACAGGAGGATGATGATCAGCATATCCGGAAGCGAATATATGATATCGACGATCCTCATCATTATGAGGTCCGTCCGCCCTCCCGTATACCCGGCAATAGACCCGTATATGACGCCGATGATCAGGACCAGTATACTGGCAAAGAGACCGACGATCAGCGAGATCCTCGCGCCGTAGACAACACGGATAAAATAGTCACGGCCGAGGGAATCCGTACCCATGATATGGGGAAATACCTTGCCGCCTTCATCGATATACTTCTGTTCCATTTCCGAGTACTCGAAAGCGGCCAGGTTCTTGTTGGTCCTGTCACGTCTGCCGTTTACCTTAATGATCTCCGAGTATGAGTACGGCACCACCAGAGGCGCGACAGTGATCGTGATCACGATCAGAAGAAGAACGATGATGGAACCGACTGCCAGCGGGTTCTTCATGAGCTTTCTCATACCGTCCTTGAAGAAGGTGGTGGACTCGCTCATGACGTCCGCCTGCCGCTTTTCGTCATCTGTCGCGGCGTCGAACAGAGCAGGATCGATCTGCATGCTTAAAGGATTTTTCTTGGTTTCCATAAGTTCCTGCCCTCCTTAGTCCAGTGTGATGCGCGGATCTACGACCTTGTAAGCGATATCGCTCAGCAGATTGCAGACGACCATGACGACTGCCAGGAAGATGGTCGTTGCCATGATCATGGGGTAGTCGCGGTTATTGATGGACTTGACGAACTGCTGGCCGAGGCCGCCGATCGTAAAGATGTTCTCGACGACCAGGGAGCCCGTCAGGATATAAGCGAGCATGGGACCGACATAAGTGATGACGGGGATCAGCGCGTTGCGGAGAGCGTGCTTAAAGATGACCTTGGTCATCGGAACGCCCTTGGCGCGCGCCGTGCGGATATAGTCCTGCCCCAGGGAATCCAGCATGGACGTCTTGGTAAGCCTGGTGACATAAGCCATCGGATACGCGCTTAACGCGATGACAGGCAGAATAAGCGACTTGCTCGAAGCGTCCCAGACCGGCAGCACCTTCAAGGTGATGCAGAACACCAGCATCAGGAATGTCGCGAATACGAAGGACGGCATCGCGGTAAAGAGCGTCGTGAAGAAGACGATGATCCGGTCGATCGGGCCGTTGCGGAACAGCGCGGCCAAAGACCCCAGTACGATGCCGCAGATAACGGCAAGCACGGCGGCTGTCAGGCCGAGCCTCGCTGAGACCTTAAAGCAGGATAAAAGAGTGCCCTTGATATCGCGCCCCGTCTTTAACGAAACGCCGAAATCACCGCGCGTCAGATTGCGCAGGTACAGAACGAACTGTACCGGAACAGGTTTGTCGAGATTATATCTCTGTTCCAGGACCTGCTTTGTTGCCTCCGAAAGTGCCTTTTCTGAGTTGAAGGGTCCCCCGGGAATGGCGTTCATGGCAAAGAATGTGATCGCGCAGATAATAAATACGCTTACAACGGCCAGAAGGACTCTCTTGACAATGTACCGTGTCATTGAATTCTCCCCTTTCAAGTTTTACTATCCTAAAGTATTTAGGACTAAAAAAACAGGCGCCTGGCGCTCGGCAGAACTCTTACGTCAGTGCCTGTTCACTTTTTTTAATTATAGTCAGACAAGAATAAAATTCAAGATAAACAGCCATTCTCCTGCGCACTTTTTGTATGTGTGTCGATTTTCCACACACATATTTGTGCAAAATGCTGATTGTGCCGTTACTCCCGCCCGCAAAGTCCGCCTGCAGCTTCCGCACCTTACAGCTTCAGGTCAGGCGGGCCTACAGCTTCCGCACCTTGCGGTCATAGGTCAAAAGACCGTTCGTCTCCTCTTCTATGTCGGACACCTGTGTGTACAC
>CAMOXN010000080.1 GCA_946629175.1 uncultured Lachnospiraceae bacterium | reverse complement strand
ATACGATGCCCTGCGCCTCCATTGCGTCGCGGACTTTCAAAAAGCCGGCGATATTGGCGCCTGCGACGTAGTTGCCTTCCATGCCGAACTGTCTGGCTGCTTCGTCGATGCTGTGATAGATACGGGCCATGATGATCTGCAGTTTGGCGTCGACTTCCTCGAAGGTCCAGCTCAGTCTCATCGCGTTCTGGCTCATTTCCAGTGCAGAAGAGGACACGCCGGCGGCGTTGGCAGCCTTGGAGGGAACGAAGAGGACTCCATTCTCCTGCAGATACCGGATCGCATCGGGCGTAGAGGGCATGGTCGCGCCTTCACAGACAGCGGTAACGCCGTTCGCGACAAGGAGCTCGGCATCTTCGAGATGGAGCTCGTTCTGCGCCGCGCAGGGAAGGGCGATATCTGCCTTGACTGACCACGCGCCGTGTCCTTCATGGTATTCAGCGGACGGCCTCCCGGCTTTGTACGCGGTAAGTCTCTCGCCTCGCACCTCCTTGACCTCTTTGAGGAGGGCGAGATCGATCCCGTCGGGATCATAGATCCAGCCGGTGGACTCGGAGCAGGTGATGACCTTCGCGCCGAGCTGCTGCGCTTTCTCGATGGCATGGATCGCGACATTTCCGGCGCCTGATACAGAGACGGTCTTTCCGGCCAGATCCATGCCGTGGGACCGCAGAAGCTCCTCTGTCAGATAAACGAGGCCGTAGCCGGTCGCCTCTGTCCTTACAAGAGTGCCTCCGAAGGCCATGCGTTTGCAGGTGAAGACGCCTTCGTAGACATTGCGGAGCCTCTTGTACTGTCCGTACATAAATCCGACCTCGCGTCTGCCGATGCCGTTCCCGCATGCAGGTATATCCGTGTCGGCACCGATGTGCCTGAAGAGCTCGTTCATGTAGCTCTGGCAGAATGCCATGACTTCCCTTTCAGACTTGCCTTTGCGGTCGAAGTCGGAGCCGCCCATGGCGCCGCCGAGGGGAAGGCCGGTCAGAGCGTTCTTGAAGATCTGCTCGAAGGCCATGAACTTGACGGTGTCGAGAGTGACGGAAGGGCCGGAAGTGAGTCCGCCCTTGTAGGGGCCGATCGCGCTGCTGAACTGCACGCGGTAACCGTTGTTGATCTGAACATATCCCCGGTCGTCGACCCAGGGAACACGGAATAAGATCACGCGTTCGGGCGTCGTAAGGCGCTCGAGCAGGGCCTCGCGCCTGTACCTGTCTTCATCCGCTTCGATCACGACGCGGAGAGATTCAAGGACTTCCTTAACTGACTGATGAAATTCGGGCTGCGCGGGATTCCCGGAGACCACTCGCTCCAGGATCTCGTCGATATACGGCATTTTCGTTACCTCCTTATGAACGGCTCAGGTCCGGGGAAGGGTCGGCGCGGGGCAAGCATAGAGCCGGCCGTGGACCGGTTTGACCCGACGTGGGGCCGGGATGGATCCGGCGCGGGACATGAGCGCTGCTGTACTGTATTTTGACAAGAGATGCTAAACGAACCAGAGGCGGGCCCCTGGTTCGTCAGTGATCACAAAAGTGCGATGCCGGCTTTTTCACACGCTTCGATGACATCTGCCGGCCAGATCGAGCTGTGTACTTCGCCGATGTGCGCTTTCCGCAGGAAGAACATGCAGATGCGCGACTGTCCGATACCGCCGCCGATCGTTAAGGGGAGACGGTCCTCCAGGACAGCTTTCTGGAAGGGAAGCTCTGCCCGCTCGGGGCAGCCTGCCTTGGCCAGCTGTTCCCTGAGCGCCTGCGCGTCAACGCGGATGCCCATCGAAGAGAGCTCGAGCGCGATATCGAGGACGGGATAGTACACGATGATGTCCGCGTTGAGCTTCCAGTCGTCGTAGTCGGGCGCGCGCCCGTCGTGCGGCTTGCCGTCGGAGAGCTTGTCGCCGATCTGCATGATGCATACGGCGCCTTTCTCGCGGCTGATCAGGTACTCACGCTCCTTGGGAGTCCGGTCGGGGTAAAGGGCCTCGAGCTCGGAGGTCGTGATGAAGAAAATATCGTGGGGAAGGATCTCCTCGATGTAATCATAGCGGATCGCCATGTACTTCTCGGTCTTTCTGAGGACGCGGTAGACATTCTGCACTACAGTGCGCAGCGTCTCCATAGTGCGCTCCTCCCGGGTGATTATCTTTTCCCAGTCCCACTGGTCGACGTAGATGGAGTGGATGTTGTCCGTCTCCTCGTCGCGGCGGATCGCCACCATGTCGGTGTAGAGCCCTTCGCCGACACTGAATCCGTATTTTCCGAGGGCGTAGCGCTTCCACTTGGCGAGCGAGTGTACGACTTCGGCGATCTCGCCGGTCTCTTTGATGTCAAAAGAGACAGGGCGCTCCACTCCGTTCAGGTTATCGTTGAGTCCCGATTCGGGGCGGACGAACAGCGGCGCCGAGACTCGCCTGAGATTCAGGCGCTCCGCCAGAAGGTTCTGGAAGAAGTCCTTGACGGTCTTGATCGCGATCTGCGTCTCATGGAGATCAAGCCCTGATTCATAGTGTTCGGGAAGTATCAGATGATCCATAAGATTCCTTTCCGCCGGCTGCGCGGAGAGCGCGGACAGCATAAGATTTTTACAGAATTTAATAAAACATCATTTATTTAAACGCATCTCAGAAAATAATGCAATACGGAAAATAAGGACAACAGGATAAAGAAAGGTCTGCTATACTTCTTAGAGGGTGGACATTATGAGTGAAACAATCAGGATTTCCGTCCGGGACCTGGTGGAATTTGTGATGCGTTCCGGGGATCTGGATGAACGGGCGGCCGGCGCAACAGAAGAAGCGATGCTCGAAGGCGCCAGGATGCACAGGAAGCTCCAGCGCGAAGAGGGGCCGGAATACACGGCGGAAGTGCCGCTCTCGATCTATTATCCGATCCGGCTGCCGGAGGAGGACGCATCCGTGGGAAAGGACGCATCCGCCGGAGAGGACGCATCCGCTGTGGAGGCTGACGTCCTGATCGAGGGAAGGGCGGACGGGATCTTCCTCGGGAGCGACCCGGAGAACCCGATCTTCGGAGAGGCCTGGACGGTCGATGAGATCAAAACGACATACAGAAAGCTGTCCCGCATGAAGGAGCCTGAGCCGGTCCATCTGGCGCAGGCGAAGTGTTATGCCTATATTTATGCCGTGCAGAACCGCCTGGAGACGGTCAGGGTCAGGATGACTTACTGCAGCCTGGTCACACAGGAGGTCAGGCGCTTCACGCAGGAGTTCACGGCGGATGAGATCAGCAGGTGGTTCGACGCCCTGATGGAGGAATACGCCCGCTGGGCGGGAATGGAGATCCGCTGGAAGAAGGTCCGCGACAGATCGCTCACCGAGCTCACATTTCCATTCACCTACAGGCCCGGGCAGAAGGATCTCGCCGTGCACGTCTACCACACGATCTGCCACGGAAGGAAACTGTTCCTGGAGGCGCCTACCGGGACCGGCAAAACGATCTCCGCCGTCTTTCCCGCCCTCAAAGCGATGGGAGAGGGGAAGGCGGACAGGCTTTTCTATTTTACCGCCAAAACAGTGACGGGCCGCGTCGCTCTCGAGACCTTCTCCATTATGCGGGAGCGGGGGCTGCGCCTGCGGAGCATACAGCTGACCGCGAAGGACAGGATCTGCCCGATGGAAAAGCGCGCCTGCAATCCGGATGATTGTCCCAGGGCAAAAGGGCACTTTGACAGGGTGAACGAGGCGCTGTACGCGCTCGTCACGGAGCAGGAGGATGTGAGCCGCAGGGTCCTCGAAGAGTACGCGGAGAAATACAATGTATGCCCCTTCGAACTCGGGCTCGACGTCTCGCTCTTTGCGGACGCGGTCGTCGGGGACTACAATTATCTTTTCGATCCCCATGCCAGGCTGAAGAGGTTCTTCGCGGAGGGAAAGGCGAAGAACAGGTATCTCTTCCTCGTCGACGAGGCGCACAACCTCGTGGAGAGAGGGAGGGAGATGTACAGCGCTTCGCTGTCGAGCGGTGAGATCCGCGCCTTCAGGAGCTCAGTGCGTGAGGTCTATCCGGCGCTCTGGAGAAAGCTCGGAAAGCTCGTTGCGGCGTTCAGGCCCTGCAGGGAGCAGCTGGGCGGGGAGGATAAGGCGGTCTTCCCCGAGGATATAGACGCATTCGCCGACGCGGCGTATAAAGTGATGGAGGAGATGCAGTCCATCCTGTACGAACAGCGGAGAAGCGGGCAGGCGGATCACAGCCCGGGCCTGCCGGTCGCACATGCGGATCACAGCCCGGGCCTGCGGTCGCAGCAGGAGAGTTTCCTGTCGGTGTATTTTGACCTGTCCCATTTCCTGATGATCTATGAGGGGATGGACGAGGCGTACCGGATCTACGCCGTCCCAAAAGGAAGAGAAGATTGCGAGATCAGGTTGTTCTGCGCGGATCCGTCTGCTAAACTGGCAGAGTGCCTTGAAAAAGGGGAGGCCAGCATCCTGTTCTCGGCGACATTTCTCCCGATCCGGTATTACAAGCGGCTTCTGGGAGGTAAAGAGGAGGACTACGAGGTCTACGCCAGGTCCTCCTTCGACCCGGGGAAACTCGGACTTTTCATCGCGACGGACGTGACGAGCAGGTACAGAATGCGCGGCGCGGAACAATATGGTAAAATAGCGCTGTGCATCCATAGCGCCGTTTCCCAGCGGCACGGCAACTACATGGTGTTCTTCCCCTCCTATTCATTTATGGAGGCGGTCCTTGAGCAGTACACTGCGCTCTATCCGGAGGATGAGGAGACCGCGTTCGCAGTGCAGAACCCGCAGATGACGGAGGGTGAGAGGCAGGCCTTTCTGGACAGATTTGAACAAGTCTGCGACGATAAGAGCCTTTTGGGGTTCTGCGTGCTGGGCGGGATCTTCAGCGAGGGGATCGACCTGAGGCAGGACAGGCTGATCGGGGCGCTCGTGGTGGGCACCGGCTTTCCGCAGGTGTGCGTCGAGAGAGAGATCTTAAAGCAGTATTTTGACGAGAAAGGAGAGAGCGGATTTGACTACGCGTACCGCTTTCCCGGAATGAACAAGGTGCTGCAGGCGGCAGGAAGGGTGATCCGGACGGCTGACGACGTGGGAGTCGTCGTGCTGATGGACGAGCGGTTCACGACGGGCGCCTACCGGAGGATGTTCCCCGCGGAATGGAGCGGGAGCAGATTGACTGACAGCTCGGGTATTGGGGATATAGTATCCAGATTTTGGGATGAATGGCTATAAAATGTGGATAACTTTGTGGACAGTGGGGATTTCTTAACAAAATATAAACTATTTCTATTGCAAAAAAGAATGAAATGTGATAATGGGGTGACAGAGGGACTGTCCCCCTGTCACAGAGGAGGAAATCATAGTATGTGGGCAGAAGAAAGTGTGATATATCAGATCTATCCCCTGGGGATGTGCGGCGCGCCGTTCGAGAATGACGGCGTACAGGCGCACAGGATCCTCGAGGTGAAAGCGTGGATCCCCCATCTTACGAAGCTCGGGATCACCGCGGTCTATTTCTGCCCGGTCTTTGAGTCGGACACCCATGGATATAATACAAGGGACTACAAAAAGATCGACTGCAGGCTGGGTACAAACGAGGATTTCAGGGATGTGTGCGGCGCGCTCCACGAGGCGGGGATCCGGGTGATCCTGGACGGCGTGTTCAACCACGTCGGCCGCGGCTTCACGCAGTTCACCGATGTGCTTGAGAAGAAATGGGACTCCCCTTACAAGGACTGGTTCCATGTCAGCTTCGACGGGAATTCGCCCTACAACGACGGACTCTGGTACGAGGGGTGGGAAGGGCACTACGACCTGGTAAAGCTCAACCTTCACAACGATGCGGTGGTAGAGCACCTGTTCGACGCGATAAGGTACTGGGTGGAGTATTTTGACATCGACGGGCTGCGGCTCGACGTCGCCTACTGCCTGGACAGGAATTTCGTCAAAAGACTGCGCAGCTTCACGGACACCCTTAAGCCCGACTTCTACCTGATCGGCGAGATCCTCGGCGGAGATTACAAGACTGTCATGGGAGAGGACAAGCTCCACTCGGCGACTAACTACGAGTGCTATAAGGGGCTGTTCTCGAGCTTCAACAGCATGAACATGTTCGAGATCATCCACTCGCTGATGCGGCAGTTCGGCTCCGACCCGTGGTGCCTGTACAGGGGCTATCACCTGCTCTCCTTTGTCGACAACCACGACGTGACGAGAGTGGCGAGCGTCCTTACGAATCCGAAGCACCTGCCGCTCATCTACGCGCTGGCTTTCGGCATGCCCGGGATCCCCAGCATCTACTACGGCAGCGAGTGGGGCATCGAGGGGAAAAAGAGCGACGGCGATCCCGCGCTCCGGCCCCGCATCGAGGAACCCTCCTGGAATGAGCTGACGGATTTCATCGCGAAGCTCGCCAAGGCCAAAAAAGAGTCGCCGGCTCTTTGTTACGGCGACTTCAGGAGTGTCGTGCTGACCAACAAACAGTGCATCTTCGAGAGGAAGACTTCCGATGAGCGGGTGCTTGTCGCGATCAACGCGGATGAAGAAGAATATGTGGCGCACTTTGACGCAGGATGCGGAACGGCGGTGGACCTGATCACCGGGAAGATGCATGATTTTGGCGGAGGCAGCAGGCTTCCGGCGTACAGCGCGGCGTTCTGGAAAATGGAGAAATAAAAGGGAGGATCTGCCATGGAAGTGAGCATGAATGTTATTCTGATCGCGGCGCTGCTGCCGTGCATCGTTCTTCTGTATTATATTTATAAAAAAGATAAGATCGAGAAAGAGCCGACGGGGCTTCTTGTAAAGCTCTTTATCTTCGGATGCATCTCGACGATCCCGGCGATCATCCTTGAGATGGTGGGGACCGGCGTCCTTACAGCGGTCGGACTGGACCCGAGCTCTATTCTGTTCATCCTCATCGAGAATTTCCTTGTTGTGGGCTTCGCGGAGGAATTCAGCAAGAGGTTCATGCTCAAACTGGGGAGCTGGAAGGATCCCAACTTCAATTACCTGTTCGACGGAGTTGTCTACGCGGTGTTCGTCTCTGTGGGCTTCGCGGCGCTGGAGAATGTGGGATACATCATGAGCTTTGGCCTGGAGGTCGCTCCGATCCGCGGTCTTGCGGCCATTCCGCTGCATGCGATCTGCGGCATGTTCATGGGGCATTCCTACGGAATGGCCAAGTATTTTGAAAAGTGCGGGGACTATTCCCGCTCCAGGGCAGCCTTGAGGACGAGCCTTGTGGTCCCCATGCTGATCCACGGATTCTACGACTTCTGCGCTTCGATCGACAGCGAGATGATGGGATATATCTGGCTGATCTTCGTCGTGGTCGTCGACATCCTCGCGATCAGGGCGGTGAAGAGGTACGCGGAGTCGGATCTGCCGATGTGAGCCGGGGTGGTTCCGGGAATGATCCGGAGAATAAGTGACATTTATAAAAAAAATGTTGACATGCCGCTGACGCTGAGGTATATTAATTCATGTCCACCGCGAAAGCGGCAGCAAATGCGATAGTAGTACAGTTGGTAGTACGCCACCTTGCCAAGGTGGAGGTCGC
>CAMOXN010000079.1 GCA_946629175.1 uncultured Lachnospiraceae bacterium | reverse complement strand
GGCTTGCGTTTCAAAGCGCTTTTTTGAAAAGAATCCACCCTATTCATTGACACAGATACTGTGTAAAACTTATAATTTTAGTTAATTTATAGGTGCCGGCATTTAATATTTTTACCAAAATAGAATGGCGGACAGTGTAAAAATCTAACTTACAGGGAGGAAATGTATCATGATCAAGACAAGAGACAAATGGCTCGCTCTCGTTCTTGCGGCAGCCATGGCGCTTAGCCTTATGGCGTGCGGCGGTTCAAGCTCGCCCGCGAGCTCAGGAGGGAGCGCGGAAGGCAGCCAGGCAGGCACAGAAGCTGCGGCGCCTGCAGCAGAAGGCAGTGAGACCCCGCTGGTAGTAGGATATTCTCCTTTCAACAGCAAGTTCTCACCGTTCTTCTCAGAGACGGCGTACGACCAGGATGT
Source organism: uncultured Lachnospiraceae bacterium (assembly GCA_946629175.1). Lineage (GTDB taxonomy): Bacteria > Bacillota > Clostridia > Lachnospirales > Lachnospiraceae > CAG-791. Next base: position 7,195 of record CAMOXN010000079.1, on the reverse strand, counting down.
GTATACCATGACACAGCTCGCCCTTCTTCCCAGCGACCGTATGGGCGCTGTTATCCACAAGGGCATCGAAGGCGAGACGATCAATTACAACGGCACGGATTACACTTACTACGGACCGGCGGATCTTACCGTCACCGAGAATCCGGATGGGACCGTTTTCTATGATGTCAAGCTGAGAGAGGATCTTGTCTTCTCTGACGGAGAACCCGTCACGATCGACGACGTCATCTTTTCTATGTACGTTTTCTGTGATCCCACTTACGACGGATCCACCACTCTTTTCTCCCAGCCAATCGAAGGCATGGAAGCTTACAGAAGCGGAATGGAAACCCTGTTCAACCTCATTCAGAAGGCAGGCAGGGACAATACGGATTTCACATACTGGACTGAGGAGCAGCAGAAAAAGTTCTGGTCGGAAGTCGATGGCATGAAGGAGACCTTCGTCAATGAGATCTGCGACTACTGCAAGGCGGCAGGCTACAACCAGGCAGAGGATTCCGTCGCGGCATGCCTCGCGAACTGGGGCTACACCCTGGATGAAGGCGTAACAGCGGCAGATGCTTTTGACAAGATGGTCGAGGCATATGACGGCGACATCGCCGCGATGGTCGGCAAAGAGAACGCCGGTTCCACGATCGAGACCCTGATGCCCAGCTATCAGGAGTACACTGTAGGCGTCGAGACAGGTGATTCCGCTCCCAATATCTCCGGTATCCAGAAGACCGGCGATTACAGCATGCGCGTCGTGGCCACCAAGGTCGACGCGACCCTGATCTATCAGCTGACTTTCTCGATCGCTCCGCTTCATTACTACGGCGATCCCGCCCAGTTCGATTATGACAACAATTCCTTCGGATTCCCCAAGGGCGATCTCAGCCTGATCCGCGCGAAGACCACGCAGCCCCTTGGTGCAGGCCCTTACAAATTCGTGAAGTTCGAGAACGGCGTAGTCAACTTCGAGGCCAACGAGAACTACTTCAAGGGCGCGCCGAAGACCAAATATGTCAATTTCCGCGAAGTACAGGACCAGGATAAGCTCAATGGCGTCGTCACCGGCACGATCGATATCACAGATCCTTCCTTCCATCTCGACGCTGCAGCAGCGATCTCCAAGGAGAACGGCGGAGAGCTCTCAGGCGACAAGATCACGACCAGCACTGTCGACAACCTCGGATACGGCTATATCGGCATCAACTCCCACAACGTATGTGTGGGCGGCGAGCCTGCTTCCGAAGCTTCCAAGAACCTTCGCCGCGCATTCGCGACTATTTTCTCCGTCTACAGGGATGTCGCGATCGACTCCTACTACGGCGAGGCAGCATCCGTGATCAACTATCCGATCTCCAATACCTCCTGGGCGGCTCCCCAGCCGACAGACGACGGTTACCAGATCGCATTCTCCACGGATGTGGAAGGCAATCCGATCTACACCTCCGACATGGACGCGGATGCAAAATATGCAGCGGCCAAGGCAGCTGCCCTCGGCTTCTTTGAGGCGGCGGGCTATACGGTAGCGGACGGAAAGGTCACAGCGGCCCCCGAAGGCGCAGCGCTTGAGTATGAGGTCCAGATCCCTGCGGACGGCACCGGCGATCATCCTTCTTTCATGATCCTGACACTGGCCAAGGAAGCGCTTGCCGACCTCGGCATCAACCTCATCGTCACTGACCTTACCAACTCCAGCGACCTGTGGACAGGCCTTGAAGCCGGTCAGGTCGATATGTGGTGCGCAGCATGGGGCGCGACGCCCGATCCCGACATGTACCAGATCTATTACAGCGACATCGCGAACGGCGGCGCTGAGCCCGGCGGATCCAACTACATGTACAAGATCGAGGACGAAGAACTCGATGAGATGATCCTCGAAGCGAGAGCATCAACGGATCAGGAGTACAGAAAAGCGATGTATAAGGCCTGCCTTGACACGATCATTGACTGGGCCTGCGAGATCCCTGTATATCAGAGACAGAACGCGATCATCTTCAGCACGGAGCGCGTTAACGTCGATACTGTGACACCGGATATCACCACCTACTATGGATGGATGAGCGAAATTGAGAATATTGAGATGAAGTAATCTGAAGAGGTGACAGGGGGGGCAGTCCCCCCTGTCACATTATCTGAGGAGGTAACAAGGGGACAATCCCCTCGTCACACTATTTGATTTTGATCACGATCCGGAGGTATATCCGTGAAAAAGTATATTATCAAGCGACTGATCATATCCGTGTTCATACTGATCTTCGTCGCGTTCATCATTTATGTGCTGATGCGCAGCCTGCCCACATCTTACCTGGAGCAGGTCGCAAGGCAGAAGTCCATGCAGCCCGGCTCCAAGAGCTTCGACGAGTGGATGGAGCAGCTGAGCGCTACTTACGGCATGGACAAGGGGATCATCCCCGGTTTCCTCGCATGGTGCGGAAGAGCGATCCGCGGTGATTTCGGAGACAGCTGGAGATGGACGGTCCCCGTAGTGGAAAAATTCAAGGATTCCGTGTGGATCTCCTTCATCATGGGCGGTATCGCGTTCATCCTTGAGATCCTCATCGCCATCCCGCTTGGCGTCATCGCGGCGACCAAGCAGTACACCAAGGTGGACTACACGATCACGATCGTGGCGCTGGCATGTTTCTCGCTGCCCACCTTCTTCTTCGCGTCCCTCTTAAAACTCCTGTTCTGCGTGAAGCTGGGCTGGTTCGACCTGGGCGGACTCATCGGAAGAAATTATGAGAATCTTTCAGCTGCCGGCCAGTTCTGGGACCGCGCGCATCATCTGGTGCTGCCGATCGTCACGCTGGTCGTCATCAGTATCGGATCGCTCATGCGTTACACCAGGACCAACATGCTGGAAGTCCTCAACGCGGATTATATCCGTACGGCCCGCGCGAAGGGACTGTCGGAGAGCAAGGTCATCTATCACCACGCTTTCCGCAATACGCTGATCCCGCTGGTCACCATGCTGGGTGGCTCCCTGCCCGGATTGTTCGCCGGCGCGCTGATCACGGAGACACTGTATTCCATTCCGGGAATCGGCTATGTCTCCTACCAGTCGATGGTAGCGGGCGACATTCCGTTCTCGATGTTCTACCTGGTGTTCATGGCAGTGCTGACACTGCTTGGTAACCTGATCTCGGATATCCTGTACGCGGTGGTAGACCCCCGCGTCCGCATAGCATAGAAAGGAGGAAGCGCAATGAATGAAGATAACAAATTATTGGGTCAGGACGCTCCTTCTGATATGAACAACAATCCCGCGGGCGCGCATCCTATGGACGGATCTAAGCCCGATCCGAATGAGGAGACGCAGTTCTCCCTGAACGACGACCGCCGTGTCAGGACTTTGTCCCCCGGCGCGCTCGTCCTGAGACGTTTTTTAAGGAACCGTGTGGCTGTCACAGGCCTCATTATCCTGGCTTTCATGTTCGTGTTCAGTTTCATCGGCGGTGCGATCACTCCTTACAAAGAGGACCAGCTGTTCTACCGCAACAACGAGCAGAAGAAGCAGTACGCAGCGATCAAGGAGAACACGGAATACCGCTATACCAGTGCGGAAGGCGCCAAGTTCCCCTCCGTCGCGCAGGCCAAATTCGTTATGGCGGCCAAGAAGAACGCCCCGACTTTTGAGGCCGGCGGCACGACCTACTCCATCGTCAAGGAAGGAGAGGACTTCTACGGCATTTACAGCGAGGACGGCAGTGAGCTGATCGCCGTTGCGACATTCGATGTCGTCACGGCCGCGGAAGCCGGCGCCAAAATTCCGTTCGGCTTCCAGTTCGCGATCCTCAAGGCCGTGACTAACGATGCGGCACAGGAGGAAGCGGCACCTGCGGAAGCAGCACCTTCGGAAGAGGCTGCTGATACTGCGGCGACAGTCGCGGCGGCAGCGGCGGAAGAGCCTGCAGCAGCAGAGGCAGCGGCAGAAGAGCCTGCAGCGGCAGCAGCAGAAGCGCCCGCAGCAGTTCCTGCAGCTTCCGGCGGAGATAAGACCTTCGAATACGAGGGCAAGACCTACACCGTCACAGAGGACGGCACAGTCCTCGACGGCGACACGGAGATCGCATACGCGAGCCGCTATGTCGTGCAGCCGATCATGTCGGACGTGCATCTGACCAAGAGCTTCAAGGCACAGCTCCTTGAGGCGATCGAAGCCGGAAACTTCGACTTCGTCTTCACGGATGAGGATGGGACCACAGCAGAGTACACGATCGACTACGACGCAGCCAACAAGAGCTATTCCGTCATGCAGATCGTGGAGACCAGGGTATTTGACACCTACCACGAGCCCACGAAGGAGCACCCTCTGGGAACCGACAGGAACGGCATGGACATGCTGACCCGTCTTATGTACGGCGGCCGCGTCTCCCTCTACATCGGTTTTATCGTCGTGTTCATTGAATCGGTGATCGGCGTCATTCTCGGCGGCCTTTCCGGCTACTGCGGAGGCTGGGTCGACAACCTGATCATGCGTATCGTCGATATTTTCTACTGCATCCCTTCGATGCCGATCATCATCATCCTCGGCGCGGCGATGGATGCCATGAGAATTGACCCGCAGATCCGAATGCTCTATCTGATGCTGATCCTGGGCTTCCTCGGATGGCCCGGCATCGCGAGACTGGTCAGAGGCCAGATCCTCTCGCTCCGCGAGCAGGAGTTCATGACAGCGGCTGAGGCGACCGGTATCCGCGCGTCGCGCCGGATCTTCCGGCACCTGATCCCGAACGTCATTCCTCAGCTGATCGTCACGATGACCATGAGCCTCGGCTCGACCATCATCACGGAAGCTACGCTGTCGTTCCTGGGCCTCGGCGTCAAGTTCCCGTTCGCGTCATGGGGCAACATCATCAACGACGTCAACGACACTTATGTCCTTACGAATTACTGGTTTATCTGGATCCCTGCAGGCGTCTGTCTTTTGGCAACGGTGCTCGCCTTCAACCTCGTGGGCGACGGCCTCAGAGATGCATTTGACCCGAAGATGAAACGGTAAAGGAGGGGCGTATGGCTAAGAAAAAAGAAGCGGGATACCTCTCAGGTAAAGAAATACGGGCCATCTCCAAGGCGAACCGCAAGATCACCGGCGAGATGGAGAAGAAATGGAAACGCAAGAACGTGCCGGAGGAAGAGTACCTGACCACGATGCGCGACCCCGCCAACGCGGTGGAATTTGACGACCTGCACACCTACTTCTTCACGGACGCAGGCACGGTCAAAAGCGTGGACGGCGTCAGTTTCGACGTCCCGATCGGCAAGACCGTTGGCGTTGTAGGCGAGTCCGGATGCGGCAAATCGGTCACATCCCTCTCGCTGATGCAGCTCCTTCAGAGGCCGCAGGGACAGATCGTCTCCGGACATATCCGTCTCAATCTGGGCAGCAAGGCGTACGACATCTCGCAGATCACCCAGGAGCGCATGCAGAAGCTCAGAGGCAATGCGGTCTCCATGATCTTCCAGGAACCGATGACATCCCTGAACCCGGTCTTCCGCATAGGAGACCAGGTCGACGAAGTCATTGAGCTGCACGACGGCGAAGGAAAGAGCAAAGAGGAGATCAAGGCGCGCACGATCAAGGCGCTGGAAATGGTCGGTATCGCGAACAGCGAAGGCGTTTATTCCATGTTCCCTCACGAGCTCTCCGGCGGTATGCGGCAGCGTATCGTTATTGCTATGGCTCTTGCCTGCAACCCCAAGGTCATCATCGCTGATGAGCCCACGACGGCGCTGGACGTTACGATCCAGGCGCAGATCCTGGACCTTCTGCGCGACCTCAAGGACAAGATCAATTCCTCGATCATGCTGATCACCCACGACCTGGGCGTCATCGCGGAGATGGCGGACTATGTCGTCGTCATGTACGCGGGGCGCGTGATCGAGAAGGGCACGGCGGAGGATATTTTCTATCATCCTGCACACCCTTATACCATTGGACTCATGGCATCCAAACCGGTCGTCGGAAGGGAAGTGGACGAGCTCTATTCCATCCCCGGCAAGGTGCCCAACCCCATCAACATGCCGGATTACTGCTACTTCCGTGACCGCTGCGAGATGCGGCTTCCGTGCTGTGACGGCGAGTATCCCTGTGAGATCTCGCTCTCCGATACGCACAAGGTGAGCTGCTACCGCGCTTACGAGGCCTACAGGGATCTCGTAGAGCAGTCAGCGAAGAATCCGCTGCTCGCGCAGATGCAGGCGGCAGCCGGCGAGCTGAAGGAAGGCGGAGAGAAAGGAGGGGAGATCTGATGGCGAACGAAAACGTGAGTACACTTACTCCCGTCACCTATGACCCGCAGTACATTCTGATGGTCAACGGCCTCAAGAAGTATTTCCCAATCAAGGGCGGCATGATGAACCGCGTCGTAGGGAATGTCAAGGCCGTAGACGGCGTCACCTTCAACCTCAAGCGGGGCACCACGATGGGCCTGGTCGGAGAATCCGGCTGCGGCAAGACCACGACGGGCCGCACTATTTTGCGCCTCGCGGGAGAAAAGACAGCAGGACAGGTCCTGTTCAACGGACAGGAAGTCTATGATGTATCCAAGAGTGATATGCGTGCGCTGCGCACCAAGATGCAGATCATCTTCCAGGATCCCTTCTCATCGCTCTCGCCGCGTCTTCCGGTCGGCGAGATCATCGGCGAAGCGGTCAGGGAGCACGGACTGGTCTCCCGCGCGGAGTATGACGATTACGTGGACAAGGTCATGGACGACTGCGGCCTGCAGCCTTTCCACAAATCACGCTATCCCCACGAGTTCTCGGGCGGACAGCGGCAGAGGATCTGCATCGCGAGAGCCCTCGCTCTGAACCCGGAATTTGTGGTCTGCGACGAGCCGGTGTCCGCACTGGACGTTTCCATCCAGGCGCAGATCATCAACCTGCTTCGGAAACTGCAGGAGCAGAGAAAGCTGAGTTATCTCTTCATCTCTCACGACCTGTCGGTCGTCGAGCACATTTCGGACTCCGTAGGCGTCATGTATCTCGGGAACCTCGTCGAGTACGGCGACAAGAAGGATATTTTCAGGAATCCTTTGCATCCTTACACGCAGGCGCTGTTCTCCGCGATCCCGATCCCGGATCCGCATGCCGGCATGAAGAGGATCGTCCTGGAAGGCTCCATTCCTTCGCCGGCCAATCCGCCGTCGGGGTGCAAGTTCCACACAAGGTGCAAGTACTGCACCGAGAAGTGCAAGACCGTGGA
>CAMOXN010000078.1 GCA_946629175.1 uncultured Lachnospiraceae bacterium | reverse complement strand
CCCCTCAACGGCTGTAATTTCCTGCTCATTACCTAAGCTGTTCACATCTGCCGCTGACGCGCATACCGGCGTCCGCAAACAGATCATCAGAGCCAGCGCGCATGCTGTTATACGTCTTATGCTCATTCATTCACCTCCCGATCCCCTATGAAGCATCCTGCGCTATCTCTCCGAAAATGCGAAGGCCGCCGCCCTGATCTGTTATTTCCGGCGCGGCGGCCCAGGCCGTCAACTCTTTTCCTAATTACTGAATCGCACGATATTGATGATATTGCTGTTCTGAACAGATGATATGATCACGCCTTTGCCGCTTGCGCAGTGTACCTCCCGTCCGTTCCCGATATAAATGGAGACATGGGAATTGGATGGCACCCTTGTGCCGCTCCCGTATGCATAGCATATAACGTCGCCGGGCCTGGCTTTAGAGACGTCTCTTCCGATCTCTTTCGCATTCGGATAGCAGGAGGGCTTGCTGCCCCACTCATAGGAGTGGACGAATTCACTCAGATATCCGTATTTTGCCAGGCAGTTGAACACGAACCAGGAACAGTCCGATCCGCGCCCTTCTTTCAGTTCCATCTTCCTTTCTTCATCCGGGTCGTTCTTCGTGACCGAAGACTTGTAGGGGATCTTATCGACCCACCTGACCGCGTAGTTTATTACATCATTGATCGTCGAACTCTTGGACGTACATATTCCGCTCCTGTCGAACGCGCACATCTTTCCGTCTATGAGCACTCTGCCGGTCTCCTGCATATGTCCGTCCTTATAGAAGTAGTAGAGCCTGTTGCAGATCGTCTTCCATCCCGTGTCCATTTTCCCGTCGGTGAAGTGGTAGGTCCTGGACGCGATCACCTTCCAGGCATTATCCATGACACCGTTCGTGAAATGGTATCTGTACCCGTCGATATTGTGCCAGCCTATGTCCATTACCCCGTTCGCTTCGAAGCGGTACCTCTTGCCGTTGATCGTCTGCCAGCCCGTTGCCATGGACGCGTAATCTTCTTTCCTGTATCCGGACAGAGACGAGGTTATGAAGAAATACGTCTTTCCGCCGATCACATTGAACCCTGTCAGTCTCAGTCCGGTGATCGATCTGTTAAAGGAGCTGTACCTTTCATCGGCAAAATAGTACACTCTCCCGTTTACCGTCATAAAGCCGCCTGCAGCTTCCCCGGTAACGGGATCCAGGTAATATCTTGCTCCGTCGATCGTCGAAATGCCCCTTTGGACGCTATAGTCGCCATTGAAGTAATACCTTTTTTCGTCGATCGTCCTCCATCCGTTGAAGAGCGGCCTCGATCCGGTCTTGTTGAAATAATACAGTTTCCCGTCGATCTCACGGAACCCCGTCGCGATGACGCCGGTCTTCGGATCCATATAGTACACGTATCCGCCGATGGTCTGCCAGCCCGCTGCCATTGCGGCAAAGTCCGCTTCCATGTAACCGGCCATGTTTTTATTCATCAGATAATACCGGTCGCCCCCGATATATACGAACCCGCTCAGGCGCTTTCCTTCATCACTTTCTTTATACTCTGAATAGCGGTCATCCGTGAAATAATAACTCTTTCCGTCGACGGTACACCATCCCGTCCGCATCTTTCCGTTATTATCTCCGTAATATACCGCCCCATCGATCCTGACAAGGCCTGTCATCAGTTCACCTGTAACAGGATCGAACAGATATTTAATACCGCCGATCGCCGTGACTCCGCGCGCCGGGGTGCCGTCCTCGAAATAATAGAATTTCCTGCCGCCATCCGTGCGCCAGCCGGTCCCTCCGCTCTCCAGTACGGCATCCGCTGCCGTATTCTGTACTTCTGCGGCGGCAGGGTCCGTCTCTACAATATCTGTCACGTCATCTGCAGTTTCGCCATCCGCAGCGGCCGTTTCTTCCGAAAACGCAATATCAGCCGCTTCGGAGACACTTTCGCTTGAAATCTCCGATTCTGTTTCAGAAAGAGCCTCTTCCTGCTCATACTCTTCCTGCGCTTCTTCACTTTCCCGTAAACCGCTGCTCTCTTCCGGAAGGTACTCCGGCGTTTCCTCTGTCATGTCTTCTGTTATGAATTCTGATGTGAATTCCGACACGTCTTCTGATGTGATTTCTGAAATGGATTCCGATGTTATGAATTCCGATTCCTCAAATTCCGATTTTTCATCTGCCGCGTTTTCTACATCCCCTGCGGCATTTTCTTCCTTCTGCGCTTCCCGCTGCGTGCTGCCGCGGGTAACGTCCGACGCCAGCGCCCGGATCGGCGACTGGAGACAAATCAGGATCATTAACAACCATACAGTGCTTCTCTTCCTGCGCATCCAATTACCTCCTTACCAGAACATCTTAACACATTGGTCAATAATTTGCACTATGTTCGGGCAATCCGCTGTTAAGACCGTGAAAAAGTACATATTTTTACCCGTAACGATGTTGCCGGGAGGCGGGGCGCTCAACACACTGACCAAAAAAACTGTCGTATTGTTGTTCAAAATGCCGTCATTTGTGGTATTATAGTAAGCGTCGTTATTAACACGAAGAGCCGGAGGAGTAATGAAAGTGAAGAGATCGATCTGTCTTGTAATGTCAATGATAATGGTGTTCCTTATGTTCCCCGTCTCAGCTTCTGCTGATTCATACAGGGAATTCGAATACGACGTGTCCACCCCGTGGTCGGAAGACGATGTTCAGGAAATGCTGGACTACGCCTGCCAGTGGGTCGGTGAGATCGATTACGCTTCCTCGCAGAACAACACTGATCCTGACGGGGAGAGATTCGAGGAACTGCATTACGGCGGAGCTACGGACTGCAGCTGGTTCGTCTACCATGTTCTGTTCAGATACGGTCTCGTAGGGGACGAGTTCATCCACTCATACGAGTGGGGCAATGACGATTCGTGTTATCCGGGCGCCTACAACATCGGTTCCGACGTTGATGACGCGGTGCCGGGAGACATCATCTGCACAGGTGAAGGAACAAAGCCGCAGAACAGCCACGTCATGATCTACATCGGGAACGGCGAGGTCGTTGAATGCGCGGCGGGACACGGCGTCATCATTTCTGACGCGCCGGGCTGGGCCAGGGACATCGTTCACTTTGAGTGTATTCCGACCGGCAGGTACAACAAGGCTGTTGATACGGAGTGACGCTTTACGGGCCGTATAACACGGCTGATGACACGGAGCTGTCTTCCTGGCTGCCTCGCGGGGCTGAAGACAAAATTGAGAATTAACGGACTTTAAAGGGGTTGCCACACGCGCACAGGAATCAGACCTGTGCTTGGTGTGGCAGCCCCTGACTTCTCACCCTGCATATTTCTTCACAATTCTCTTCACGCCCGGCAGGTACCCGCTGCCGAACATGTTCAGGTGGTTCAGCAGCTGATACAGGTCGTAAAGCTCCTTCCGGTCTTCATACCCGGGCTGCAACATTCCCGTTTCTTTATAGGCCTCATAAAAAGCCGGCGGGAATCCGCCGAACAGTTCCGTCATGGCGATGTCGATCTCAGGATGCCCGTAATATACGGCGGGATCAATGAGCCACCCCTTCCCGTCATTTCCCGTGATCATGTTCCCGGACCACAGGTCGCCGTGTACGAGCGAAGGCCTTTCGGGCTCCGCAAGGAAACGATCCAGATGAGAAAGAAGGTATTCGATCCTCTTCACGTCCTCTGTTGAAAAATACCGTGCCGCGGCATTGAACTGCGGGGCGAGCCTGCAGTCGCGGAAAAAAGGGATCCACTTGCTGTGCGGGGTGTTGCTCTGCCTGCGCGAGCCGATCCAGTTGTCCTCGAAAAAGCCGTACTCCCCGGTCCCGGACACCTCCGCGCTGTGCATTGCAGCCAGCTCTGCAGCGAAAGTCTCCCAGAAACTTCTGACGCGCCGTCCGCCGATGATGTACTCCATAAGAAGGAAAGAAATCCCCTCATCGGTGCCTGCTCCCAGGACTTCCGGCACGCCGATCGCTCCCGTCCTCCGGATCTCATTAAGTCCTGCGGCTTCCGCTCTGAAATTAGGCAGCGAAGAGACAGCATTGGACTTCATGAACACAAGGGATCCGTCGTCCAGCGTGAGCACACAGGCTTCGTTGATATCGCCCCCTGAAACATAACTCCGTTTTTCCACATAGCGGGACTCCCCGAAGAGGTCCTTGACCGCCCCGGAAAGGGATCCGTACTCTTTGATCTTTTTCATTGTCATGACTCCTCACATGATCCCGTGTCATTCGCTTCACGTTCCTGTCCATGCATTCGCTTCACGTTCCTGTTCAAGCATCTGCCTCACGTTCCTGTCAGTGGGCTCCAGGTCATACGGCCATTCGATCAGCCGCACGTCATTTTCCGCGCACAGCTGCTTTTTGCGCTCGTCCAGTTCCTGTCTGAGCTGCAGCGCCTCGTCCCCGCCGAAAAAGCCGACCGGCCTGTAGTGCTGGATCCCCTGATATTCGATCGCCGTCATAAGAGACGGGACAAAGAGATCCAGGCTCTGCCTGCCGAGCCAGTCCGGCCGGTACTGATACAGCGTGTCCGGATATCTTTTCCGCACAGCGTGGAACAGCGTCAGCTCGTTCTTCCATTTGGGCCTGATCACCCCTTCCGCCGTGAGGCGCGTCCGGATCCTCGTCCGCTCCAGGCGCCAGTTGGTGCGAAGCCCGTCTTTTTCCTCGTACAGGGCAAGATCCTGATACCACCAGTGAAAGAGCGGCATGATGACCCGGGTCAGGTTGAAGAACAGCTCAAGTTCGGATGAAAAGTAACCGCATTCCAGCATATGCTCGATATTGCGCCTTACATGAACGGTCTTGGACGGATTGTGGTAGAAGGGGAGATTACCCTGGTACTTCGCTATTTTGTCCGGAAGGTAAGGCGATCGGAGAACGACTCCGTCCGCCCTCAGATGATTCTGGTACCAGGGAAGCGAATAGTCGTAGAGCGAGTACCCCTCCGTCAGGTCCTGGGACCTGTTCGTGTAGAGCAGGTGGTACATAAGGAGCACGTCATCCATGTTCTCCTTGTCAAAGACCGCCAGATAATGCACCGTCTCCTCGTCGGGCAGGATATTCCTGATCGGGTGGAACCGCTCCGCGCGCCTGCACACTTCCGTGACCACGAAGAACTGCGTGGTGAAACTCTCAGGGAACAGAAAACAGGCCTTCCGGTCCGTGTCAAGATCCGCGAACTGGTCCATGAAGGCCTTCACATATGTGTTTTCCGGGAAAGGAGAAGCCGCCTCGATGGCCCTCCGCGCCGCGTAGCGGTAAGGGAGATCCGCCCAGGAAAGCTGCACGAGGAACTCCCCGCAGGCTTTCATGTCGTATTCCTCCCGCATGGCGTCGTCGAACTCTTCCCGGTAGGATTCATGCTCCTCCAGCAGCTCGTCGAGCGTGGAGAAGACCGTGAAGTCGTGGTACTGCGGATATCTCTCCCACAGCATGTCCAGCCGGTCAAAAGAGTGAACGGCCGGCGGTTTATCATGGACCGGATACATTGGATTATCGTTGCTCCTTATTTGTTGGTTCGGTACAGCATGGCAGGCCTTCCGACAGAACCTTTTTCAAGCCCCCGCTCCGTGATCTTTCCTGCCGACTCATAATCCCTTTTGATCGTCCGGCGGAAATTGCCCACGTCAAGCGGGCGGCCGAGAACAGCCTCATAGATGTGCCGCAGCTCTGTAAGGGTAAAAGCGGACGGGTCTTCCAGAAAGCCGAAGGCCAGATCTGTGTAGCCGATCTTGCCGCGCATCCTCAGGACGGCAGTCCTTATGATCATCTCATGGTCAAAAGCCAGATCCCTGCCGGTGATCACGTTCCCGTCCGGCGACGTAAGGACAAGTTCACTGTCATCCGACGCGAACGCGTCCTCGGAGCCTGTATCAATACCGTCTCCCGAAATGCCGTCTACGGCATACAGAGAAGCATTGTCTACGCTGTCTCCCGCCGCGAATTTCAGTTTCCCGTACGGGACTGTGGCCAGGTAAGCGATCGACAGGACCCTTGTCCGCGGATCGCGCTCAACGGAAGAAAAAGTGTAGAGCTGCTCCAGATGCGCGCCGCTGACACCCGCTTTGGCCAGTACGATCCTGGCTGCCGCCTCTTCCGCTGATTCGTCCATCTTCAGGAACCCGCCGGGGAGCGCCCATTTCCCGAGAAAAGGAAGCTCGCTCCTCCTTACCAGGAGAAGGTGGAGCTTCCGCTCAAGCACCGTCATGACGAGGATATCGACCGTTACGGAAGGCCGCTCGAACTGCGACGGATCATATTCCTTTAAGAACAATTCTTCTGATAACTGCACGGCTGGTATAAGTCCTTTCTCATTTCGTGTAAGATCCGGACGTGTCCGTGTCGGACTTCACGAGCGGGCGGCCAGGCCTGCCCGTCTCTACCGGAGCGGGCTGACGTGGACATCCGCGCCGGTCCTGCCGTCCGACAGGTAGACCGTGCCGAAACGATCGGCCAGAAGGCCGGTATCGATCCCGGAGTACTCGTTCATATGCGTGACCATGACCGACGGGCGGTATGTATTCTTCAGGCGGACTGCGCCAGTCCTTCCGGCACCGCGTGTATTGACCGCGCCATCCGCACAGTCATTGCCTCGAATATAGCTGCAGCGCGCGAAGTCCGCCCCGATCCGCTCCGCGAGGAGCCCCGCGTCCGCCAGTCCGTACCGCAGCGCGCCCTGGTACCTGTTCTCCACATTGGTCAGGTCAGCTTTAACGTCCGGGAGAAGCCTTTTTATGTCTTCTCCTCTGATCTCGTTCTCCATTATACCATCTCCGTGCCTTGTAAGGTACGAGCGAGTTACATAACATACTTCGACCTCCGCGCCGCTGAACACCCTTTCAATAGTATGAAAGACCCTGCCGGCCCCGGTCGTGGAAGGCGTCGTGATTTCCTCCTGCCCCCTGATGTTCCCGTCCAGCAGGAGCCCCTGGGCATTTTCAAACAGCACTGTCCGAAAACTGCCAAAATAGTCCTCCCCCCGGGCCGGGCACAGAATGCGCATTGTCTCGCAGTCTTCCTCAAAATGACAGAGCAGGTCGTCCGCCAGGAAGAATTCCGGCGTCCCCGCGCAGAGCTCTGCCAGCCTCTTCACGAAATAGCCGTCCCTCAACCGCCGGAGGTACGCGACCCGGTCGTCCCGGTCCATGGCCGCAAAAACGCTGAACGGTATCCCGGACCCGCGCATGTACCTGAGGACCGTCTCCCAGATCCCGTATCCGCAGCTGTTGTTGATGCCGCGCAGCTCCTGCGCGGCCTGGTTCACCAGTATATCCCACGGCGTCGTGAACCGGCAGGCGGGGTGCATGAAAGCTTCGGGCTGCCGGTCTGTTCTTGCGAGCTCGTCGTATTCGCGGACAAATTCCATCGGATTAATGAGGAACTGCTCCGCGTAATACGTCGCTGCCCGGCGGAAAGAAGCCGCCCCGAAATGCCGGAACACGTGCCTGCGGCCGTCCGCGAGCTCTACGGTGTGCCCGCGCTGCGGGCCGCCGTTGGTCAGGACGTTGATCACGTCCCCTTTCTCCCGCGCCCCGAAAAAGTCTGTCGCCAGCCCTTTTCCCTCGTCACCGTAAGATGCTCCGATGATCACTTTGACGTTCTGCACAGCGTCCTCCTTTCTGCGGCAGCCGCTTT
>CAMOXN010000077.1 GCA_946629175.1 uncultured Lachnospiraceae bacterium | reverse complement strand
TGCCGCACGCGCTAAGGTTGATCCTTACCGCAACGTACGCAACCTATTTTAAATACGAACTATACAGGAACCGGGCTTTATGTCCGGTTCTTGTTATGCGGGAATTACGCCCTGAGAAATAATGAGTGTGAAGGGCGGTTCAGTCTTCGGAAGAGGGATGGATGGGCACGGGGAGAAAGGTTTTGAATGAGCGGCAAGTTTCTCATGATCCGTACAAGCGCAGGAGGGGGGATGAGGGCTGCTTCCGGCAGCCCGAAAGCAGCGTTGTCTGAACCGGCTGGTCAAAAGAAGCAGCCGGTGAGTTTAGCAGCGGTTCCCCCCTCCGGAGCGCAGGAAGGATCATAGAGAAACTCCGCGAATTCAATACCTTCTCACCGTGCCCATCCATCCCGCGTCCCTAAAAGGACGCCACCCTAACAGAATCATTTTATTTGGGCTGCATTCCCTGTTTTATACCAAAATGCAATTTAACTGCCGCTTATTCCTCTATTGTGTCAACAAAGATATAAAAGCGCTTGATTTTGCTATAGATGAAGCCGGTACGGAAAAGTAAAATACGTCTGTATGACAACATATTCTTAAACACAGATTGACCTGAAGAAAGAGAATTGAGGAGAAAGAGGCAGATATGGCGATCACGGTTCAGGAAAACGGAAGACTGTTTACGATCCATACTAAGAATACGACATACCAGATGAAGGCGGACAGATATGGCGTTCTTCTTCATCTTTATTACGGACGGAGAACGGAAGGCTCAATGGAATACCTTCTGACATACGGGGACAGGGCCTTTGCGGGCAACATCAATGATGCCGGTGAAGACCGCACCTATTCACTGGATTTCCTTCCGCAGGAGTTCCCGGTCTCGGGGACCGGCGATATGAGGAGCCCCGCGCTGATCGCGGAGTATGGAAACGGTGCCGTGTCCTGCGACCTGCGGTTCCGGAGCTTCCGGGTGATCGACGGCAAGTACGCGCTGTGCGGACTTCCTGCCGTATACGCCGCGGAAAATGAGGCGCAGACGCTGGAGATCGTTCTTGAGGACACAGCGGGCATGCTGGAAGCAAAGCTTCTTTACGGCGTTCTGCCGGAGCTTGACATTATCACCAGGAGCGTGCTGATCACGAATACTTCCGGTGAAGAGGTCAGGCTGGAAAAAGTCATGAGCGCGAGCTTTGACCGGGTCTACGGAAATTACGACCTGATCACCTTCTACGGACGCCATGCCATGGAGCGCAATTTCCAGAGAACTCCTGTCGCGCACATGGAGCAGATGATCGGAAGCAGGAGGGGGACATCTTCCCACCAGTTCAATCCCATGATGATCCTCGCGGACCCGGAGACGACCGAGACAGCGGGAGGCTGCTATGCGATGCAGTTCGTATGGAGCGGCGGCTTCAGCGGCTGCGCGGGCATGGACCAGTTCGGCCAGACAAGGATGCAGCTGGGACTTATGCAGGAGAAGTTCTCTTATCCCCTTATGCCCGGTGAGACCTTTACGGCTCCCGAAGTGATCATGAGTTACTCTTCCGAAGGCCTGGAAAAGCTGTCCAATAACCTTCAGGCCTGCATCAGGAAGCATGTGTGCCGCGGTAAATGGCGCGATGAGATCCGTCCGGTCCTTCTCAACAGCTGGGAAGCTTACTATATGGATTTCGACGGCGCCGATATTCTGGCGCTGGCCGAACAGGCATCCCTTCTCGGTATGGATATGCTGGTGCTCGACGACGGATGGTTCGGAAAGCGGAATGACGACATGTCGAGCCTCGGCGACTGGTATGTCAACGAAGAAAAGCTCGGGGGCAGGATGCAGGAACTGATCTACTGGGTCCACAGAAAAGGACTGAAGTTCGGCATCTGGGTGGAGCCTGAGATGGTGAGTGAAGAGAGCGATCTTTACAGGGCGCATCCCGACTGGACATTGGCGATCCCGGGCAGGAAGCCTGTCAGGGGAAGGCACCAGCTCGTTCTGGATTTCTCCCGCAAAGAAGTAGTTGACGCTATCTTCGAGAGCATCTGCAAGGTCCTCGACATGGGGACGGTGGATTACCTCAAATGGGATTACAACCGGAGCATAGCGGATGTCTATTCCGCGACAGCAGGGAACCAGGGGAAAGTATTGTACGATTACATCCTCGGGCTCTATGACTTCCTGGAGAGGCTCGGGCAGAGATATCCCGATATGCTGATCGAGGGCTGCAGCGGGGGCGGCGGCCGTTTCGACGCGGGCATGCTGTATTACACACCGCAGATCTGGTGCAGCGACAACACTGACGCGATCGACAGGTTAAGGATCCAGTACGGGACTTCCTTCGGATATCCCGCAAGCTGTGTCGGCGCGCATGTCTCTATCTGTCCCAATGAACAGAACGGGAGAGTGACGCCCCTTAATACCAGAGGGATCGTGGCGATGTCCGGCACGTTCGGCTATGAACTCAATCCCGAAAAGCTTTCGGAAGAGGAGAAGGAAGAGATCCGCGGACAGGTCGCAAGGAGGAAGCAGCTGGCAGGACTGATCCATGAAGGCAGCTATCACCGCCTTACGGATCCGTTCGACGGCGAGTGCGCGGCATGGGCGTTCGTATCGGAAGATAAGAGCGAGGCGCTGCTGAATGTGGTGAATCTTGAGATCCATGGGAACAGGCCGGTCACCTATGTGCGCATGAGGGGACTTGAATCCGGCGCCATGTACCGGGATGAAGAGAGCGGCAGGATCTATCCCGCGGACGCGCTGATGCAGGCCGGGCTCCCGATGCCTGTGCCGGCCGGCGAGTACACGGCGCTGCAGATCCTGTTCAAAAGAGTGTAATGTGACGTGACAGGGGGACAGTTCCCCCTGATATCTGCTGAACGAGAAGTGACAAGGGGACAGTCCCCCTGTCACTTTTTTTTCGGATCGGTGTTGAGTTTTCTCCAGTTCCTCGGAGACATGCCGTAGACGCTCTTGAAGGCGCGTGAGAAATGCAGCTGGTTGGGATAGCCCACCGCGCACCCGATCTCACCTACAGGATACTGAGTCAGGCGCAGGAGCTCCGCGGCTTTGATCATGCGGTATCCGATCAGGAACTCCTGGGGCGTCTTTCCGACCGATTCCCGGAAGATCTTGCCGAAGTAGCTGCGGTTGAGCCCTGAGCTTTCCGCGATGTCTTCCACGGAAATGTCATGCATATAGTTGTTGTCGATATAGGCGAGAGCCTCTTTGATGTAAAAATCCCGGACTTTGGAATTGGCCGGGCGGTAGTCCGTGACCGAGCGGGTAAGCGCGTCGAGGAAAACATAGAGATGTCCGATCAGGTGAAAGGGCGTCTCTTTTTTGTTCTTGACGATGTAGAGCATTTCCTCCTTCATCTTTTCCTCGAATTCGTGATGGACCGGATTGTAGACCGGCTGTCCGGCGGAGAGTCCCATCAGTTCCAGGGACTCCTTGGCCCTGAGTCCGTCAAATTCGATCCAGCAGTATTCCCATGGAAAGCGGTCATCCGCGATATAGGTCGTGATCTGGCCGGGCGAGATCAAAAAGCCCTGCCCCGCGCGCAGCTGCTCCGTGTGGTCGTGACCGCGCGAGTCCTTCCATATGAAGATGCCCTTTCCGCCGAGGATATAGTGGAAGAGGTAATGGTTCCTGATGGCCGGCCCGAAGGAGTGGGCGGGTTCGCAGTCCTCCCTTCCGAACTGGTACATGCCGAGGTCAACAAAAGTCATGCTGGGGAACATCGTAAAATCCTGCGCCATAAACATCCCGTCCTTTCCGGCCAAATATACCTTTTTGCGGTCTGATATGTATTATTTCGTATGAAAGCGTCAAATATACATAAATACAGTCCTATAAGGCTATTATAAGTTGAATTTTGGCATATTACAATACTATTGAACAAAGAAAGAAAAGGAGAGGACAGCAGGCAACATGTGATTTTGCTACGGGGGTAGAATTCATTGAAAGAACGTAGAAAAGTAGAACTCATAGATACATGCGACTACTACTTCGAAGAAAAAAGAGATAACGACAGAGAAGAAGGAGTAGGCCTTGTGCTGGATTTCTGCGGATTTGAACACTGTCTGCCGAGGCACAGTTTCGGACCGTATGCAAGGAGCAATTACGTGATCCATGTCGTGCTGGACGGAGAAGGCGTGCTCGAATCCCGCGGCAAAAAACGGAAGATCGGCAGGGACCATGCTTTTATTCTGTATCCGGGAGAGACCACTACTTACTGGGCGGACCGGTCTGATCCGTGGTTTTACTGCTGGATCGGTTTTCACGGTGAATCAGCAGACAGAGTCGTGGAGAGCATGGGATTTACGAAAGACGATCCTGTTGTGAAAGTCAGGGAGAGCGAAGAGATCGGACAGCTCGTGAGAAAGATGATCGGTACGAAAGAGCTCGACCTTGACGGACAGCTGCGAAGGTACGCGTACATGATGATGTTCTTTTCCGACCTGATCGCTGACGGAGAACAGGGAAAGAACGGAGAGCTTCCTCTTCAGGTCATTTCCTATGCGGAGTACGCGGCACGATATATCAGCAACCACTACAGGGAAAAGATCAGGATCAGGGAACTGGCGGAGCGGATCGGGATCTCACGAAGCTATCTTGTAAAGCTGATGAAACAGGAGATGGGGATGTCGCCTCAGGAATTTTTGATCGCGACAAGAATGAAGAGGGCTTCCGAGTTCCTCATCAGGACGGATGACTCGATCCGCAGTGTGGCGGATGAATGCGGATATGACGACGCGCTTGCATTCTCCAAGGTCTTCAAGGCCAAATTCGGCGTCAACCCGAGCGAGTACAGGCTCAGATACAGGGAACGGACCGCGCCGTCAGATGAAGAGGACCAGTAGGGATTTAAACAAATTGACAAAGAAACAGCGGATTATTTGTCGCATATTGCGGAGAATGACAGTATTCAGCACAGCACACCGCTCATTATTTGGTATTTTGACGAAAAAACGGCGTTTCGAGACATTCTTCTATACCGACACGACATTTGTCCATGTTCGATTACGGAATATGCCGTTAAACTTTTCTTGTTAAGGCATGGCCTGTGCCTGACAGGCCGTTAACACATAAAGGAGGGTAGTTTATGAAAATGAAGAAACTGTTATCACTTGCACTGGCATCAGTCATGGTACTGTCGCTGGCAGCGTGCGGCGGCGGCTCCGGCGCGAGCTCCAGCTCCGGTTCTGCACCTGCGGCGGACGCCGGCTCTTCCGATGCTGCAGGCGGAACGCTCCAGGTCAACATCTGGGACAACAACCAGCTGGCCGGCATTCAGGAGATCGCGGATGCATGGTCCGCTGAATCCGGTGTCGCTGTCAAGATCAACGTCGTTGACTGGGACAACTACTGGACACTGCTCGAAGCAGGCGCTTCCGGCGGACAGATGCCCGACGTATTCTGGATGCACTCCAACACGGCGCAGATGTATATGGAGAACGATCTGCTCCTGAACCTGGACGATTACATTGCAGCAGACGACGCGATCGACCTGAACAACTATTATGAAGGCATCGTGAATCTGTATCAGTCCGGCGGCCATCAGTATGCGCTTCCCAAGGACCACGATACCATCGCTCTTCTGTACAACCAGGCGATCTTCGACAAGTACGGCGTAGAGACTCCCACAGACAACTGGACATGGGAAGACGTCTACAACGCAGCTGCCAAGATCTCTGAAGCAGGCGCAGCGGACGGCGTTTACGGCTATGCGCTCAACACGTCCAACAACCAGGACGGCTGGTACAACCTCATCTACGATTACGGCGCACAGGTCATCACGGATGATCACAAGGGAACGACCATCGGTTCCGATGCAGGCAAGGCCGGCATGGAAATGGTCCGCAAGATCCTCACTGTCGCTGCTCCTCAGGCTACGGTAGCTGAGACCGGCACGGATTCCCTGTTCCAGTCCAACCTGGTCGGAATGATCACTCAGGGCTCCTGGATGATCAATTCCTTCTACAAGGCAGAGAGCCACGCTGATTACAAGTGGGCTATGCTTCCCTACGCGGATGTCAACGGCAACGGCGCATGCGACAAGGGCGAGCGTTACAGCGCTTACAACGGACTCGGCTGGGCCATCTCCGCGAACTGCGCGATGCCTGACCAGGCTTACAGCCTGATCTCCTATTTCTGCAACGAGGCAGGCCAGAAGAAGCAGGCTGAGCTCGGTGTTACAATGGCAGGCTACAAGGGCGTTTCCGAAGAGTTCTCCAACGCGTTCGAAGGAATGGATGTCTCCGCATTCGTAAGAATTGAAGAAGAAGGCGACCTGTTCTTCAGACCTTATACCAGGAACACCACTGTTTGGGAAGATGCCCTTCAGCAGCAGGGCGCATTCCTGGATGCATGGCAGAATCCTTCTGATCCCGCAGTTATGGCGACGGCATGCGACAATGCCCAGAAGATCATTGAGGAAGCGATCGCGAACGAATGATCCTGCATGACTCATTTACTGAGCTGTGATCCACAGTAAAGTAAGGTAAACCGAAACTGCGGAATACCGGGATCCGGTTTCCGCAGTTCCGTTTATAAGCAAGCATCCAACCAACATTAAGGAGGGAATGTATGGGGAAAAAGAAAGGTATGACCGCAGCTGAGAAGCGGGAAGCCATCTGGGGGTGGGCTTTTATCCTCCCGACCATGATCGGCCTGATCGTTCTCAACTTCTACCCGGTCATTCAGACAATTTACCAGTCATTCTGCAAGACGGGTGACTTCGGTAAGGGCAATGTTTTTATCGGTCTCGGCAACTACACGAAGCTCCTCGCGGACGGAGAAGTCTGGCAGTCTCTTTGGAACACCGTGAAGTACGCGATCATCGAAGTGCCGTTTTCTGTTGTCATCGCGCTGCTCCTGGCAGTCCTGCTCAACAGGAAGATGAAGGGCGTGTCCGTTTACAGGACGATCTTCTTCCTGCCCATGGTCTGCGCGCCCGCAGCGGTCGCGATGGTCTGGAAGTGGCTCTACAACCAGCAGTTCGGTCTTTTGAACAACCTGTTCCACACCAAGGTCGCATGGATCTCCGATCCCAAGATCGCGTGGATCTCTGTCGCGGTCATCGGCGTGTGGTCGATCCTGGGCTACAACATGGTCCTGTTCATCTCCGGACTTCAGGAGATCCCGCACGACTACTATGAAGCGGCGGATATCGACGGCGCTTCCGAGATCCGTCAGTTCTTCGACATTACGGTCCCGCTGCTGAGCCCTACCACGTTCTTTATCGTCCAGACCCGTATCATCGGCGCCCTGACAGTGTTCGACCTGATGTTCATGGTCATGGACAAGACCAACGTCGCGCTCAGCAAAGTGCAGTCCGTCGTCTATCTGTTCTATCAGTACTCATTTACGAACGGAAACAAAGGCCTGGGTTCTGCTCTGGTCGTGATCCTCGTCATATTCATTATGATCCTGACTTTCATCCTCCAGCAGGCGGAGAAGAAGCTGGTCTATCATAACTAAGGGGGGACAGATATGGAAAACAGAGCAAGAAATAAAACGATTCTGGTCAACGTGATCCTGATCCTCTTCTCGATCATCATGCTGGTCCCGTTCGTCTGGATGATCCTGACAGCGCTCAAGACCAACCAGGAAGCGATCTCGGTCAATCCGTTCTATATTTTCCCTGCCCACGGCTGGCACTGGGAGAACTTCGC
>CAMOXN010000076.1 GCA_946629175.1 uncultured Lachnospiraceae bacterium | reverse complement strand
GACGATGATGAGGACGAACACGAGCACCATCATCACCATCACGACGACGATGATCACGACCACGAGCATGCGGAAGTGGTAGTAGACGAGAACGGCAACAGGATCTACAAGTCCCACAGCCACCACCATCACCACCATCACCACGGCGGACATGACGCGGACGAGGTCTTTGTGAGCTGGGGAATGGAGACGCCGGCGAAGTATTCCGAAGAAGAGATCAGGCAGATCCTTTCGAAGCTTGACGATGAGGAGACTTACGGCATTATCCTCCGCTCCAAGGGGATGGTGCCCGACAATGAGGGACGCTGGATCCACTTCGATTATGTTCCCGAAGAGACGGAGATCCGTTACGGGGCGGCTGATGTCACCGGCAAGATCTGCGTGATCGGATCCGGGCTCAGGGAAGACGCGATCGCGGACCTGTTCCGCAAATAAGATCTTATGCCGGGCGGATGATGCCGCCCGGCTCTATCGTGCTTTAGACAGAGGAAAAGAAAATGGTACAAAAACCGGTTTATGTGATAAACGGATTCCTGGACAGCGGCAAGACATCTTTTTTTGCCTATACGATCGAACAGCCCTACTTCCAGACCTCAGGCCTGACGCTCCTGATCGTCTGTGAGGAGGGGGAAGTGGAGTATTCGGACCGCCTGCTCAGACAGACCAATACGGTCATGGAGGTATTTGAGAACGAAGAGGACCTGACTCCATCCGCGATGATGGCGCTGGAAGCCAGGTACAGACCGGAGAGGATCCTGATCGAATACAACGGCATGTGGAACTTCAGGAACTTCCGTCTTCCGAAAGCCTGGAGGCTGGAACAGCAGATCACCGTGATCGACGCGTCCACTTTTTCCATGTATTTTACAAATATGAGGTCCCTCATCGCGGAGCAGCTCCGCGCCTCTGAGCTGATCATGTTCAACCGCTGCGACGGGATCGACGAAAAGACCCTGATCTCTTATAAGAGAAACGTCAAAGCGATCAATCAGCAGGCCGACCTGATCTTTGAGGACGCGGGCGGTGAGATCGACATGACGACAGAGGAAGACCTTCCCTACGATATCCACAAAGAGCCTATCGTTCTGGAAGACCTCAATTACGGCATCTGGTATCTGGACGCTATGGAACATCCGGACAGATATGACGGCAAAGAGATCGAGTATACCGGGATCGTCATGGTGCCTGACAATTTCCCGAAGGGATATTTTGTCGCCGGAAGAATGGCGATGACCTGCTGCGCTAATGACATGTCGTTCCTGGGATACGCGTGCAGGGCGGCTGATGAGCAGATCTATCCCGAGAGGACCTGGGTAAGGGTCCGCGCGAGAGTCTCTTTCGAGGACTTCTCGGAGTACAGCGGGAAAGGCATCGTGCTCCACGCGCTCAAAGTGGAAAGAACGGGCCAGCCGGCTGAGCCGGTGATCAATTTCGCGGGATGATGCCAATACGCCATGCCGACAGTTTAGAGGCCTCCGGCCTCTCACTGTCAAACTTGTCCGAAGGACAATGTTTTGCATTCGCCGTATGTGTCCGGAAGGAAATCCACGCATGGCTTATCGCACAAAAAGACCGGCTGTCCAGGGTCAATGGACAGCCGGCCTTTTTTTCTTATCAGATGAAACAGGTCAGGCTCAGATCTTGCTGACAGTGCCTGCGAGACGGGAGACCTTGCGGGAAGCGTTGTTCTTGTGAAGGACGCCCTTGCTGGCAGCCTTGTCGATCGTAGCTTCGGCAGCGATGAGTGCAGCTGCAGCCGCCTCTTTGTCGCCGGCCTCAACAGCCTTGTGTACTTTCTTGATCGCAGTCTTGACGGAAGACTTCACAGCCTTGTTCGCAGCAGCCTTCTTGGCGCTTGTAAGGATTCTCTTCTTGGCAGATTTAATGTTTGCCATTCGTATTACCTCCATGTAATAGACAAAAGTGTTATGTTTAAATGACCGGGCACTGTGCAGCCGCTTGCGAACAGCGCTCTTTTCTCTATATCCGAGCGCATAAGAGAAGACACGAAGACTCTTTCTGCGCATACTCTAATATCTTAGTGTAACAAAATCCCGATGTCAAGCACGAAATCAGGAAAATAATGAGTTGTGGACATCTATTTTGTTATGGATTATACTCTTTTCTATAAGAATAACAGACCGGGTGCGCGTCATCCGGATGGAAAGGCAGATATGAATACGGACATTATGACCATAGACGGCAAAGAGATGCGCAGGCTGGATCTTCATGAGATCCAGAAGAGAGAACTTGAGATCTTCAAGGTGTTCACGGGAATCTGTGAAAAGTACGGGATACGGTACTATCTCGCGGGAGGAACGCTGCTTGGCGCTGTACGCCACCACGGTTTTATCCCATGGGACGACGACATCGATGTCAACATGCCCAGAGAGGACTATGACAAGCTGCTCGCGCATGCCGACGAGATCGCCGAATCGGGAGATTACAAGCTGGCGGCATACGAACTCGGCAATCTCAATTATCCTTTCGCGAAGATCTATGACCTTCACACCTCGATCAACAAGCTCTACGATGATGACGAGACGGAGAGAAATCTGTGGATCGACATTTTCCCGATGGACGGGCTCCCTGACGACGAAAGGGAGGTGCGCCGGATCTTTAAGAAGACGCTCACGGCCCGGAAGATCCTTCGCGTGAAGCAGGCGAAACTCGGCGAGGGGAAGACTGCTTTCCGCCGCACATTCAAGCCCCTCGTCAAGGCGTTATGCAGACCGATCAGCGATGAGAAGCTTCTTAAGTACATCAACGACGTATGCCGCACATACAAGGTAGATGAGTGTTCCTACATGGGCGGGATCGCGAACGGCTACGGGCCGCAGGAGAGGGTCCCGAGAAGACCTTATCTGAAGTCCGTGATGCTGCCTTTTGAAGATATAAAGGTATCCGCGCCGGGATGCTACGACTACTATCTTAAGAACCTTTACGGCGATTACATGCAGCTCCCTCCCGAGGACAAGAGGGTCACGCACGATATGGAGGTCTTTGCGGAAACGGATCCGTGAGGCAGGAGCAATATTACATCAGATTTTTAATCAGGAACGGGATCAATGAATTATTTCACAAAAGAAGTTTGGAATGAAGAGGGCTATCAGCGCACAGCCGGCATCAAGGCAAGGGACGACATCGATACGATCCTCACTATGAACGGTTACGAAGGGATCGATATCTGTGTTCCCGATGAAGACAGGGAGAACCAGAGCGTTCCCCGGAAAGCGCTGTATCACGTAAAGCTCTCAAGAGTCTGGGAGAAATGCCTTTCAGCCGTCGGCGAAGGGGATGTCCTTGTCATCCAGTTCCCGATCGTCAATCACTCCGTCCTCCTTTCAAGGTGTATCAGTAAAGTGCGGAAAAGGGGAGCAAGGATTATCCTCCTCATTCACGACCTGGAGATCCTGAGGGCAGCGGTGCGCGGGACGACTTCCCGGAAGGAGAAGCTGAGGCTGAGACTGGAAGAGGAGACGCTCCTCAAGAACTGCGACGGCATCATCGTCCATAATAAGAGCATGAAGAGGAAGCTCGCGTCCATGGGCATCCCTGCCGGCAGAATGGAGATCCTCGGTATTTTCGACTACCTGATCCCGGAAGCGGGATACGCTGACGCGCGGATGGACCTTCCGGTAGTGATCGCGGGCGCGCTCCGGCAGCATAAAGCCGGATATGCTTACCACCTGCCGGCAGAGATCAGTTTTAATCTGTACGGCGTCGGTTACGAGGCTGAGCCGCAGGATAATGTGCGCTATCTGGGGTCTTTTGAACCGGACAGGCTTCCCGAAGTCATGGAAGGAAGCTTCGGACTTGTGTGGGACGGGGAGACGACGGAGACCTGCAGCGGGACCTACGGGGAATATCTCAGGATCAACGATCCCCACAAGGCCTCTCTGTATCTGGCTTCTGGACTGCCTGTGATCATCTGGAAAGAGGCGGCGCTCGCGGAGTATATGACCGCGAACGGATGCGGTATTGCCGTCAGCTCGATCGAAGAGATCCCTGAAAGGATCAGGAATATGACTCCGGAGGAGTATGAAGGGATCCTCGCGAACACGAAGAGGATCTCAAAGAGGCTCCGTGAAGGCAGATATACTAAGAGAGCACTCGGAAAGGTGCTCGCGAAAGAGGGCTGAGTACATATGTATTTTTACAAGAATCTCTATGTGGGATCTTCCATACAGGACCCGGATGAGGTCAGAAGAAATCTCCTCATAGGAAAGGGGCAGTTTTCGGTCTATGTGATCACCCTGAGCCCTTCGCGGCCCGGTCCCGGAGCCAACCAGCTTGAGATCTTTCACAGCGCTTTCCTGAAGACTCCGTATTACAGGCAGAATCCGCCTTATATCATCGGGATCGCGTCGGGAAAGAGCGAAGCGGTCGGGATCGTCAGGGATCTTGTCCAGGAGGCATATGACAGGACCGGAAGCGGTGATGTAAGAGCTTACCTGTTCCCTCACGGAGTGCGTGTCCTATACGATAAGCCGCAGGCGCTGCCCGCTGTCGGAAGTACCGCGGATGAAGGAGGCGGAGATGGGCATATTTCTTAGTATTCTCAAGTGGCTGGGCATTCTCCTTCTCATACTGCTCGCGATCGCCCTTATTCTGCTTCTGATCGTGCTCATTGTGCCTTTTCGCTATAAAGCGGCCGCGAGAGTGGATGATCCGGAGACACACAGCGAGTTCCCGCTGTATGTTTTCAGGGAACGGTCCGACGTCACTGCCGAGGTCAGCTGGCTTTTTGGGATCGTAAAGGTCCTGGTATCGTATCCTTCCGGTGAACTGATCACGGTAAAGGTATTCGGAAGTGACATCGGGATCATGAAGTTCCTGAAGAAAGAGAAGCAGGAGCCGGAAAAGGAAGAACGGCCTCAGGAAGAAGAGAAAGAAGAGGAACAGGCTTCCCTTGAAGACAGACTGGAAAAGGCCATGGACAGGATCGAAAGGATCTTCGATCTTATCGATTACATTTACAGGGTGCTCACGGGGAGCTGCGGGAGGCGGGCACTTGCCAAAATACAGAGGCGCCTCCAAAAGATCCTGCTCTCCGTAATGCCGTCCCGCTGGACGCTGAGCGGGACTGTCGGCCTTGCCGATCCCTGCCTTAACGGCAGGATGACAGGGATATGCGCCATGCTCATGCCTGTCTGCGACGATCACCTGCTGATCGGGACACAGTGGGAGGATTACCGGTTCGACCTCAAGGCTGAGATGGAGGGAAAGATACGGCTCGGCGTTCCGGTAATACAGACTGTTCCGCTTGTTTTTGACAGGGACTGCAGGAAACTTTATAAAAAGCTGATGAGGGCAAGATCCAGATTAGCGGCAGGGGCGCAGCGACAGAGCAGCGGCGCGGCGCGGAACGGGACTGAATTGGCACAGGCATCTTAACAGAAAACATCTTCATTTAGAATAGGAACTCACGGTTTTGATCCGCAAAGCGGGGAAAGAGGGACAAAATGGCTGAAGAAAAGAACAGTATTGCAACAGTAGTAAGATCACTTATGGACGGAGCGGAAGGCGTGCTCACATCCAAGACGGTAGTCGGAGCGCCGGTCAGGATCGGTGACCAGATCATCATCCCTCTTTCCGATGTCTCCATCGGCTGCGGAGCCGGCTCCAACGGCACGGACCATAAGGATAAGGGCATGGGAGGCTTTTCGGCGAAAATGTCCCCTACGGCAATACTTATCATCAAGGGCGGACAGACCAAGGTCGTCAATATCAAGGAGCAGACCGCGATCACGAAACTCGTGGACATGGTCCCCGATGTCATCGATAAGGTAAGGGGAAAGAGGAGCAGCATGATCTCCGACGAAGATGCTGTCAAGGCGGCGTTCCCCGAGCCCGAAATTGATACAGTCCCCGTCAAAGAAGCGGATTCAGTAAAGGCAGAGGGCGCTGAAAAATGAGCAATGTCGCGGTTATTTTTGCGGGAGGCACAGGCCAGAGAATGAACACCAGGACAAGGCCCAAACAGTTCCTGGAGCTTCACGGAAAGCCGATCATCGTCTATACGCTCGAAGCTTTCAACAGCCATAGAGAGATCGACGGGATCATCATTGTCATGCTGGAGAACTATATCGGATACATGCAGGACCTTGTCAGGAAATACGCTCTGGACAAGGTCAGAAAGGTCGTGCCCGGAGGAAAGTCAGGCCAGGAATCCATTTACAACGGCCTGTGCGCCGCATCGGAGCTCTACGGACAGGAGGATATCGTCCTGATCCATGACGGAGTGCGTCCCCTGATCGACGAGGAAACGATCTCAGCCAATATCCGCTGCGTGAAAGAGCACGGCACCGCTATCACAGTGACGGCCGCGATCGAGACCATCACGATGAAAGATGAGACGGGAGCCGTCGGTACGATCATTGACCGGTCGCAGTGCGAACTTGCGAGAGCGCCGCAGAGCTTTCTTCTCGGACAGATCCTCAGCGTCCACAGGATGGCAGGGAGCGGGAAGGAGAACGCGGCTTCGTTCATCGATTCCGCGAGCATGATGAAACACTACGGATATAAGCTCTATACGGTGGAAGGGAAACCGGAGAATATCAAGATCACGACCCCCAGTGATTACTATATTTTCAGAGCTATGGTCGATGCGCGTGAGAACTCGCAGATCTTTGGGATTTAAAAGTATGATTCGGAATTTTAAGACTGATAATTCAGGGCTTTTCGGCTCAGAGATCTTTACAGAGGACCTGAATTGGATCGCCGGTTCGGATCTGCCTTGGGAAAAGCTCAGGGGCCGTTCGGTCTTTGTTACGGGAGCGACCGGTCTCATCGGAATGACAGCGATCCATGCGCTGCTCTGCGCGAACAGGACACGCTCCCTCGGGATAAGAGTTCATGCGCTGGTAAGGGACCGCGCGAAAGCGGAAAGGATCTTTCCGGGCATGACTGATACACCGGAGTTTGCTGTCTGCGAGGGGACCGTGGAAGAACTGCCTGAGATCCCGGAAAAGATCGATTACTGGATCCACGGAGCCTGCCCGACGGCCAGTGCCTTTATGACAGAGCACCCGGTGGAAGTCATAAAGACATCCGTAGGGGGAACGATCAACCTTCTCGAAGCCGCGAAAAAGCGAGGATCAGAGGGATTCGTGTTCCTTTCGAGTATGGAGGCTTTCGGAGAAGTGAACTCCGAGATCCTTCTTGACGAGAGGACGCTGGGGAAGATCGACCTGGAAAGGACGAGAAGCTGTTATCCGGAGAGCAAGAGAATGTGCGAGATGATCTGCACGAGCTACGCTGAGGAATACGGCGTGCCTGCAATGAGCATCCGGCTCGCGCAGACGTTCGGGCCCGGCGTAGATCCTGACGACCGGAGAGTCTTCGCCATGATGACGAGGAACGCGATCGCGGGCGAGGACATAGTCCTCGCGACAAAGGGTACGAGCCGTCATCCGTATCTGTACACAGCGCAGGCTGTCACGGCGATACTGACGGTCCTTTTGCGCGGCGTTCCCGGAAAGACTTACAATGCCGCCAACCCTTCCACGTACTGTTCGATCTTTGAGATGGGGGAAATGGTGGCGCGAGAGATCGCCGGCGGAAAGATCTCGGTCAGAGTAGATGAGAACGGGGATGCTTCCAGGTATCCGGCGCCCAGCTTCCTTAATATGGACATCTCCGGGATCCGTCAGCTTGGGTGGGAACCCGAACATGACCTCGTATGGATGTACCGGAGGCTTGAAAGGTATATGAGGGATATGCTTGATAGGAAGTGAGCCAATAGACCCGTCACCCACAGTCCCAAATGCTCCGCATTTCGGACTGTGGCGTCCGGAGACGCTTCGCGTCTTGTCCGCCCCGGAAATATTAGGGAGCGGGAC
>CAMOXN010000075.1 GCA_946629175.1 uncultured Lachnospiraceae bacterium | reverse complement strand
GTCTTCCCGCGGATCCACGCGCGATAGCGCGCCTCATCGGAGATCTGCTCCGCTACGATATCCATCGCGCCGGCTTCCGCAGCTTCCGCATCAGGCACTTCCTTCTCCGCGTCCACGTACTTCGCGGCTTCTTTCTTCACGTCGCTCCCGGGCTTCTGCGCCAGAATGTAATCCGCCAGTCCCTGCAGGCCCCTCTCTTTCGCGATCCCGGCTCGGGTCCTCCGCTTGGGGCGGTAAGGGAGATACAGGTCCTCCACTTCGACCAGTGTCTGCGCCTCTTCGATGCGGCCCTCAAGCTCCTTCGTGAGTTTTCCCTGCTCCCGGATGCTCTCCATGACCGCGGATTTGCGCTCCTCAAGGTTCCTCAGGTAGGACAGTGACTCTCCGAGCTCGCGGAGCTGCTCGTCCGTGAGCGTTCCCGTCGCTTCCTTTCTGTATCTGGCGATGAAAGGGATCGTGTTGCCCTCGTCGATCAGCTTCACAGCCGCCTCCACCTGCCAGTTCTTAACGCCGAGTTTATCGGCGATCATTGTTGTGATCTGCATTTTCCGTCCTCTCCTTAATTTGATCTGCAGCTTCTATCATAACACGTGTATGACGGAGGGGACAGTCCCTCCGGCACAATAACACCGGCATGCCTGCCGATGCCGTCCTGCTGACACGCTGCCGACTCATCCTTTTTTTATAGTGCATTCTATGGTAAGATACGCCTATGATGAACGCCCTCTTCAGGGCCTGTTGAAATGGAGAGAACAATGAATACAAAGACACCTGAAAAAAGATGTTTTCATTATATCCGCTTTACAATGCTCTTTCTGGCCGCCTCGCTCGTTATCTACGCCCCGTTCATACTTCTCAGGAAGAGTCTGGTGTGGGAGCATGACTCCTACACGCAGCACATCAAAGCGATGGTCTTCATCTCCCGCTGGTACCGCCAGACGCTGAAGTCGCTCGTCACGGGGAACTGGAAAGCGATCTCTACCTACTCCTTTTCCATCGGTTACGGCTCTGACGCCTTCACCACGCTCGCTTACTACGGCGTGGGCGATCCGTTCAATTTCCTGAGCGTGCTCGTTCCCGCCAAATATATCTATATTTTTTACAATGCCCTTATCCCGCTCAAGAATTACCTGGCGGGCCTGGTATTCTACACCCTCTGCTGTTCCCGCTGGCCGCAGGAGGAACATGAGGACGGATGCCTGGCAGGAGCCCTGATCTATGCCTTCTGCGGTTTCGTGCTTATTACCTGCATCGGCCAGCCCATTTTCCTCAACACGCTGATCATCTTCCCGCTTGTGATCTGCGGGATCGAAAAGGTGCGCGACGGGAAAAAGCCCTGGCTCTTCATCATCTCGATCTGCCTTGCGACCACTTGCAATTTCTATTTCATCGTGAGCATCGTGCTCATGGCTGTTATGTACGCGCTGTTCCGCTACTTCCCTATTGCCCGGGGAGAGTTCGGCAGGCGTTTCAAGGAGATCGCTGTCATGTTCGCGGGCGGCACTGTCGGCGTCGCGATGGGCGGCGTCATCCTGCTGCCCATGGCCCTGACGGTTTTCTCGAACAAGCGGGTCTCGCTTAATCCGGTGATCAACGCGTTCTATGAGATCAAGACCTGCCGCATGCTGCCGGTAAGCTTTCTCTCCTGCACGGAGGTGGAGTACGGCGCTCTCTGTTACGCGGGGATCGCGCTTCTGTGCGTCTTCCTCCTGTTCAGCACCAGAGGCTTCATTAAGCTTAAGCTGCAGTTCCTTCTGTACTCCGCGCTGCTGTTCGTCCCGGCCTTCGGCTATCTGACAAACGGATTCTCCTATCCGATCAACCGCTGGTGCTGGGCCTATTCCGCTCTGGTCGGCATGCTGGTCGCGGAGATGTGGCCGAAGCTGTTCACGCTCAGTGACCGCCAAAAGAGTGCATTGACCGTCGGTCTGACGGCCTATTTCATCCTGTGCCTGTTCCTGGACTATAATCTGGACTATGTCTTCCTGCTGCCTGCCGCCTTCACGTTCATCACGCTCATCTATCTCATGCGCGCGCAGAAGGGGCAATACGAAGCGCCCGCGACAGAAAACGAAGCGCCCACGACGGAGAACGTCGTGCTTGCAATGGAGAACAGCGTGCCTGTAACGGAGAACGTCGTGCTTGCAATGGAGAACAGCGTGCCTGCAATGGGAGCGGCGTCAGTTCCACTGGCATCCGAAACGCCTTTAGCTGAAACTGCCGGAGCAGGGACTGCGCCGGAAACTGAAGCTGCGCCGGCGGCTGAAACTGCAGTGGCAGAGGGACCCGCACCTGCGGCCGGAAAGCGAAAAAGGGCGAAAAAAGCGAAAAAAGCAGCGCCCGAAGCCTCTTTCCGCCGGGCTCAGCGTGGCATCCTGTACCTTACCGTCCTATGTATCTGTGTCAACGGGATCATCAAGAACTATCCCGATTTCCTCAACAGGGTCAAGACCTACAAGGAAATGGACAGCCTGGCAGCTTTCCGGCCCGGGTCCGGCGCTTCGCCGGCCAACGATATGAATATGTGGGTCAACGATACCACGCAGATCACGACAACGCTCGGATATGACGGCAAAAAATTCCTGCGCGTCTCCAACACGGAACCGGGATTCTGGTACCAGAATACTTCCGTCCTGAGCGGCGTATCATCGACCCAGTCCTTCTGGAGCGTCAACAACCCCAATAACCTGGAATTTCTGGAAGCCCTCGGAGTGTCTGACGTCAACAACAACGCCTGGCAGTTCACAAATCTCGACAACAGAACGATCCTTAATGAACTCGCTTCAGTGAGCTATCTGTATTGCCTGTACCCCGAGAAACTTCCCGCCGGCTATAGCGATACCGCGCTTGACCTGTCCACCGCAAATTCCGTGTACGCCAACCGCAATCCGCTTCCCTTGGGATACACCTACAGCAAGACGATCAGCAGAGAGAAATTTGACGCGCTCTCCCCCGCGCAGAGGCAGGAGATCCTGCTCTCCTACGGAGTGACCGAGGCCAACAACGTCCTCAATACTCCCGGCTCCGCGGATGAACTGGCCGGCAAACTGGACTGTAAGGATATCCCGTTCAAGGTCACCTATCTGACCGACGGTGTCGTGCAGGCGGACGCCAATACTTTCGTTGTTACGGCGATGGACGAAGATGCCCAGGTCGAACTGTCTTTTTCCCCTGTTACGACCGGCGAGTGTTATATTCTTATGAAGAATATTCAGTTCCGCGCTACTACAAAGCCGGAGATCTTCTCCGACGATCCCGCATATGACCCGGGGAACTTCTATACTTCCGAGATGTACGACCGCCTGACCGGATATGAAAAATACTGGATGTACAAGGAGATCTACGAGGGCTACACATCCGGCAGCATCAAGATCCACGCCGCATTCTGCAGCGACGGGGAGATCGTCACGGAGAACGAGGTCAACTACATACTTCCGGATGATGAACAGTTCTATTCCGGGCGGCAGGATTTCCTCCTGAACTCCTGCAACATCACGAGACCGTTAAATTCCATTGTGATCACTTTCCCCGCAAGAGGGATCTACCATTTCGATGAGTTCTCTCTGGTCAGCGAACCGCTCACCTCCTATGAGAGCAAGGTGGCAGAGCTGGCCGCGGAATCTCTCGAAAACGCGGACATTCACCAGAACGGGAGCAGCTTCGTCTCCGCCGGCGTCACCGGCGAGATCACTGTCTCCGGGAACAGGCTCCTGTGCCTTACGATCCCTTATTCGAACGGCTGGAAGGCCTATGTGGACGGAACGCCGGCGGTCATTGAAAAGGTCAATCTCATGTTCTCCGGCCTGTTGCTGACACCCGGACACCACACGATCGAGCTGCGCTACGAGACACCGGGACTTCTCTACGGAATATGTCTCTCCGCAGCGGGATTCCTGCTGTTCCTTCTCTGGGTGATCCTATCGAAGCGCAGGAGCAGAGCGATCTGACGGGTTGACGAAGCGTTCCCGTGATATTGGACCCGGTCAGGACCGGAAGCACCCGGCAGTCTTACCCGTAAGACTGCCGGGCTTTTATTTGTCTTATCCTCTCACGAACTCAATATACTCCCGCTCGCTGGCAAAGAGCATGTATCTGCCCTCAACGTACCCCATGTATCCGCATTCTGTGTCATAACCTTTCATCGCACACCTCCTGTATAAATTCTTAGTGATGTACCCGCGGACATCCCCGGCTCGGGGATGCTCACGCTGTTCCGACCATTCCGCACGCCGGGACCCGGTGCCGCTCAGTTCAGCACTCGCGTCAGGATCCGCTGCCGCTCAGCAGATCGACACCCATTTATTCGCCGGTGTCTCCCCGCGCGAGATGCAGTCGAGCAGATTGATGAGCTGCCGCTTTCTCCGTCTGCCGTCCCTCATCCTTGCCTTCTCGTAATACTTCTTCTCTTTCCGTGTCTTCTGCGGCAGGTTCCGGTAGTCCACCTCAATGATCTTCTTGGCCTCATCATGCTTGATGATGTACTGGATGATACTGTTCGGGGCGGCCGACATCTTCACATCCTTCTGAGGGTGGTACCTGCCGTGCATCATCTGCTCCGTCGTCAGCGACTCGTCGAACGCGTTGAGGTGGTAAAGCCTGTACTGCATATCTCCTTTCGTATACATCTTCCAGAAACCGGCATCTGTCCGGATGTAAAGCGTATCCGTACTTCTGACCAGAGTGAACTGCGTCCCGTGCAGCTTCGACATCTGTTTCATGAACGGCTTCCGGATGTGATCGTATCCCTTCATCGTGCTGCAGTAGCTGCAGGGACGGTATCCCATGTGGACTGCCTCCCGCTGGTTCATTTCTTCCCTGTTCACGTACCTGATCCTGTTCTCGTACGGACATCCCGCAAGATGAAATACCTTGTTCCTCGATGTTGTGCTCATCATTACATGCATCTTATCTCTCCTCTCCGGTCCGTGACCTGTTGTTCCCGTTCTGTTAACAGGTGCGCTCTTTCCGCTCCGTTTTGTACATTCTACAACCTGCCCGCCCCATTTTATGTCCCAAAAAACGCCCTCTAAATCACGTTGCGCCAAAAACCGCGGAATATTTGCGGCCGACGCAATTAAAGTCCCAAAAAAGGGACTCAAAAAACAGATTTCCGGGATTTTTGTGCTATACTGGGAGCAGCAACAGGATTGGAGGTGGCTGTATTTTGACTATAGAGAACAGGTCCGAAGAGACCGCTAAGATAAGAAAAGGTCCCAACCAGAAACTGAAGATGCTGTATCTGGCCGGGATCCTTTCCGAGGAGACCGATGACCGGCACTCCCTGACCATACAGGATCTCATTGAGAAACTCGCCGCCCTCGGCGTCAACGCGGACCGCAAAACGCTTTACAGGGACCTGGAAGAGCTGCGCCGTTTCGGGATGGACATAATCACGACCCATACCGGCCATTATTACTACTATAACCTCGGGAGCCGGGACTTTGAGCTTCCGGAGCTCAAGCTCCTCGTTGACTCCGTCCAGTCAGCCAAGTTCATCACGAACCGCAAGTCCGCCGACCTGATCAGGAAGCTGTCAGGCCTTGCCAGCAGGCACGAGGCAAAATACCTGCAGCGCCAGGTCGTCATCTCCGGCCGCGTCAAGACCATGAATGAGAGCATCTACTATAACGTGGACAAGCTCCACGCGGCCATCGGCGAAGACAGCCGGATCCGGTTCAAGTATTATCAGTGGAATGTCCGGAAAGAGCCGGAGCTGCGCAAGAACGGCGCCTGGTACTCAGTCAGCCCGTGGGCGCTTTTATGGGACAATGAGAATTATTATCTTGTCGCCTACGATGCCGAAGATGACAAGATCAAGCACTATCGGGTGGACAAGATGCTCAAGATCTCCGTAACGGGAGAAAAGAGAGAGGGAAAAGAGAGATTCACGGAATTTGATCCCGCGCGGTACAGCCGGAGCCTTTTCGGAATGTACGGCGGGGAAGATGTGCGGGTGACGCTGGAAGCGCGCAACGATATGACAGGCGTCCTGATCGACCGGTTCGGCAAGGACATCGTGATCACCCGTACAGATGAAGACCATTTCCGGACCAATGTCGAGGTCGCCGTGAGCCGGCAGTTCCTGGGATGGGTCATGGCGCTTGGGGACGGCATTCGTATCGTCGGACCTGAGTCGGTCGCGGAACAGATGAAGCAGGAGATCCGGCGCCTGGCGGAGCAGTACGGCCTCTGAGCTGTGGCTCCCGGCGCTGGTGATTTAGCGGCTTCATTCCCACCGGAACTGAAAAAGGCTTCATTTGAGGGGAATACCCATTCCCTCCAAATGAAGCCTATTATTGTTTTGGTGGGATAAAACTCCCACCGGAATTGCTGTTTATGATTCATGATGGGAATCAGGATTCCCACCATTTAGAAGGATCAATCTTCAATGATCCTTGTCGCCCAGACGACATTTCTGTCGCTGAGTTCCTTCGTGATGATCCCGTAGTTGCTGCTGTACGCTTCCACGGTCTTGCCGTCGCCCGCGTACATTGCCACGTGGTAGACATATCCGTTCCTTGCGAAGAAGACCAGGTCGCCCGGCGCAGCGTCGCTGACGGGGATCTGCGTCCCGTACCTGGACTGCGCGTCCGCCACTCTGGGAAGATGATAACCGAATCTGGAATACAGGGTCTGCACAAAGCCCGAGCAGTCCGCCCCGTTCGTAAGGCTCGTTCCGCCCCAGACATACGGATTGCCGACGCAGGAGAGCGCCAGTTCAAGGATCTTCTCCCTGATCTCGCTGTACTTCGTGCCCTCTTTGATCGATGTCAAAGTATAGTAGGTCGCCTTGTTGTCGAGCGGCTCGATCTCTTCCTTAGCCGTGGTCAGAGCTTCTTCGCCGGCTTCATCGATCCTCGCCTGCGCGGAAACGCTCCTGTCAAGCGCCTGTTTCTTCACGAAGCCTCTCACGTCGCCGGATTCCACATAGAACCAGCTGTCGTCCGCGTTCTCGATCACATAAGCGAGATCGCCTTCACTGAGCTTTCCGGCTTCCCTCGACTCTTCATCGGGTTCTTCCATGATCCCGGCCTCGGTATTCGCGAGCGCCGCCTGTTTATCGATCACCGTTTCCTGCGTCGTGATCCGGCGGTATGCGTAAGCGTCGTTCTCATAATAGGGCACTGCCTGCCGGGCGGTAAAGAAATATGCTTCCCTGGACACGCCCGCCGGGAGCATCGCGGAGATCCTGTTGGCCCGCTTTTCCAGATACGCGTACATCTGCTCCGCTTCTTCGCCGCGGATCAGGTCCTCATCGCGTACAAAGCCTCTTACGCTTCCCGATTCCACGTAGAGCCATCCGCCATCCTCTTCTTCCAGTTCATAGAGCACGCCGTACTGCGCGATCGTTCCGACGACTTCCGCGCTGTCATCCCTCTTTTCAAGGATATCCAGCTCTTCGCTGCTGAATGCCAGCACCTTATCGACTGTCGTGAACCGGAAATCCTTGCGGATCATAGGGAGATCCGTCACGATATGCTGTCTGGAGATAAGCTCCTCGTTCGTGCCGTTATAGTTGTCAGCCTCCTTATAACCTTCCGGCTCCTCTTTGATCTCGTCCGCTTTCATGGCACCGGTCAGCGCCGCAACGACCGCATCGTCCGTTATAGCGATCGCCGCCGACTCCGTGCTGCCGGATGCTGAACCCGTGCTGCCGGCCGTCGAGCCTGTGCTGCCGGATGTCGAGCCTGTGCTGCCGGATGTTGAACCCGTACTGCCGGATGTCGAGCCTGAACCCGAACCGCCGTCGCTGCCCTGCGTGCTCCCGCTGCCGGAATCTTCGTCTTCCATGCCGCTCTCGCCGCTGCCGGTCCCTGCGTCGTCGCTTCCGCCGTCATCACTGCTTCCGCCATCGTCGCTGCTTCCGCCGTCATCACTGCTTCCGCCGTCATCACTGCTTCCGCCGTCGTCGCTGCT
>CAMOXN010000074.1 GCA_946629175.1 uncultured Lachnospiraceae bacterium | reverse complement strand
ATCTGTCCGGGCGTCTCGTGCCGGCAGCTTCAGGCTTCCGGTCCGTGACCCAAACATAACACTCGATATTTTAGCATTTTCAGACAGATTGTCAAGCGATAGTCCCGCTCTCTCCCCGGATATAGGGATTCGAGAAGAACGAATACACCAGGTGCACCGTCATGACGCACCAGATCAGCGGCTCGCACAGGATGACCGCACGGTATCCCATGCGCGGAACGAGCAGCCATGTAAAAATACACTTGCCGATCAGTTCAATAAAGCTGGAAACGAGCGGAGTTCTCTTCTCTCCGAGTCCCTGCAGCGCGAGTCTCGTCTGATGCAGGATTCCGAGCACACCCGAGAACACTGCCGCGAACCTCACATAAGCGACGACGTTTCCGACAAGCACCAGGTCTGCCGACCCGGAGATCAGCACGGCAAGCTCGTCCGCGAACAGGAACAGGATGAGGACTGTAAAAGCGCCGCAGGCCAGATCGTAGACATAGGA
Organism: uncultured Lachnospiraceae bacterium; assembly: GCA_946629175.1. Lineage (GTDB taxonomy): Bacteria > Bacillota > Clostridia > Lachnospirales > Lachnospiraceae > CAG-791. The sequence continues at coordinate 7,583 of CAMOXN010000074.1, read as the reverse complement.
TTCTTTCACTCCTCTGATAATGCGTTCTCTCTGTCCCGCGCCTTTGTTCTGGGACACAAAGGTCGAGATCGCCATTCCCATAGAGATATTGGGGAGCGCGCACAGCATGAATAGTTTCCTGGCTGTCGTATGGCCCGCGATCACGATCTCTCCCAGTCCGTTGATGCCCGACTGCAGGATCACGGAGCCGATGTTCACGACCGAGCTCATAAAAGCCATTGCGTAGCCCTGGCCGGCCAGTTCCAGATACAGCGCCCTATTGAAGAAAAAATCGTCCTTTCCGGGAAGCAGGATCCCTGCGCGCCTGACAATATAAACTGCGCAGAGCGCCGCGCTGATCCCCTGCGCGATGACAGTCGCGTAAGCTGCGCCGCGGACGCCCATCCCCGTCCCGGAGACCAGCAGAATATCCAAAAAGACATTCAGGACCGAGGAAATGATGAGAAATACCAGTGACATCGTGGAATTGCCGATTGCGCGCAGGAGCGACGAGAGCAGGTTATAGGCAAAGGTAACGAGAATACAGCCGCCTATGATGCGGATATAAGACAGCGCTTCCGCGTAAATGGCATCCGGCGTTCCGAGGATCCGCAGGAGCGGCCCAAGGCCGAATAGCGAAAATATCGTCATCAGAGCGACCGTTGCTGTCCCGATCACAATGGACCCGGCAACTGCGCGGCGCAGTCCTTCCTCATCAGAAGCGCCGTACGCCCTGGCGACGACAATTGAGACCCCGTTTCCGAGTCCCTGCGCGAAATGGATCATCAGATCAAAGACCGCGACACAGGAACCCACAGCCGCCAGCGACCGCTCGCCCAGAAAATGGCCTACGATCGCTGTGTCCGCCGCGTTATAGAGCTGCTGAAACACATAAGAAATAAAGATCGGAAGCATGAAGATCAGAAGATTCTTCATGATCGGCCCCCTGATGAGGTCTACGGAAAGCGGACTGCCGGATCGCTCCGAGCAATCCTGGCTTGGGTGATCTTGATCTATATGCTCTCCTGCTATATCACCTTCTGCTAAATCATCTAATTCACCTTTTTTGTATCTCATCGTGGAAACCCTCCCCTTCCTCGTATATAATACTATATGATGAAACCAAACGGCATCACTAAGAAGACAACAATTGCCCAGATGCTGAGCAGACTGTAAGAGGGGTACACAAAAAATGAGCGACATGACGGAAAACAAGATCAATGAAGAGTTTCTGGAGACCGTAGCAGGCGGAACCGAAGAGCATCCCGTTACCTACAAGGTAAGACCGATCAAGAAGACCCGTATCAGAGTCACTGCTTCTTCCCTTCACTGCAGATATTATCCTGACGGACCGATCGCGAAGGATTACGAGTACGGCCACATCCTCTATGTCGACGGAATCACCGCCGACGGCCTGTGGTACAGACTCCTGATCTACGATCCCAGGGGCGGCACATGCTACGGATATATCTACAAGCAGTATACAGAGCTCGCGGAATAATCGGTTTTTCCAATATGTTTTTTCCTGATTGACGGTCGTTACGATCTGAGAATTTGACATTTCCCTTATATGCAGAAATCCGGCAGTAACTGCCGGATTTCTTTTTCTACTCTCTGGGATTTCTTTTCTTCGGCGGTTGTAATCCCGGATTCCTTTTGAACCATGTGAAGTAAAACAGCGGTCTGACGTCGGTCTGGCACTCCAGACCGACGCCTAACCGCCGCATAACTGCCGCGCGGCCGCCGCAGCAAATTCCAGAGCATCTTTTTCACTCTTCGCACTCCTCCACGCAGATCAGGAACTTGAGCGTATAGTCCTTCTTCGCAGTGTACTGATATTCCGGCATGACACCCGGGCCGCAGGCTCCGGTGCCGATGCCCTGCTGGAAGGCCTGGATCGTAACATAAGTGCCGGTCCTCTTTTCATCCCCGCGATGTTTCATCCTGCAGAGGGCCCAGTCGGAGTAGGGCTTGACCGACAGCTCGAAGGGCTGGTCGACCGCCTTGAAGACGACCTTCACCTTGCCGTCGCTGACCGCAGCGGTCGTGCAGTCGCACCGGTTGCCGCTCTCCTGCGGCTTGATGTTGGGTTCCGTCATATCCGCGACTTTACACTTCACCTCGCGGATCGGGAACTGGTCTTTCATATCGCAGTAGCTCTCACCGCACCGGCCATAATACTCCACGTCATCAAACAGGTCTTCCAGACGGAATGTCTTGCCGAATCTCGGGATGATCCCGCCGCCCTTTTCGCAGTGCAGCGTGCTGGTGACCAGGATCCCGTCCTCTGTGCCCTCATAGCTGTCGATGACCGAATACTTCCCGTGCTTGTTGGTGATCTCCGTATCCACCCGATAGCCGTTCAGGATCGGTCCGTGAGTGATCACGGTCTCCTCCTGGGACATAAAGGGTGCCATGGAATTGTTGAACTTCAGATCTGTGTCATTGTCCGTTGCCGCCCTGTAGAGGATCGTATACTGAGAGTTGCCGCGCAGCACCTGTCCGTCAGGAAGCGCATAGGCAAAGTGTCCGTTGTCAAAAGAGCACTGCTTCGGGAGCGGATGATCTCCCGCGACAGAAGGCACGCTCTGCCTGATGACGATCTCTTCCTCCGAGACGACCCGGCCGGTCCTGAGATCCGTGGTCGAAACGATCACGGACAGGTTCCCGTTCAGTGCCTCCGGCTCAGGGACAGCCACGATGCTCTTCTCAAGCGGTCCCGTCTCCGGGATCACGGTGTTCACTGTTCCGTCGTTCCATGTAAAGGTCAGCTCATAGCAGTTCCCGGCTGAAAAAGCAGTCGTGTTGAAAACTTCGAACGTGCTTCCCGCAATATGTCTGACGCGGATCGGTCGATAGATAAAGCGGATGATCTTCGCTCCCGTCGAAGGTGTACGGTCCGGATAGAACATGCCATCCACGCAGAAGTTGCCGTCGTGGCTCCACTCACCGTGGTCGCCGCCGTAGGTGTAACTTCCGTCCTCGTGGAGCACCGCGTGATCCACCATCTCCCAGACGCAGCCGCCCATCAGGTTGTCATATCTGTAGATCTCTTCCCAGTAAGCCTCCGTATTTCCGGGGCCGACGCCCATCGCGTGTGCGTACTCGCACATGAAGTAAGGCCTGTCGTTCAGCTCTTTCTGCTTGCGGCAGTGCTCTCCCGCGTCGTGCACCATCTGCACGGAAGGATACATTTCGCTCCCCACATCATAGGCAACGCGTTTGCAGTGGATCGCGCTCTCGTAATGCACGGGGAGATCCGAGTGGAGCTTCAGGTAGTCGTACATAGCGTCTGTGTTGTGGTAGCCGCCCGCCTCATTTCCGAGGCTCCACATCACGATCGAAGTATTGCTGTGGATCTTATCTCTCTGGTACAGCCGCGTGATACGGTCCATGTAATGGGACTCCCACTTGGGATCGTGGCTGATGGTATTGTAAGTCGGCGGCAGCTGATGCGCGAAAGTTCCATGTGTCTCAAGGTCATTCTCATCCACTATGTAGAGCCCCAACTCATCCGCCAGTTCCAGAAGAAGCGGATCCGGAGGATAGTGGGATGTGCGGATCATATCGATATTGAACTCCTTGCAGAGCCTTACATCCCTCTCGATCTCGTCCGGCGTCATGGTATAGCCGTTCGTGCAGGACGTATCGTGGTGGTTCACGCCGTGGAACTTGATCTTTCTTCCGTTCACAAGGAAGAGATCCCCCCTGATCTCCACAGTCTTGAAGCCGATCTTCTCCTTCACGCAGCAGCTCTCAGTCTCATAATAGATGCTGTAGAGTACGGGCTCCTCGGCGTTCCACTCTGTGACTTCAAGATCCTCAAAGACCACCTCAGCGAAATTGTCTGTCGCTTCTGCCGTCTCCGTCCTCACAAGGCCGTGCCCTACCAGGGTGAAAGTGACCTTTGCGGGGGTCAGTGTTTTGGCACGGAGCGTCAGGGAGTAGGTATCGCCCATCTTCTTCGTCACAGCATCGATCTCGCAGATGTCCGAGGGCTCCGAGATCCGCAGAAGGACATCGCGGAATATGCCGTTGTTGCGGAACATATCCTGGTCTTCCAGATAAGTGCCGTTGCACCAGCGGTGGACCACGACGACGATCTCGTTCGTTCCCTGTGTGAGCCTGCCCGTCAGGTCGAACTCTGCCGTGTTGTGCGCGCCTTCGGAATAACCGATGAACTCGCCGTTCACATACAGGTCCATGCAGCTCGCGACGCCGAGAAAAGAGATGACATAATTCTTATCCGCGTCTTCGATCTCAAGGTCCTTGCGGTAGATGCCTACAAAGTTGTACTCCTCTCCCGGGTCCTTGTAGCGGAGCCTGGTCTTCTGGTCAAATCCGATCCAGGAAAAGACCCTTCCGGCCTTCTTGAACTCAGGGATGACCGGAGGCTTGAACGGGAACTGGTAGCGGATATTGGTGTAGAACGGCTTGTCGTAGCCGCGGAACTGCCAGCACGCCGGCACATCGATCTTGTCGAAAGCGGTCTTTTCCGTGTCAAGGACTTCAGGCACCTCAGCCGGGATCGGATAGAATTTAAAATCCCACTCGCCGTTCAGGCACACCACTTTGGAAGACGCGTAGCGCTTTTCTTTGGCTGAGACTGCGTCTGCCGCCTTCCTGTCCGGATACGGGACAAAATAGCTCCTTGCCGGAAGTTTATTGATCTCAAAAGTCTCAAAAGTATGGTAATTGTTCTGGTCGATCTGATACTTCATGCATACCCCCTCTACATGATAAAGGCGGAACCCGCTTCCCTGCGGTATTCCGCCTGACTTTTCTGCCGGCGCCCTCGCGTCCCGGCTCTCTTATTTCTTGATCTGTCTCACTATGGCGATGAACGCGCATGCGCCGATCACGGAAACGATGATGTTCCCGATCATTCCGGAGCCGTGGATACCGACCACACTGAGAAGGATCGATCCGACAAAGCCGCCGACGATTCCGATTCCGATATTCCCCAGAAGGGAGAACTGCGTATTCATGATCTGTCCCGCGAGCCAGCCGGAAATACCGCCTACGATAAGTGCAACGATAATGCTCATAATAAAACCTCCGATTATTAAAACTTTTCTGATGTCACTTCGGAATACACGCCTCGAAATACACTCTTCGGGATCCGCATTCCGATATACATGACGCAAAAACGGCCAGGATATGACACATATCCCTGTAAGATGCCGTCCCGAACATTATAAGTCCTTTCGTCACCGAACTCAATCTCGCGATTGTTTTTGGCGGAAAAATCATCCGGAAGACCTTATCGGCGGCAGATCGCCGCAGGTCATGTTCGAAACGTCTGTGCTTTTTCCCCGCCTTCCTGTATAATGATATTCAGTATTCTCACAAGGAGTTCCACCGCAAATGACCGATATCTCAAAAGAAAATCAGACACATGATCTGATCCGTATTGAACAGGTGTATGAATCACCGTCTATCTATAAACTCTACATCCCGCTCACCGGGAACGCCCTCAAGAACCTGAACTGCTATGTTCTGATCGATGACGGCGAGAGCCTTGTCATCGATACCGGCTTTCGGAACGGCGAATGTAAAGCCGCCCTCATGGGCGGCCTCGCGAAGCTCGGCGTCTCGCCTGAACACACCAAGCTGTTCGTTACTCATCTGCATTCCGATCACTGCGGGATGGCTGAATATTTTGACTATCCCGACACGACGATCTACATGGGTGGGCCGGAATACGAATACCTGCTGTACACTTTAGATTGCATTCCCGACAGCTCCATGCACCGCTTCAGCGCGCCTCAGCTGGCGGGCGGCTTCCCCGAGGAGTTCCTGCGGCCTGCGAGCGAGAACAATCCCGCGCGCATCTTCATGTCCTCCCGGGCTTTTCCGGTCACAAAAGTCAGCGACGGGGACGAGCTGCGCGTCGGCTCCGTGAAGCTCGAGGTCGTCTCTGTCCCCGGTCACACGCCCGGCCAGATGATCCTCTACATTCCCGAAGAGAAGATCCTCTTCAGCGCCGACCATGTGCTCTTCGACATCACGCCGAACATCACCTGCTGGTCAGGCGTCCGCGACCCGCTCGGCCAGTACCTCAAGAGCCTGGACAAAATACTGACCTACGACGTAAAGACCGTCTTCCCCGGTCATCGCAGCCTGTCGAACAAGACTTTGGAACAGCGCGTTCAGGAGATCAAGGAGCACCACGAGCGGCGCCTTAACGAGGTCCGCGCGGTCCTTCGGGAACATCCCGGGGCCAACGCCTATGAAGTCGCCTCGCGCCTGACCTGGTCACTGCACGGCGCGACGTGGGATACCGCGCCTAAATCGCAGCTGTGGTTCGCGGTGGGGGAGACGATCGCGCACATGGATTACCTGCGCGAACGGGGAGAGTGACCCGAGGGGTTGGCTTTTGTGGCTTTTGCGGCCCAGGTGCTCTTAGGGCCTTAGCGCTCTTGCGGCCTTGGCGCTCTTGCGGCTCGATTCAGCGGTTCCCTCCAGTATGTACGATGCACCTCGCGGCCGCGGCAAGCCCCATCTGGCAGCAGCCGCGGAAATCCAGCCCTTTCAGCAGTCCCTTGATAAATCCCGCGACCAGATGGTCTCCGGCTCCGGTCGTGTCCACCGCATCCACCGGGATCGCCGGGAGCGCGAACATCTCGCCGCCCCTGATCTTCTCGCTATCTCGGATGCTGCAGGACGATGCCAGGCATGTGGCACAGAAAGCTTCTCCGCAGCCGACCGCGGGATTCTCCCATCCCAGTCCGGCAACGATCCCTTTCGCGCCGCACTTGACGATCACGCCTTTTACCCCCATAGAGAGAAGTTCCGTAACCGCATCCCGCGGCTCGTCCATGTCCGTATAATAGAGAGCTTCTTCTTCGTTAGGAAAGAAATAGTCAATAAAGGGCAGTACATCCGCGATCTCACTGAGTTCCGTCCTCCGGAAGGTCGGGAGCTTGGTATCCGCGCATACGATCGCCCCGCTCTCATGGGCTTCCCGGATCAGTTTTCTGATGACAGCCGGATCATCCAGCGGTGCCCTGAAGAGGCTGGCGAATGAAACGACCTTCACGCCGCTTCCGGAGCCGGCCGCCCCCGGTGACTTAAGCGCTGCCGCAAGGTCCGGCACATACCCCGGGACAAGCGACGCTGTGCTGCTGACCGAGTACCTGCTTCCGTCCTCCCGCACAAAAATATTCGCCACCGGCGTCACCAGATCCGGCCTCACCGTCACATGGTCCGTATTTACGCCGTGCCTTTTCACTTCGTCCAGGATGATCTTTCCCGCGTGGTCGCTCCCCACACAGCACATCAGCGCCGCGCAGTGTCCCATTCCTGTAAGCGCGATCGACTCGTTGACAGCGTCTCCGCCCACATTCAGTGTAATACTGTCCGCCACTTTCCGGCCGGCGCTTTCCCGGCTGTTCTTCGTGATGCAGTCGACCACCGACTGCCCGACGCACAGCACCTGGGGCCCCCCTTCTTCACAGGGAGCTGAACTGTCCATTACTAAATGCTTCTCTGCCATTTTATCCTCCGTTATTCCTGTTTTCCGAATCGGATCACGTTCCAGCTCAGTGCCGGCCCGGACTCTCTGTAAGCGCCTCTTTCCGCTTTATCTCCACTTCATCGGT
>CAMOXN010000073.1 GCA_946629175.1 uncultured Lachnospiraceae bacterium | reverse complement strand
GGTTCCTACCGGTATGAGATGAAAGGGATGCCGCGCTGTGAATGCAGTGCGGCATATTTATATGATGTTCGCAGGAGCGCGGGAGCTGCTGAGCAGCGGAGCGATCCGTGGCATCAATTAAAAAAGGGAGATGCAGATGGATTATCAATGGTATCCGGGGCATATGACGAAGGCCCGCAGGATGATGGAGGAGAATATTGGCCTTGTGGACCTCGTGATCGAGCTTACGGACGCCAGGATCCCTATGAGCAGCCGCAATCCGGACATTGATAAGCTCAGCGCGAACAAGGCCCGGATCCTGGTGATGACGAAAGCGGACCTCGCGGATCCCGCCCGTACAGCCACCTTCCAGAAATATTTTGAAGATAAGGGCTGGATGGTCGCCGCAGTCGACGCGCGCACGAGGAAATCGAACGACAAGATCCGCGCTTACGTGGAGAAAGCCTGCTCTGCCAAAAGAGAGAGAGATAAGAGAAGAGGCATCGTCGGAAGACCGCTCCGGGCCATGGTCGTCGGGATCCCCAACGTGGGCAAATCCACGTTCATAAACTCCTTTGCGGGAAAGGCCAGTGCCAAGACCGGAAACAAGCCCGGCGTAACGCGCGGAAAGCAGTGGATCCGGCTGAACAAGAATCTTGAGCTTCTGGACACGCCCGGCATTCTGTGGCCGCGCTTCGAGGACCGGCAGGTCGGGATCAACCTCGCGCTTACAGGCGCGATCAGGCAGGAACTTCTGGAGGAGCAGGAACTTTCGCTGGAACTGCTGAACTTCCTGCAGAGGGAGTATCCGTCCCTATTGACCGATAAGTACGCGCCGGAAGAGAAGTGGGACCTTCCCATGGACAGCGCGGAGCTGCTGACGAAGATCGCGGAAGCGAGGAAGCTCCTCAGGACGGGCGGTGAGCCGGACTATCAGAGAGCCTCCAAACTGGTGCTTGACGATTTTAGGAACGGAAAGACCGGGAGGATCACATTGGAAACGCCTCCGGCAGATGATCCTGAAACAGCGGCCGGAAGCCCTGAGGCAGCCCGGGCACAGGGAACGGCGGGCGGCGCGAAAGCTGCCGCAACGGGAGGTGAAGAGAGTGAGTGAGAAAACGAGATCCATACTTTCGAACGTGCTGTATATCGCAGCTGTTCTGCTGCTTTCTTTCCTGATCGTCCGCTTTATAGGACAGCGCACGGAAGTGATCGGCAGCTCCATGGTCCCTACACTGCAGGACGGGAATCAGCTGATCACTGACAAGATCTCTTACAGGTTCCGGAAACCGGAAAGATTTGAGATTATTGTCTTCCCTCACGAGCCGGGCCATGAATACTACATCAAGCGGATCATAGGATTGCCCGGGGAGACTGTCGAAATTCGTGACGACGGCATGATCTATATAAACGGAGAAGTGCTCGAAGAGAATTACGGTTTCGGGGATACGTATCCGGATGAGCTTGCGGGGCCGGTCGAACTCGGGGCGGATGAGTATTTTGTCCTGGGAGACAACAGGGAGGTAAGCCTGGACAGCCGGTATCCGGAAGTCGGCAATATCCCGAGGAAGATCATCATCGGAAGAGCATGGCTGCAGCTGTATCCCTTCAACAAGTTCGGGCTGCTCACGGATAAGTGACGGGCGCCGGGATCGGCATCGAGGGACACCTTGAGCGCATCTTAAGCGGATACAATTGCAAACGGAAATTCTTTATCCGGTCAGGCGTAGATTTCGCTTGGCCGGATTTTTTACAGAGCGCGGGAGTGAGGAGCGGAACATCGGCAGACAAAAAGTAAAGCGCATGCCGGGTCTCAAGGCCGGGAAAAAAGATCTGGAGGTATCTATGACGGAAAAGCAGAAGATCAGGCTGGAAATGGAAAAAGAGCGGATCAGAGGGATGAGAGAGTTCGAGAACGGACTTGTCAGAGAAGCGCTCGGGACGAATTTACGCGCGAAGGATCCTTCAGGCGATGAATCAGAAGATAATTCAGGAGACAACATGATCCTGATCGCGGGGATCGACGAAGCCGGCAGAGGTCCTCTGGCGGGCCCTGTTGCCGCGGGCGCGGTCATTTTACCTGCGGATCACAATATTTTGTACCTGAATGACTCCAAGAAGCTGTCAGCCGGGAAAAGGGATCTTCTGTTCGATCAGATCAAAGAGGAAGCAGTCGCCTGGGCAGTAGGGCTTGTGGAGCCCGCCCGAATCGATGAGATCAATATCCTGCAGGCGACTTATGAGGCGATGCGGCTCGCGATCTCACAGCTGAAGACGCAGCCTTCCGTACTGGTCAATGACGCGGTCACGATCCCCGGCATTCAGATCCCGCAGATCCCTGTCGTGAAGGGCGACGCGAAGTGCATCTCGATCGCTGCGGCAAGCATTCTGGCAAAGGTGACCAGGGACAGGATCATGGAGGAGATGGACGGCTTATATCCCGAATACGGATTCGCGAAGCACAAAGGATACGGGACGAAGGAGCACATGGACGCGATCAGGACGCATGGCCCCTGCCCGATCCACAGGAGGAGTTTCATCACAAGGATCGTTTAATACAACCGGAGGTATTCAGGCATTGCCCAGGGAGAATCTGAGAAAGACCGGCAGTCAGATGGAAGAAGCGGCAGCGGCTTATTTGACGGAATGCGGAGTGACCGTTCTGGAGAGAAATTTCCGCTCGAGGACTGCGGAGATCGACATCGTCGGGAAGCAGGACGGAACACTTCTGTTTATAGAAGTGAAGGCACGCGCAGAGAATCAGAAGAGCGGTACGGCACCGGAAGCGGTCGGGACCGCCAAGCAGAAAAGGATCTGCCGCTGCGCTGATTACTATATGCACAGCAAGGGGATCGATCCGTACAGGACAGGCATCCGGTTTGATGTGGTCGCCATCACAATGCGGGAAGACAAAGAGCCGGAGATCCGGTGGATAAAGAATGCCTTTAATTACACTGCATACAGCAACAGCAAGCCTCACTGGCGGGTATGGTGACCGGCATCAGCTGCGGCAGCATAAAGAGCATAAAGCGGCCTGCCCCGGCACGGGGCAGGCCGCATAACGAACAACAGTATGAAACAACAATATCAGAACTCCGTCTGCAGGAGCTGCATCTGCTCCATGAGTGTCTGCTCGTGACGGTTGATCTTGGCGAGGATCCCGTGGATCTTCTCGGTCGAAGTCTGCATCTGCGAGGTGCTGATGTCATGGTTGATGAAATCGATGATCATCGCGGCGTATTTGCTCATGTCCGCGGGCTCGAACCACTCCCTGTCCTTGAGTTCCGGCGGCTGATAGGTGAGGTTGGTCGTGACGAGCTTGTCAAAATAGCCCTTCGCGTAAGCTTCGTCGAATACCTCGAGTCCGTCGGTGAAGAGGCCGAAGGTCGTGCACAGGAAGACCCTGCTCGCGTGCATCTTCTCCTTGAGCTGGCGGGAGGTGTCCAGGATGGATCCGCCGGAGGAGATCATATCGTCGATGATGATCGCGTCTTTGCCGTTGAGGTCGGTGCCGAGGAATTCGTGCGCGACGATCGGGTTCTTGCCGCCGACGATCACGGAGTAATCCCTTCTTTTATAGAACATACCGGTATCCGCGCCGATCACGGTCGCAAAATAGACAGCCCTGTTGAGAGCGCCTTCATCGGGGGAAATGACCACGATATGGTCCTTGTCGACGATCAGGTTGTCGACGGAGCGCATCAGCGATTTTAAGAACTGATAAGGCGTCGTGAAGCTGTTGAAGTCGATCAGGGGAGAGGCGTTCTGGATCCTGGGATCATGTGCGTCGAAGGTAATGAAAGTGTCGATGCCCAGGTCGCAGAGTTCCTTGTACATGATCGCCGCATCGAGGGATTCCCGTCCGCTGCGGTGGTGCTGGCGCCCCTCGTACAGGAAAGGCATGATGACGTTGATCCGGTGCGCTTTTCCGTTGATCGCGGCGATGACCCGCTTGAGATCCTGGAAGTGGTCATCAGGTGACATATGGTTGGTGAAACCGTTCATTTCATAAGTGATGGAGTGGTTGGTAACGTCCACAAGGATATAGATATCCTTGCCTCTTGCGGAGACATCGAGGATAGCCGTGCTCTCGCCCGTCGAGTACCGGGGTATAGAGACGGGAAGCCTGTAATCCTGCTCGTAATAGCCCTCGTAAGCGGGGTCGTCCCTGTGCTCGTTGTGGTCTCCCAGACGGAAATAACTGATCCATTTGTTGACTTTTTCCCCGAAAGGCTCTGCGGAAGGAAGTACGATCAGGGCAAGAGGCGCTACGGGATTACTTGTCTGTTCGAGCTGATCATGTAACACGTGATAAGTAGCCATGTGATCTCCTTTGTCTGTAAACAATGCTCCAAATATAATTTTATCGGGTAAATACAAGAAATACAAGTAGAAGCGTCACTTTACATTGTCGTGCAGATTAGATAAAATATAGAGACATGTGTTTTTTTATCAGAAAGGCAGAGAATGAGCAAGAGAAAGAATAAGCCGATCGTGGCGGTCGTCGGCAGGCCCAATGTCGGAAAGTCGACGCTCTTCAACGTCCTGGCGGGCCGGCAGATCTCGATCACCGAGGATACCCCGGGCGTTACGAGGGACCGGATCTACGCGGACTGCAATTGGCTTCAATATGAATTTACACTGATCGATACCGGCGGCATCGAGCCGGATTCCGGGGATGTGATCCTCTCCCAGATGAGGGAGCAGGCGCAGATCGCGATCGATATGGCGGATGTCATTATTTTTCTGGTGGATCTCAAGACGGGTCTTGTGGATTCCGATATGAGGGTGGCCGATATGCTCCGCAAGGCGCATAAGCCGGTCGTTCTGTGCGTCAACAAGACAGACAATCCCACGAAACAGATCGCGGATGTCTACGAGTTCTACAACCTGGGGATCGGAGAGCCTTTTCCCGTTTCGTCAGCGAACCGCACCGGCATCGGTGATCTTCTGGACGAGGTGGTCAGCCATTTCGGCGACAGGACCGGTGAAGAAGTGGAAGACGACGCCGTCTATGTCGCGATCGTCGGAAAGCCGAATGTCGGAAAATCTTCGATCGTAAATAAACTGATCGGGGAGAACCGCGTGATCGTCTCCGATATTGCCGGTACGACGAGGGACGCGATCGATACAAGGGTCAGGCACGACGGCAAGGACTACGTTTTCATCGATACGGCAGGCCTTCGGAGAAAGAACAAGGTCAAGGAAGATCTTGAGCGCTATATGATCGTCCGCACCGTGGGCGCGGTCGAGAGAGCAGACATAACGGTCCTCGTCATCGACGCGAAGGAAGGGATCACGGAGCAGGACGCAAAGATCGCCGGGATCGCCCACGACAGGGGCAAAGCGATCATCATCGCCGTCAACAAGTGGGACCTCATCGAGAAGGACAACCACTCGGTGAAGAAGTACACGGACAAGATTCGCTCTGTTTTATCCTTCCTGTCGTACGCGGAGATCATCTTCATCTCGGCGGAGACCGGACAGAGGCTGGTCAAGCTCTACGACGAGATCGATCTCGTCAGCGCCAACCAGAACATGCGCATCCAGACAGGCGTTCTCAACGAGATCATACAGGAAGCCTGCGTCATGCAGCAGCCGCCCAGTGACAAAGGGCACATGCTCAAGATCTATTATGCTACGCAGGTCGCGGTCAAGCCCCCGACCTTCGTCCTGTTCGTCAACAGCAAGGAACTGATGCACTTCTCCTACTCGAGATATCTCGAGAACAGGATCAGGGACTCTTTCGGGTTCAAGGGAACACCGCTCAGGATCATTGTTCGCGAACGCGGTGAAGATAAGAAATAGATTTTCCACAGGAGGAAATAGAGATGATCGGACTTAGAATTTTATGTCTTGTAATCGGCTATGCGTTCGGCTGTTTCCAGACGGCGTATATTCTCGGAAGATTAAAGGGGATCGATATCCGCAATTACGGGAGCGGCAACGCGGGAACGACCAACGCGATCCGCGTTCTCGGGACAAAGGCCGGACTGATGGTCTTTGTCGGCGATATGCTGAAGACGCTGTTCGCGCTTCTTCTGGTGGGCGCTCTCTTCGGTAAAGCCCATCCCGAATATGTATACCTGCTCAAGTCCTGGGCCTTCATGGGCGTTGTGCTCGGCCACGATTATCCCTTCTACATGGGATTCAAGGGCGGCAAGGGCGTAGCCTGCATGGCGGGATTTGCCCTCGGCTACCACTGGACTTTTCTTCCGGCCTCGCTCCTTCTGTTCCTTGTCCCTTATCTGGCGACGACGTTTGTGTCCCTGGGCTCCCTAATGGTCTACGGCGGCACCTTCATCCAGATGATCATCGAAGGGCAGATGGGCTTCTTTAAAGGCGCGAGCCAGGCGACGCTGATCGAGATGTACGTGATCCAGTTCTTCCTCACCTTCATGGCTTACTATCGTCACAGGGCCAACATCGGAAGGCTCCTGACCGGTACGGAGAGAAAGACTTACCTTTTCAAGTCCAACACGGAGAAACTGGACCTTAGCGACAAAAACAAGAAATAAGAGGGGAAAGAAGTTGGCCAGAATCGGAATGATCGGCGCGGGAAGCTGGGGAACAGCGCTTGCCGCGCATCTTGCAAGATGCGAACACAAAGTGGAAGTCTGGTCCATCATGAAGGACGAGACCGATATGATCAACAATACCCATCAGCAGTCCGTCAAGCTTCCGGGCGTCGTGCTTGATGACTCGGTGACTGCCAGTACGGACCTCGAGGAGGTCATGCGCGACAAGGACATGCTCGTGCTCGCCGTTCCGTCGTCGTTCGTCCGCAGCACTGCCCGGAATATGGCAAAATACTGCCGGTACGGCCAGCTGATCGTATCTGTGGCCAAGGGGATCGAAGAAGACACGCTCCTGACGATGACGGAGGTGATCAAACAGGAGATCCCTCACTGTGAGGCTGCAGTCCTGTGCGGACCCACCCACGCGGAGGAGGTCGGGATCGGCCTTCCTACAGCGATCGTGGCGGGCGCGGCGCGCAGGGAAGTAGCGGAATACATCCAGTCCGTGTTCATGGGCAGGACTTTCCGCGTATATACAAGCCCTGACATGCTCGGCATGCAGGTCGGCGCGGCGCTCAAGAACGTCATCGCGCTGGCGGCGGGATGCTCGGACGGTCTTGGCTGCGGAGACAACACCAAGGCAGCCCTGATCACGCGCGGGATCGCGGAGATCTCCCAGATCGGCGCCCTTATGGGCGGCAAGCCTGCTACATTTTCAGGCCTTACAGGCATCGGGGACCTGATCGTGACGTGCGCCTCCATGCACTCGAGGAACCGCAGGGCCGGTATCCTGATCGGCAAGGGGATGACGGCGGACGAAGCCATGAAAGAGGTCAAACAGGTCGTGGAAGGCGTCTACAGCGCGAAAGCCGCGCTGCAGCTCGCCGATAAATACGAGGTGGAAGCGCCGATCATCCGCGCTGTGAACCGCGTGCTCTTCGGGAACGAAGCTCCCGGGATGGCGGTGGAAGACCTGATGCTCCGCGAGGGCAAGATCGAGAGCGACGATCACGCTTGGGAGTGACCGCGGGAGGGGCTGTATTTTGGCCAAATCCCGAGAGGACCCATATTATTATGAGTGATTCATATCAGCACCGGGCGGCCTCCATACGTCTGGGGGTGCTAAGGTATTGGTTACTGAGTATAGAAGACAGGAGATAAGAAAATGGAAAAGAACATGAAGATCTACGAGGAGCTGCAGGCCAGAGGCCTTCTCGCCCAGCTGACGGATCCCGCCGAGATCAGGGACCTGGTCAACGCGGGCAAGGCCACTTTCTACATCGGCTTCGACCCCACGGCGGATTCCCTGCATGTAGGCCACTTTATGGCGCTCCTTCTCATGAAGAGACTGCAGGAAGCGGGCAATAAGCCGATCGCACTGGTCGGCGGCGGCACAGGCATGATCGGCGACCCTTCGGGCCGCACGGACCTGCGTTCCATGATGACGGTCGAGCAGATCGACCACAACTGCGAGTGCTTCAAGAAGCAGATGAGCCGCTTCATCGAGTTCGGCGAGGGAAAGGCCATGATGGTCAACAACGCCGACTGGCTCAGGGACCTCAACTACATCGAATTCCTCAGGGAGATCGGTTCCTGCTTCAGCGTCAACGAGATGCTCCGCGCGAGATGCTACGAGCAGCGCATGGAGAAGGGCCTGAGCTTCCTTGAGTTCAACTACATGATCATGCAGGCTTTTGACTTCTACAGCCTGTACAAGACCTACGGCTGCAACATGCAGTTCGGCGGCGA
>CAMOXN010000072.1 GCA_946629175.1 uncultured Lachnospiraceae bacterium | reverse complement strand
CAGGCAGCAAAGAGGCAGTGATCATCGCCGCAGATAATATAGGAACCAATACCTTTCTGAAATCACCCGTCATCTCTTTTCTCGCTCTTCCTTCAATACGGTGAAAAGGAGCCTGCTCTGCCCCCGTGAGTCCCCCGGTCTTTCCCCGGTCAATACAAAGAAAAGGAGTTCTCTTCGAACTCCTTTTCCTTAGCTTTTAATAGCGGTTTGCAATGACCCTGACGCCGGGGCCCATGCTGCTCGCGACAGAAATGCTCTTGAGATACTGTCCCTTAACTGCAGCGGGTTTCGCCTTGACGATCGCTGCCATCAACGCGTCGTAGTTCTGCATCAGCTGTTCCTCTGTAAAGGAAGCCTTGCCGATCGGGCAGTGGATGATGTTGGACTTGTCAAGTCTGTACTCGATCTTACCGGCTTTGATATCGTTGATCGCCTTGGTAACGTCCATGGTGACTGTGCCAGCCTTCGGGTTGGGCATCAGGCCCTTAGGTCCAAGGATACGGCCGAGACGGCCGACAACGCTCATCATATCAGGCGTCGCGACGACAACGTCAAAATCCAGCCATCCGTCATTCTGGATCCTGGGAAGGAGCTCCTGGCCGCCGACATAATCAGCGCCTGCTGCCTGTGCCTCATCCAGCTTCGCGCCCTTGGCAAAGACCAGGACTCTGACCTTCTTGCCGGTGCCTGCGGGAAGGACGACTGCTCCGCGGATCTGCTGGTCGGCGTGACGGCCGTCGCAGCTTGTGCGGATATGGATCTCGATCGTCTCATCAAACTTCGCTACTGCGGTCTGCTTCGCAAGGGCAATTGCCTCTGCGGGCTCATAAAGTTTACTGCGGTCAACAAGCTTCGCAGCTTCCGCGTATTTCTTTCCGTGCTTCATATTCTATTCCTCCTGTGTGGCCGTTCACTCTTTGACTGTGATTCCCATGCTCTTGGCAGTTCCTTCGATCATGCTCATTGCGGCTTCGAGAGAAGCAGCGTTGAGATCGGGCATTTTCAGCTCGGCGATCTCTTTGACCTGAGCCTTTGTGATGGAACCGACTTTCTGCTTGTTCGGAACACCGGAGGCCTTCGCAAGGCCCGCTGCCTTTTTGATCAGGACGGGTGCCGGCGGAGTCTTCGTAATGAAACTGAAAGATCTGTCTGAATAGACAGTGATAACGACAGGGATGATCAGATCACCCTTGTCAGCAGTCTTCGCGTTGAACTGCTTGGTGAACTCCATGATGTTGACACCGTGCTGTCCAAGTGCGGGACCTACCGGCGGAGCAGGCGTTGCCTTGCCGGCCGGAATCTGCAATTTGACGTAACCAGTTACCTTTTTAGCCATGTTTCCTCCTTTGTGGTATCGATTCGCAGCTCTTCGCTGCTCCCACTACTGCGACGGTCTTACCCGTCTGTCTGTGATGTATATATGAAACGGAAGAACCGTTTTATATATCTTTTTTGTTATCCGGACCTGTGCAGCGGTCCGTTGGCGGCTGCTCCGATCCGGCTGTGTTCAGCCCGGTCTACCACCCCGGCTGAGTTCAGCCCAGCTTTCTGACCTCCGCGAAGCTGATCTCCACAGGGACATCGCTGCCGAACATCTCGACCTTGATCGTGGTCGTCTGCTTGCCCAGGTCGATCTTGGTGACCTGTCCGACTGTATCCTTCCAGATCCCGGCAACGACCGTGACGGAATCACCGACTTCGAAGTCGACTGTAACGCTTCCGGTGTTGATCCCGAGAGATTTCATCTCAGCTTCCGTCAGCGGAACGGGCTTCGATCCCGGTCCCACGAACCCGGTCACACCGCGTGTATTGCGGACCACATACCATGTATCGTCATTCATGATCATGTTGACGAGCACATAGCCCGGGAACATCTTCTTGGAAACGTTCCTTCGCGCGCCGTTCTTGACCTCAACAACATCCTGCATCGGAACGCGGACTTCAAAGATCTGATTCTCCAGATGACGGTTCTCGATCGTCTTCTCGATGTTGATCTTTACCTTATTCTCATATCCGGAATAGGTGTGCGCCACATACCATAAGGGCTCGTCAGTGATCGCGCTCTCGTCGAGCTGCTGTTCCTCGCCGCCCGCCTGCTGCGCTTCAAGGGATGCCTTAACGGCTGCCTCATCGGCAGCATCAGTGTTCTCTCCCTGCCTCAGGACTCTCTCAGCCTCGGCCTTCTCGATATCAGCGGCCTTCTTGGTAAAATCAGGCCTTCTGATCTCTCGGACTCCCGGAAGCACGCCCGGTTTGACGCGCACGCCGCCCCTTCGGTCTTCTGAATTCTTATCTGCCATTGACTTACCTCATTCAGCTTGCCTTGAAAGTCGTCAGGAGATCGATCAGATTCTGTGCGCCGAAATCAATGACTGCGATCAGAAGCGCGGTGATAACGGTAACGCAAAGCACTGCAGCCAGCTGCTTCAGGAGCGTTTCCCTGTCCGGCCATATGATCTTCTTAAATTCAGCCTTGACGCCTTTCCAGAAAAGACCGAGTTTCGACTGTCCCGCCGTACTGTCATTTCTGCTCATTTGATCTTACTCCTTATCACTTGGTTTCCTTGTGAGTGGTGTGTCTCTTGCAGAATCTGCAATACTTCTTGGTCTCGATCCTCTCAGGATGCGTCTTCTTATCCTTCGTAGTATCATAGTTTCTCTGCTTGCACTCTGTGCAGGACAATGTGATTCTTGTACGCATATTGTGTCACCTCCGCGTGGATTTTCCCTTTATTCAGGCACTAAACAGGTCTTTTTAGCGCATAAAAAAAAGACCTGTCACAATCTCGAATCTAAAAGTAACATATCCGGAGCCATTAGTCAATACGTTTCTTGCATTAATAATTCAGTGCGGCCTCCGATTGAAAGTGAACCCGGAACCGGTCTTCACCGGTTCCGGGACAAACGGCGTTATATTTCTGTTTTCCGGTTCTTATTCCGGTCTTTTCTCCTTCCGGCAGCTCCTCCGGGCTTCTCAGGCCAGCTCTTCTCTGACCGCGTCCAGCGACGCGCGGATGACCTTGTCCATGTCAAAATACTTGTACAGCCCGAGCCTTCCTCCAAACAGGACATTCTTTTTCTCTGCCGCGAGCGCGCGGTATTTCTCGTAGACAGCGTCGTTCTTCTCGTTGTTGACGGGATAGTAAGGTTCCATGCCCTTTTCCCAGGTCGCGGGATACTCTCTCGTGATGATCGTTCCCTTGATCGGTTCCCCTGTCTCGGAATCCTTGCCGAATTCAAAGAACTTGTGCTCAATGATGCGGGTGAAGGGAACCTCTCTCTCGGTGTAGTTGACGACCGCGTTGCCCTGGAAGTTGTCCACATCCGGAAGCTCTTCGCTCTCAAAGTGGAGGGAACGGTACTCCAGAGGCCCGTAGCAGTCATCGAAGAACTCGTCGATCATGCCGGTATACAGTACTTTGGCAAAGGTGTCGCCGTTCCACTCAAAGACGTTGCCGTCTTCCACAGGCACTTCCCGGACTGCCTTCTTGAAGTCAACGCCCGTATATACGGGAATCCCCTCAAGAAGCTTCTCGACGATCCCGGTGTAGCCGCCGACCGGAATGCCCTGGTAAGGATCGTTGAAGTAGTTGTTGTCGAAAGTAAAGCGGAACGGAAGCCTTTTAATAATGAAAGCAGGCAGTTCCTTGCAGTCCCTGCCCCACTGCTTCTCGGTGTATCCCTTGATCAGTTTGGTATAGACATCTCTGCCTGCGAGTGAGAGAGCCTGTTCCTCCAGGTTCGAGGGGTTCTCGACAGCCGCTTCCTTCCTCTGCCGCTCAATGATCTCCATTGCCTGCGCGGGCGTCTGGATATTCCACATCTTGCTGAAAGTGTTCATATTAAAAGGAAGATTGTAGAGCTCGCTCCCGTAACGCGCTACGGGGCAGTTGATATAGTGGTTGAACTGTGCGAACTTCTGGACATACTCCCAGACTTCCCTGTCCGATGTGTGGAAAATGTGCGCGCCGTATTTGTGCACATTGATCCCGTTCTTCTTTTCCGTGTAGATATTGCCCGCGATATGATCCCTGCGGTCGATCACGCAGCATGTCTTTCCGGCCTTCGTCATTTCATGCGCGAAGACCGCGCCGTACAGCCCCGCTCCAACGATCAAATAGTCAAACTGCATATTCACCTCTTTAAATAATGATGCTTAAATCTCTGCCTGATACTCCGGGATATGCGTGTAGTCTTCCATGATATCCAGGATCCTCTTCCTGCCGCCCTTGTTGAGCTTCCAGTACTTGTCCATAACGCGCCGGGTCGTGATCTGGGAAGACAAAGCGTCATCCTCTTCAAGCGCAGAAAAATCAATAGGATTAAGCGAAAGCGCCTCGCAGATACTGATCACTGTGCTGTAGGCCATTCCGTCCACCCCTCTCTCCAGAGCCGTGATCAGCGTGCTGTACGGAATATTCATCGCTACAGCGAATTGTCTGATACTCTTGTATCTGGATAAGATGACTCCTTTCAGGATTTCCGCTTTTGTCTTACTGTCCATTTCTGAAACCTCCATTTCATGTAATAATAACTAGTCTAAAGTCTCAGACTCTAAATCACGGCAGCCGGCCTGATCTTCCGGATAAGTCATCCTTGGACCGGATCTTTCCGCCAGAGTATTATATCACTTTTATTCCGCTAAAAACAACGGATATTCCGTAAATCCCCTCTGACTCCCGAACGCCGGTCTGTCCGCTTCCTGAGTTTTCCTTCGGTTCCGGTCTGCCTGCTGCTCAGTTTCCGTTCGACGCCTGCGTTCCGGCCTGCCCGCTGCTTTCCTGGGGCGCCGCCTCCGGCTCGTCTTCCACCTCGACTTCATCGAAGGAGCCGTCCGGCGTCCATCCGAGTTTTTCGGCGATGACCGGATTATAATAGCCTGCGGCCGTATCCCTCACACGGTCGATCGGGATCTCTCCGGGATACCAGCTGTCCTGCGTCTCCTCGTCGTCAGCGTAGTCTCCGGGCTTATCGATCCAGTATGTCATGATGTCACACGCCACATGCGCCGTCCGGCAGCCCAGTTCATAATAATCGATACCGTAAGCGGCAAGCGCGCCTGCCTTGCACATTCCCTCTGTCGAAGCGAAGACCTTCGTTCCCTTTTCGAGTGAGATCCGCTTTACGGCCGCCATGTTCATGGCCAGCATATTGTCTGTCGGCAGGTAGATCGTTCCGCATTCATCACATGCTTTTGTGATCGCCGCCTCCATGTCCGAAGCACCGGAAAAGGTATACTCCTCATACTCCGCGCCGTCGTCGTCGAGATACTTTTCCAGGACCTTCACCTGGAACCCTGAGCCCAGCTCATTGCTGCAATATACGATACCGATCCTGCTGCCGTCGGCAACGCTCAGGAGATAATCCCGCTGCGACTGCATAGGAGGGAGATCGGATATGCCTGTCACATTGCCCGCGGGCTCGCTCACGGAGCTTACGCCTCCGGCGATGATGAAATCCGTCACGGCCGCGCCTACGATCGGCACGTCCTTGGTCGCCGCGTACGCGCGCTCCATGGCCATTGTTCCGCATGCCATGATCAGGTCATCCTTGTCCTGAAGGAAATGGTCGACGATCACATCGCAGTCTTCCGCCGTGCCGTCCGCGACCTTGTAATCGATAACGACGTCTTCGCCCATGAGCTCACTGAGCCTGTCCCTGAACCCCTCCGACGAAAGGTACAGATCCTCGTGGTCCGCCTGCTGGATAATGCCCACGTAGTAGATCCCCTCTTCGTGGACCGCAGGCGTATATTTCTCCACCTTTTTTACTTCAACAGCGGCAGCGGCAGTCGTCTCCTCTGCTGCCGCTTCCTTCTTCTTATCTTCACTCTTTCCTCCGCAGGCCGCCAGCGCGAGCATTACGGCACACAGTATTACTGCAGTCAGTTTCCTATTCATGTACAACGTCCTCATTCTTCCTATTTTAAGATGCTTATGCGGATCACCGGCCGCTTTCCGCCGGGACAAAGCCTTTTCGGCGATATTTGGCCGATCACATATGATCTCCACGATATTATACCCCAGCAGTCCCCGAAAAAGAAGATGAATTTCTCGGTCAAAAATGTATAATAACTGTAATGACCTGAGAACACCGGAGGAGGAGAGCAGATGCAGGCAGAAGAAAGAAGAAAACAGATCCTTGAATTCCTGGGGAGCTCCTCCGGACCCGTCTCCGCAGGCAGGCTTTCCAAAGCCTTCCGCGTCAGCCGGCAGATCATCGTGGGGGACGTCGCTATTTTGCGCGCATCGGGGATCGATATAACCGCCACTCCCAAGGGATATATCCTGACAGGCAGCAGCGAAGGCGTCCTGCATCGGATCCCCTGCAGGCACCGCGCCGAGGAAATGAAGAAAGAGCTTCAGATCATGGTCGACAACGGCTGCCTTGTAAAGGATGTCATCGTCGAACACCCCGTTTACGGAGAGCTCTCCGGACAGCTCAATCTCTCCACGCGGCACGATGTGGACGAGTTCATGGTCAGGGTCAGGAAGAAGGACGCCGCACCGCTCTCCGACCTTACAGGCGGGATCCATCTGCACACTGTCCTCTTCCCTGATGAAGAGACGTATCAGCGTGTCCTGAAATCTTTGAGGGAAGCGGGATTTCTGTTCGAGAACTGATGGTGGTTATGAAGAAGGGGGCTCTTTTATACATACCTCAGACACAAAAGCTACACAACTTATCGCAGCGCCCGGTATTGACAATCCTACCCTTTTCATGAATAATACAGGCGAGGTGTCAAGACACCTGTCAACTATGTCAGAGACACCTGTCAACTTTACCGGAGACAACTGTCTGCTTTATGTTTAGAAGACATTTGTCAACTCTGCCCGGGACACCCATCCGCCGCAGCAGATCCAAAGAAAGGAAAAGGGATACGAAATGGCATTGAAAGATTTTCTGAAAAGGAAGAACATCGAGATTTCCGCAAAGCGTTACGGCATCGACGCACTCGGCGCAATGGCGCAGGGTCTTTTCGCGTCGCTTCTTATCGGAACGATCCTCAACACGCTCGGTACACAGCTCGGGATCCCCGCGCTCTCTACCTGCGGCGGCTACGCTTCCTCCATGAGCGGCGCCGCAATGGCGATCGCCATCGGCTACGCCCTGCAGGCTCCGCCTCTGGTCCTCTTCTCTCTTGCCACGGTCGGTTATGCCGCGAACGCACTGGGAAGCACGACACTGAGCGGCGGCAAAGGCGCCGGCGGCCCTCTCGCCGTTCTCTTTATCGCGGTCATCGCCGCCGAGTTCGGTAAAGCGGTATCCAAGGAGACCAAAGTCGACATTCTTGTCACTCCGCTCGTCACTATTCTCGTCGGCGTCGGCCTGTCAGCCCTGATCGCACCGGCGATCGGAACAGCTGCTTCCAGTATAGGTTCCGTGATCATGTGGGCGACGGATCTGCAGCCTTTCCTGATGGGCATCGTCGTATCCGTGATCATCGGTATGGCGCTCACACTGCCGATCTCCTCTGCCGCGATCTGCGCGGCGCTCGGGCTGACCGGTCTGGCAGGAGGCGCCGCTGTTGCGGGATGCTGCGCGCAGATGGTCGGCTTCGCCGTTATGTCTTTTAAGGAGAATAAGTGGGGCGGCCTCGTCTCACAGGGTATCGGAACTTCCATGCTGCAGATGGGCAATATCGTCAGGAACCCCAGGATCTGGATCCCCCCGATCGCTGCTTCCGCTATCACCGGGCCGATCGCGACCTGCGTCTTCCGCCTTCAGATGAATGACCCGGCAAGCGCTGTCGCGTCCGGAATGGGCACCTGCGGTCTGGTCGGACAGATCGGAGTGTACGCGGGCTGGGTCGCGGATGTCGCCTCCGGCGCCAAGGCCGGGATCACCGGAATGGACTGGCTGGGCCTGATCCTGATCTCCTTCGTCCTTCCCGCGGTCCTCACGCCGCTGATCGCCGCACCGCTCCGCAAGGCCGGCTGGATCAAAGAGGGAGACCTGAAGCTGCAGTAAAATTCATGGCATCAAAAAAGGCTGCCGCCCGGGAAAATGAGCCGCATTTGACATGCTCATTTTCCCGGCCCGGCAGCCTTTTTCGTTCTTCTGCGTTCAGTCTTCTTCCTGATGAGGCGCACTGGTGATATTGATCCCGGTAACAGCCGAGATCGCGGCAATGATCCCCATAAGGACTGCGAGCAAGCCGCCGAGACCGAATACTGACAATGCAATGACAACTCCGATATCCATTACTACCTCCTTATTCACTGCTTAATTCAGTCCGCTGCCGGTGCGTCTGCCGCCTCAGCAGATGATGCTGTAATTTCTTCTGCAGGCGCCGCAGGCGTTACCGCCTCTACAGGTGCTTCCGCCTCAACCGGCGCTGCAGGCGCTTCCGCCTC
>CAMOXN010000071.1 GCA_946629175.1 uncultured Lachnospiraceae bacterium | reverse complement strand
TTTGAGGGATATATCAGGAAGGAGTTCGGAATCGATGCGGGCGGCGCGGGAAAAGGCGCGGAAAAGGCCCAATTGAGAAAAGCAGGTGCCGGGGCAAGATTGACCGGGATGGAGCGCAACGCTTACATCAGGATCAGCGAAGTCATTCCTCTGATCGCGTCGGGCGAACGCGCTTCGACAGTGATCGCGGTCTCCATCGACGATCTGTTCGAGGGATGTAAGAATTCATGGACTGCGAAGGAACTTGGGGTCAGCAGTCTTTTGGAAAGATCGGCGTCTTCTCCTACGGGGTGGGCAGTTACTGAGGAAGCCCTTACGGCGATGGAGGAAAAAGGGGCTCTCGATATGTATAAGATCCTTGTCGCTCTTTTGGCAGATCATCCCTATGAGCTTTACTGGTTCAATAAGATCGCCGGTTTCTACATGGATGATCTGGATGTCACTGCGAACGAAGATCATATCAGCTTTACAGGGGAGGCGTTCTTCAGATTCACGGTAGAGAAGGAATACGCGGCCGGACATTACGAAGTGAACACGAAATTCGGCGCGGTTGTACGGACTTCGGTACAGAACGCCGAGAGTATTGTGGAGCGCTGCGGGGATTATTCGGATTACGATAAGCTTCGGGCTTATAAGGATGAGATATGCCGCCTTGTGGAATACGATACTGCCGCTCTTACGGATACTGCGTCCTACGGTAAGCCGCCGTACGGTAATCCCTGGCAGCTGATCTGGGTGTTCGACGGCGATCCCGCGACCAATGTCGTCTGTGAGGGATATGCCAAGGCCTTCCAGTATCTGTGTGACCGGTCCGGATTTGACGCGGACATCAGCTGCCTGACCGTGAACGGAAAGACGGACGAGAACCACATGTGGAATATCGTCAGGATGGACGACGGCGCCAATTATCTGGTCGACCTGACGAACTGCGATGAGGATTCGTGCGGCTATCCCGACAAGCTTTTTCTCGCCGGGACGGCAGGGTCGCCGGATCAGGGATATCACTTTGACATCGATCTGTACAACTACATCTCGTACAGCTACGATAAACTGATCAGGGATTACTACGATGACAGCGAACTGCGGCTGGCCGGCAGCGATTACGGCAAAGGGAAGTCGGTCTCAGAGGCATCTGTAACACTCGACAGGACTGAATTTTCCTATGACGGGACCCGCAAGCTCCCCGATGTCACTGTCATTTTAGACGGCGCGGTCCTGGTCGAGGGAAGGGATTATGACCTGGAATACGCTGAGAACATAAACGCCGGTGCCGGTACCATCGCCGTGACGGGCACAGGCAGCTATTCCGGTGTCAAAAGAGTGCAGTTCGCCATTCTTAAAGCTGACCTTCCGGCAGCGACCAAAAAACTGAACGCAGTCAATCTTGCGACCGGTATGAGCGTCGTCTGGGCGGCAGTACCGGGAGCGGACGGATATATCCTCACAAGAAGCTGCGGAACGGTCTCGCAGAATATCCGCATCAAGGGCGGTTCTACGCTGACTTACACAGACAGGGCTGCCAATGCGGACGGAAAGAAGTATACCTATAAGATCGCGGCGACAGCCGGAAATGTGACGAGCACATCCGTGAGAACGGTCTCGAGGATACGGGTGCCGAGACCGGAGATCTCATCGGTCACGAACAGCGCCGCGGGAAAAATGACCGTGAAATGGAGGAAGAACAAAAAAACAGCAGGCTATCAGGTCCAGTACAGCCCACGAAGTGATTTCGGTACATTCAGGACAGTGACCGTTGACAGCGCGTCGGCCGTTTCGAAAACGATCGGCGGACTCAGAAGGTCCGGGACATATTATGTCCGCATAAGGAGTTACCGGATGGACGGAAAGACCAGGAATTATTCCGCGTTCAGCAAGGTCAGAAAGGTGACCGTAATTAGGTAAAAACATGTCCAAAGTTCGTCCGGACAACAAAATTTCCAAAAATTTAATTGATAAATAACAGAAAATGTATATAGTGTTATTTATGCGGCCTTTTACATGCAGGAACTGACACAAGCGCCGCATATCCGAAAACAGTCTGTTCCGTTTGGAGGAAGGGCAGATTGTTAGCGCCAGGACCCTTAGAGGTTGACGAGGACGGCAGTGATCGAAAGACTCGGCGGATGCTGCCGCGGCACGGGGCATGTCGTAAGAAACCGGTCAAAAAGCAGAATCAAGACTGTAACAGAGCCGGTCTTATGCCCACTGCGATTATTATTGACTATTAGGAGGTTAATTTTGGGCAAATATTTTGGTACAGATGGCTTTCGTGGCGAAGCGAATGTGGACCTCACGTTTGATCACGCAGTCAAGATCGGAAGGTTTCTGGGATGGTACTACGGTGCCAGGCTCGGCAAGAAAACAAAGATCCTGATCGGAAAGGATACCCGTCGTTCCTCATATATGTTTGAATACGCGCTCTGCACGGGCCTTATGGCTTCCGGCGCCGACGCCTACATCATGCATGTAACGACGACCCCGTCTGTCTCTTACATTACCAGGACGGATGACTTCGACTGCGGGATCATGATCTCCGCGTCCCACAATCCTTACTATGACAACGGCATCAAGCTCCTCAACCACAATGGGGAGAAGATGGACGAGGAGACGATCACCGAAGTCGAGAAATATCTCGACGGAGAGATCTCGGAGATTCCTCTTGCGAAAGACAGTGAGATCGGAAGGACTGTCGACTACGTGGCGGGCAGGAACCGCTATATCGGCTACCTGATCTCTTTGTCAAAATACAGCTTCAACGGCAAGCGCGTCGGCCTCGACGTCGCGAACGGAGCGGCGTGGTCGATCGCGAAGGGCGTTTTCGATGCGCTCGGCGCTAAGACCTATGTCATCAACAATGAGCCGGACGGCCTGAACATCAATACCGACTGCGGCTCCACCCACATCGAGCACCTTCGCAAGTTCGTCCTGGACAACCATCTGGACGTCGGATTTGCTTATGACGGAGATGCGGACAGGTGCCTGTGTGTCGATGAAAAGGGCAATATCATCACCGGTGACCATATCCTGTACATCTACGGCAAGTATATGAAGGAGAGAGGAAAACTCCTCAACAACACTGTCGTGACTACAGTCATGTCCAATTTCGGGCTTTATAAGGCTCTTGACAAGGCCGGGATCGGCTATGCCAAGACGAAGGTCGGCGACAAGTACGTTTACGAGAACATGGTCAGGTACGGCAACCGCATCGGCGGCGAGCAGTCCGGACACATCATTTTTTCCAAGTACGCAACGACCGGAGACGGTATTTTGACCAGTCTCAAGATCATGGAAGTAATGCTGGCCAAGGAGAAGCCCCTCAGCGTACTGGCCGCGCCGGTCGTATTCTATCCGCAGGTCCTTAAGAACGTGCGCGTTAAGAGCAAACCCGACGCGCAGAACGATCCGGATGTCATGGAAGCAGTCAGGCTTGTCGGCGAAAAGCTCGGGCAGGACGGAAGGATCCTTGTCCGCGAGTCCGGCACGGAGCCGGTCATCCGCGTCATGGTCGAGGCGGATACGAACGAGATCTGCGAGAAATACGTCGATTCGGTCATCGATGTGATCGAAGAGAAGGGCCACATCACAGAGTAAGACGGAAAGTCATTAACGAAATAAGTAAAAATATCAGATTCAAGGAGAGTATATAATAATGAGAGTAGTTATCCAGGAAAACTATGACAACATGAGCAAGTGGACAGCAAATTACATCGCGGCCAAGATCAAGGCGCACAAGGAAGACAGGCCTTTCGTCCTCGGACTTCCCACCGGTTCCTCACCGATCGGCGTATACAATGAGCTTGTCAGGATGTATAAGGCCGGAGAGATCAGCTTCAAGAACGTTGTCACCTTCAACATGGACGAGTATGTGAATCTTCCCAAAGAGCATGATCAGAGCTACTGGTATTTCATGCACTACTATTTCTTTGATCACGTCGATGTCCCGAAGGAGAACATCAATATCCTGAACGGTCTCGCAGAGGATCTGGAAGCTGAGTGCGCGGCTTATGAGGCTAAGATCGCTTCTTACGGCGGCATCGACCTGTTCCTGGGCGGTATCGGTGTCGACGGCCACATCGCGTTCAATGAGCCCGGCACTTCCCTTACATCCCGCACCGGTATCCGGAAGCTTACACGCGACACAAGGATCGTCAACTCCCGTTTCTTTGACAATGATCCCGAGAAGGTGCCCGCATATGCGCTGTGCACCGGCGTCGCTACTGTTATGGATGCCAAGGAAGTCCTCATTGAGATCAGCGGTCACAACAAGGCCCGCGCTATGGCACATGTCGTAGAGGGCGGTATCAGCCAGATGTGGACCTGCAGCTGCCTGCAGATGCATGAGAATGCGATCATCGCTTGCGATGAGGCGGCATGCGGCGAGCTGAAGGTTGACACCTATAAGTATTTCCTGGACATCGAAAAGGAAGAGAGACTGTAAAAAAACGGCAGATGACAGGGGAGGCGCCGTAAGCGGCCCCCTGTCATTTTTACATCAAAGGCAGAGGAATATATATGTGTGGAATTGTAGGTTATGTGGGATCTAAACAGGCTGCGCCGATCATTCTGGAAGGGCTCAGCAAACTCGAATACAGAGGCTATGATTCGGCAGGAATCGCTGTCAGGAACGGAGAGGCCCTGGCAGAGGTGGTCAAATCCACCGGAAAACTCAAAAATCTCTCTGAAAAAACAGACGGCGGACATGCGCTGCAGGGAACATGCGGCATCGGGCATACGCGCTGGGCGACGCACGGCGACCCGACACAGACGAACGCGCACCCGCATGTCTCGGGTAACTGCACAGGGTCAGCTTCCGGTCCGGTAGAGTCGACGGTTGTCGGCGTGCACAACGGAATTATCGAGAACTATCAGGAGCTGAAAGAAAAACTCTTAAAGAACGGTTATGAGTTCTACAGCCAGACGGACACGGAAGTCGTCATCAAACTGGTCGACTATTATTACAAAAAATACAAAGTCGGACCGATCGACGCGATGGCTAAGACAATGGTGCGCGTCAGGGGCTCTTATGCGCTGGAGCTGATGTTCCGCGATTATCCGGACACGATCTGGGTAGCGAGAAAAGACAGCCCGATGATCATCGGCGTCGGAGAAGGCGAGACATACGCCGCGTCGGATGTCCCCGCGATCCTCAAGTACACGAACAAAGTGTACTATATCGGCAATCTCCAGATGGGCAAGCTGACGCCCGGAGAAGCGGTCTTTTATGACCTGAACGGCGACGAGGTAGAGATAGAGCAGACTGAGATCGCTTTTTCTGCCGAATCTGCTGACATGGGCGGCTTCGAGCACTTCATGATGAAGGAGATCAACGAGCAGCCGCAGGCCGTACAGGATACGCTCGACTATATGGTGAAGGACGGCCGTATCAGGCTGGACGAAATAGGGATCACCGATGAACTCATTAAGACCGTCTCGCAGATCTACGTCGTCGCGTGCGGATCGGCGTGGCACGTGGGAACGGCCTCGCAGTATGTGATCGAAGATATGGCGAAGGTCCCGGTACGCGTAGAGCTTGCCTCGGAATTCCGTTACAGGAAGCCGCTTCTTAAGCCGAATGATCTCGTGATCATCATCAGCCAGAGCGGAGAGACGGCGGACAGCCTTGCGGCGCTCCGTGAGGCGAAGGAAAAAGGCGTCAGGACTCTCGCGATCGTCAACGTTGAAGGCAGCAGTATTGCCCGTGAAGCCGATTTCGTCTTTTACACCAAGGCGGGGATCGAGATCGCGGTAGCGACAACGAAGGGCTACACTGCGCAGCTGATCGCCATGTACCTGATC
Source organism: uncultured Lachnospiraceae bacterium (assembly GCA_946629175.1). Classification (GTDB taxonomy): domain Bacteria; phylum Bacillota; class Clostridia; order Lachnospirales; family Lachnospiraceae; genus CAG-791. The sequence goes on along the minus strand of CAMOXN010000071.1, from coordinate 2,577 downwards.
GCGATCCAGTTCGCTATGGTACGCGGGCTCATTGACGAGGAGAAGTATTCCTACTATTTAAGAGAACTCAAGAAGATCCCGGCAGGCATCCGCAGGATTCTTGAGGAGAAAGAAAGGATCCAGTGGTTCGCGTCCAAATATTCGAGCATGAAAGATTCTTTCTTCATCGGACGAGGACTCGACTACGCGATCTGCCAGGAGGGAAGCCTTAAGATGAAGGAGATCTCCTATGTGCACTCCGAGGCTTATGCCGGAGGAGAACTTAAGCACGGGACGATCAGCCTCATCGAGGACGGTATTCTCGTGGTTGGCGTACTGACCCAGGACGAACTGTTCGAGAAGACAGTGAGCAACATGGTAGAGTGTAAGAGCCGCGGCGCGTTCCTGATGGGCCTTACGACTTTCGGGCACTATGAGATCGAGGAGACAGCGGACTTTGTCCTCTACGTTCCCAAGATCGACCAGCATTTCGCGGCGAGCCTGGCGATCATCCCGCTCCAGTTGCTGGGATACTATGTATCCTGCGCGAAAGGACTGGATGTGGACAAGCCCAGAAACCTTGCGAAGAGCGTCACGGTAGAGTAAACTGATACTGTATGCGGGGATTTCGCCCCGCTTTGGACCGGGGCCTGGACCGGGAGATGAATCAGGAATTATGAACCGGAGATGGCCGGACCAAAGGCTTTCCTCCGGTTCAGCATAGAGAAGAGAGGCAGGAGTGCGATGAGGATCAGAGATTTCTTACTGAAGATTACCGGAGTTCTGCTCTGTATGGCGATGGCAGCTGTTCTGGTCGCGCTGTTTTTTATGAACCGGACAAGGAACCATGATCGCGCAGAGGAGCTGAAGAAGCAGGCAGAAGAACTGAAAAGACAGGAAGAGCAGAGGAGAGAAGACGCTGCGGACCTCTATGAGGACCTGGTCTCGGATCTTATGGTGCGCAATATTGTCTGCTGGGGCGATAACGAGATGGCGGGAAACGGCGACGCGTCTCTTCCCGGATTCCTGAAGCAGGTCGCGAACGAGAAACTGTTTACGGATACGGTAAATGATTTCTCGGGAGCGATGGATAAAGAGGCGGAGCCTGCCCTTTCCGTTACAGTGAACAATATGGGCGTCAGGAATGAAGGAATGCGGGAGATCCTCGTTCGTGCCGGCGTCAACGAGCTGCAACTGGCCCAGTGGACCGTGATCTCTTCCGATACGGATCCTCATAATATCGAGTTGAAGGACAATATTTCCTGGTCTACGCTCCGCTTCGCGAATCAGGACGGCGTGCGGTTCGGAAGCGTCGATATTGACGGTATTTACGGCACACTGACAGTCGGAGACGGAGAGTACGATGACGATCATCCGAGATTCGCGTTCGTGCGCGATGAAGAGGGCGACAGCATGTCGTTCGGCGCCGGAACGCAGGTAGAGATCGCTTCCGCAACTGACTATATCGGCGATATTCCGGTCTTTTTCTTCGAGGACGATTCCGCGGATTCAGTCAGCGGATTTGTAAATGATCTGGAGAGCCTTGTGGAGCGGTATACGGAATACGACGAGGCGGAAGATGAGGATGCCGCTGCTGAGAATAACACGGCAGAGGATAACCCGGCGGAGGATATCTCGGCGGAGGGCAGTACTTTGACAGAGGCCGCGCCTGAAGCTGCAACAACCGGGGCAGCGGACAACAGCATTGCGAAAGAGACGGAACCTTCCATCACCCGGGCATTCGTCGTGATCTGCACAGCTGAAGAAGATTCGGATCTCGATGAAGCTCTCAGGGAGGCATTCGGCGATCGGTATATCCGCAATGATACCTATGCATATGAGATGTCGGAGGACAGTTACCGGAAACTTGCGGAGAAAGTATTCGATAACCTGGAAGAACAGGGATGCTTTGACGATGTGAAGAGGCAGACCGAGTCAGCAGTCGAACAGCTCAAGAATCTGTAAACGGATTTCAAACATAGGAGGAGAGAGTATGGGACCTGATATGATGGAGATCGCGGACAGGATCCGTCTTATGGCATCTGACGGGATCGGCGGCAAGAGAGACCTGCTTCCGCTGTACGCGGACGGGGAGGCTATGAAGAAGCTTGTGGCATATTTGGCGGAACCGTTCCGGGGAAAGGTGGACTGCGTGTGTTCCCCCGAGTCCCTCGGATTCATTCTCGGCAGTATGCTCGCCTATGAACTGGGCGTCGGACTTGTCGTGATACGCAGGAACAGACAGTTCATGGTCGATCCCGAGGAGCAGGTGACAGCCTCTTACATCAATCACCGCGACCAGGTCACTACTCTGATCACGGAGAGACGCCTTCTTCCGGCGGGGAGCAGAGTGCTGCTCGCGGACGACTGGATGAGCACGGCGGCGACCGTACAGGCCTGTTCGAACATGATCGAAGATACCGGCTGCAAGGTGGCGGGAATTGCCGCTGTCGGAGTTAACTACTGCTCAGCCGCAAAAGACATGATCGACGCCGGAAATGTCAGATATGTGTACTGTGAAAGCTGACAGAAAGCAGGTAATTCTGGAAAATTGATTTGTGGTCACCGCGGCGATGCAGTAAATGGTCACCTTAGCGG
>CAMOXN010000070.1 GCA_946629175.1 uncultured Lachnospiraceae bacterium | reverse complement strand
AGGCGATCCTGATCGGCTGGATCGGCCTTCCGGACAACCACTACTGCACGGAGCCGGAGGACTGGGAAGGCAGCATGGGCCTGCCCAGAGAGCTGCGCGTCAGGGACGGAAAGCTCATCCAGACACCTGTGAGCGCTGTCTGCGGACTCCGCGACGGCGAAGCGCCGGCAGACGGAACGCTTCCTGCCGCATGTGAGATCGAAGTGACTTTCGGAGGCGGCGACGCGGAGTTCGATCTTTTTACTAAAGCAGACGGGACAGGCGGTCTCACTATGCATTACGATGCAGCCAAAGGTATCTGCACATTTGACAAGTCCGGAATGACCAACCGCTGCAACGAACAGATCGGCGAAGTGCTGGAGATGCCTCTTGAGAACGGGCTGAAGAAGCTGGATATTTTCGTAGACAGAAGTTCCGTGGAGTATTTTGCCAACGACGGCGAGGCGACGTTCACGGCGCACAGCTATCCGACGGCAGAGGAATTCCATTACACGACGGCAGGTGATGTTCAGGTGAAGATCTGGAACCTCAAGGCATCTGTAAAGGATGATTTTGTAGTCTGAAGATGACGGCATCACAGGGGAAGGAGATCCGATAGTATGAAAAAAGTATTTGCCAGCGACTTTGACGGAACACTGTATTTTTACAAAGCGGAAGATGACAGGAAGCTTCCCGCCGAGAACGTGGAGAAGATCCGCGAGTACCAGAAGGCGGGCCACCTGTTCGGCCTGTGCACCGGAAGACAGGTCGGCGGACTGACTCCCTTCATCACGGGGTTCGTGGAGCCGGACTTCTACATTACCAGCAGCGGCGCGAACATCGTTGACAAGGATCTGGGGGAGATCAGAAAGCGCGGCGTCGACCCGACGGTGGCGCAGGAGATCCTTGACAAATACGGCATAGAGAATTACAGATTCACGCTCGACGTAGAGGGTGATATCTGTGTCTTCGCGCCCATGGACTATCCCGGAAAATACTACGTGGTGAAGAGCGTGGCGGACTGCCCGAAGGGTTTGATCCACCAGGTGAGCATCCACACGGAGAGCCTGGACGAAGCCGAGAGAATGAGCAAAGAGATCAATGAGATCTGGGGAGACAGCGTCAACGCTTTCCAGAACGTCATTGAGATCGACATCGCGCCTAAGGGATGTTCCAAGGGCAAGGGCGTAGAGTTCCTCCGCGAATACATGAGAGAGACGTACGGCGAGATCAAACTGTACGGGATCGGCGATTCCATCAACGACCTGCCGCTCCTTGAAGCCTCCGATGTCTCCTATACTTTCCCTTACGCTCCCAAGAGCGTGCAGGAAAAGGCGACCAAGGTGGTCGAGACCATAGTGGATGCGCTTGAAGACAGCATGCGGGATATGGGCTGACAGCCGGATCACAGCTGTGATCCTCAGGATGAAATGGAAAACAAATTGTTTCAATGCTTGATTTGAAACTGATTTGGATTATACTTAAAATATAGCGCAATCTTATTATCTGGAGGGGAATTAAAATGGCAATCAAAGATGTGGTAAATAAACTTGAAAAGGCAGCGGCGCTTGGGAAGATCAAGGTCTTTCGGGGCGACAAGAACAAGATCATGATCGACCTCAAGGGAGACGGAGAGCCGGATGCGGCGCTGATCGATACAACAGGCAGCGACATGCCCGATCTTCTGGCGATCGATATTACCGGAGACCATAAATTCAACCTGTTCCTGGATGATACGGACGACAATAATTTCCCCGATGTCCTGTATATCGACAAAAAGGGAGACGGAAATATCCAGCTCCTTGGTGCCGGTGAAGAGGTGCATAATAAGATGCACGGCAGGCTGATCAAGATCTTCGCGGTGCTTACCGACAGAGATGCTGATGAAGAGACCATCCACGATGCACTTCAGCAGCTCGCGGAGTGCGTGGAAGAGATCCAGAAGCATGCTGGGAATATGAAATGACCTAATGAAATCTGATGTGATGAGAGGAAGCGCTGCGGAGTGTTCCGCGGCGCTTGTTTTAAATTAGCGATCGAAAGGCATAAGATATATGAACGCGGAAGAATTTCTTAAGATACTGCAGAAGAGGCGCAGTGTGCGCAGTTACAGCGGGGAGCCGGTCCCCATGGAGAAGCTCAATATGATCCTGGAAGCGGGCATGCTGGCTCCTTCGGGCAGGGCGATCCGCCCTTACGAACTGATCGTGGTGCGGGACAAGCAGAAGCTGATCAGCCTGTCAGGATGCAGAAAGGGCGGCGCCGCGAGAATGCTGGCAGGCGCGGACCTGGCGGTCGTAGTTGTCGGAGACGAGGAGAAGTCGGACACGTGGTCCGAGGACTGCAGCGTCGTCATGGAGAACATGCACCTTATGGCGTCCGCGCTTGGCATCGGCAGCTGCTGGATCCAGGGCAGGGGACGCGAGGCGATGGACGGCGAGACAACGGAAGATTTCACACGCAATATCCTGCAGTATCCGGCAGAGTGCAGGCTGGAAGCGATCCTGTCTCTCGGGATGCCGGAAGAGGAATGGCCGGAGACTCCGCTCTCCATGCTTCCCTACGGGAAGGTCCACATTAATAAGTACTGAGCGGTGTCCCGGTAACTGAGTACAGATAATGAGTGCCGGTCTTAGATTGTTCTGTAAAGGAGGTGTCCCATGCCCCCAGGAGGCCGTGGAATGGGCTTTGGTCCCGGTGGAAAGTACATGACAGAGGAGGAGAAACAGAATCTCCCCAAGGTGACGCCGGAGCTGCTTAAGCGTGTCTTTTCTTATCTGACGCCGTACTGGAAACAGCTGGTGCTGACGCTGCTCTGCATTGTCTTTTCGTCGATCATGACTCTGATGCCCTCGATCCTGACCGGAAAGATCATCGACGAGGGCCTGATCGGCAGGAATTTCAACCTGCTGGTCTTTTATATTGTCCTGTCTCTTGCGGTGACTGCCGGCGCGAACCTGATCGGTGTAGCGGAGAGCTACCTGAACACGTGGATCGCGCAGCATATCACTTATGATATGCGCAATCAGATGTACCGCCATCTGCAGAACATGTCGCAGCGCTTCTATACATCGAACAATCAGGGCGACATCATTACGCGCATGACGAGTGACATCGACGGTGTTAAAACAGTGATCTCCGGAACTTTCTCCAGTATCCTGTCCAATTCGATCACGCTGATCGTAGCGCTCGTCGCAATGTACAGAAAGAACTGGATCCTGGCGACCGTGGGCATCATCATAGTCCCGCTGTTTACGATCCCGACAAGAAAAGCGGGCCAGAAGAGGTGGAGCCTGACCCAGGAGTCCCAGGTGTGCAACGACGAGATCAACGGGATCCTCGGCGAGACGATGTCGGTCAGCGGGCAGACGCTCGTCAAGCTCTTCTGCAGGGAGGAGTACGAATACGAGCGATATGAAAAAGCCAACCGCAGAATGATCGAACTGAACGTGAAGGAGAGCATGGCCGGCAGGTGGTTCAGGGTCGTCCTGTCGACGATCACCAGTGTGGGCCCGATGCTCCTCTATCTCGTGGGCGGCATCCTGATGATCAGGTACAATGCCGACCTGACGGTCGGTGACATCACGGTGCTCGTGGCGCTCCTCGGAAGGATGTACGGACCTGTGAATTCGCTCCTCAACATCCAGGTCGACTGGATGCGCTCGATGGCGATGTTCTCGAGGATCTTTGAGTATTTTGACATGCCTGTAGAGATCGAGAACGCGCCGGATGCGGTCATTCCCGATCACGCGGAGGGAAATGTGGAGTTCCGCCACGTGAACTTCCATTACGAGCCGTCCAGACAGATCCTCAAGGATGTGAACTTTAAGCTGGAGAGCGGCCACAGCATCGCTATAGTCGGGCCATCCGGCTCGGGCAAGAGCACGCTGGTCAACCTGATCCCGCGCCTTTATGATGTGGTGAGCGGTGAAGTGCTCTTTGACGGGATCGACGTCAGGAAGCTTGATCTTACGTTCCTGAGAGGCAATATCGGCGTCGTGACGCAGGACACTTACCTGTTTAACGGGACCATCCGGGATAACCTGCTGTACGTGAAGCCGGACGCGACCGAAGCGGAACTGATCGATGCCTGTGAGCGCGCGAACATCTATGATTTTATCGCGAAACAGCCTGACGGGCTCGACACGATGGTCGGGAACAGAGGACTTAAGCTCTCGGGCGGTGAGAAGCAGCGGCTTTCCATTGCGCGCGTGCTGCTCAGGGACCCTGCGCTCCTGATCTTCGATGAGGCGACTTCGGCGCTGGATTCCATCTCCGAGCGCAAGATCCAGGACGCGATCGATCCGCTGATCTCCTCGAGAACAAGCATCCTGATCGCCCACAGGCTCTCCACGATCCTGGCCGCGGACGAGATCCTCGTCATCAAGGACGGAGAGATCGCAGAACGCGGCAAACATAAGGATCTTGTGAAGGCGGGCGGCGTTTACACCGAGCTCTATGAGACACAGTTCAAGGGAGCAATGGAACCTGCCGCTGAGGAGCCCGAACCGGAAGAGCCCATCGGCTGGGACGGCGGAGGCTCGTACAGCGGGCCTCGCAGAGTGCGGAGAAGAACAGCGAGAGAGCGCGCCGAGAGGGAGGAAGAATACCGCCTGTACGGAGATCCGTACGAGGAGTTCAGGGAAGAAATGCTGCGGGAGAATAACATAGGATACTGAGCGGACGAAAAGGTGCCGCGGGACAGCAAGGACAAGGTACGATCTGAACAGGAACAGGACGATCCATGATGAGTGAGAAAGCAGAGAACAGAAGATGGGTCTTTGAGGAGGCGCCTGTCGCGCAGGCTGTCTTCACCATGGCCATTCCGACGATCATTACGCAGCTCATCAATATCGTTTACAACTTTGCGGACGCCTGGTATGTGGGAAGGACCGGGAGCGCGTCCATGATGGCGGCGCTCACGGTGAGCCTTCCTGTCTTTATCATTATCCAGGCCCTCGCCAATCTGTTCGGCATCGGCGGCGCCAGCGCCATTTCCAGGGCTATCGGCAGAAAAGATACCGAGAGGGCCCGCAGGATCTTCGCGTTCAGCCTGTACGGCGGCCTTATTGCCGCAGCCCTCTATGGGATCGCGGTCTTCTTCTCAAGGCCGGTCCTGATCCCGCTGGTCGGCGGGAGCGCCGACTCCTGCAACTATATCTACAACTATATGTTCTGGACCATGGTCGTCGGCGCTGTTCCCACTTTGGGAAACGCGCTGTGCGGCCATCTCGTGCGCTCCATCGGCGCAGCGAAGGAAGCCGGCTTCGGTATGTCCATGGGCGGCATCCTCAACATAATTCTGGACCCGATCTTTATGTTCGTGCTGCTCCCGCGCGGTATGGAGGTAACAGGCGCCGCGATCGCGACATGCCTGTCCAATACGGCAGCGCTGATCTATTTTTTGACATATCTGTACAGGCACAGGGACAACCCGGTCTTTACGTTTTCACCTTCTGACTTCACGATCTCGGACGGCGTACCGGAAGAGGTGTTTTCCATCGGTTTCGCGGCCGCGCTGCAGACTTTCCTCGCGATGGTCTCCAACATGTTCGCCAATAAGCTTGTGGTGGAATACGGAAGCGCCGCCGTGGCGGGCATGGGTATTGCCAAAAAAGTGAATATGATCGCGTTCAACACCACTCTCGGCCTGACCGTGGGCGTCCTTCCGCTCATCGCGTACAACTACGGCGCCCGGAGGTACGGGCGGATGCAGGAAGTGATCCGGTTCACAGCGTTCGTCGCGCTTGGATATACTGTTTGCTGTACAGTCTTTTTCCGGCTGTTCGCCCGGCAGCTCATCACTTTCTTTATCGACGAACCGGCCTCTGTCGAGTTCGGAACGCGGTTCCTGAGCGTACTTGCCTTTGCGGCGCCGCTCTGCGCGTTGTCCTTTCTGGCCAATACGATCTTCCAGGCGGCCGGCAGACGGCGGGAGTCGTTCATCCTGTCGATCATGCGCAAGGGCGTCGTGGATATCCCGGCAATGATCATCTTCAAAAGCCTGATCGGGCTTAACGGCGTTACTCTTGCGACGCCGTTCGCGGAGGTGACGTCGGCAATTGTCGCGGGCATATTGTATCTGCGGTTCAGGAGGGAGATGCAAAAGAGGGAGAGCGGGGCAGTCTGAGGATTCACTTACTGCCTGTAAGAAAAAGACCTGCAGGATCACAATGATCTGCAGGTCTTTTTGTGCGATAAGCCGCCAAGCACATCTCGTGCTTGCACGAAGATGTATTTGGCGGCCAACGGTCAATCGGGTAGGAGCATCCTACTCGATTTTATTGGATTTCTTTGGAAGTTCCCGGCCGGATCTGAATTACTTGCTGATCACGCGTTCTGCTGTGCTGCCATTCTTGAAAGAATGTACATGACTGCGATCAGGAGCACAAGACCTGCCAGCAGAGGCAGGAACACATTCTTGGTGAGGCCTGCCACGATGTAGGTCAGCGCCGAGATGGCCGCGCAGGTCATCGCGTAAGGGATTTGTGTGGACACGTGGTTTAAGTGGTTGCACTGCGCACCGGCCGAAGACATGATCGTCGTATCGGAGATGGGGGAGCAGTGGTCGCCGCAGACAGCGCCCGCCATACATGCGGACATGGAGATGATCATCAGCTGATAGTCAGTTGTCTGGAAGCAGGCAACGACGATCGGGATCAGGATGCCGAAGGTTCCCCAGCTTGTTCCGGTCGCGAAGGAGAGGCCTACCGCGATCAGGAAGATGATGAAGGGAAGGAGTCCTGCGAAGGCCGCCGCATGGTTCTGAATGATATAGGCGACGAATTCCTTGGCGCCGAGGCTGTCCGTCATCGCTTTCAGGGACCACGCGAAGGTCAGGATCAGGATCGCGGGGACCATCTGCTTGAAGCCTTCGGGGATGCACTCCATGATGGAGCCAAAATCCAGAGACTTGCGGAACATATAGAAGAACATAGTCAGGACCATGGCGCAGAAGGAACCGAGCACCAGGCCTACGGAAGCGTCGGAGTTCGCGAAGGACTCAATAAAGCTCGTACCCTCGAAGAATCCGCCGGTGTAGATCATGCCGATGACGCAGCCGATGACCAGCGTGATGATCGGGAAGAGCATGTCGATGACCTTGCCCTCGGTAGGGATCTTGGAATTGTCGACGTTCGCGTAAGGGCGGTCTTCCGTGGTATAGAGATCGCCGTAATTAAGGGCGTTGTACTCATGCCTGTACATCGGACCGTACTCGATCTTCATGATGACCATGAGGATCATCATGGCGATGGTGAACAGAGCGTAGTAGTTGTAAGGGATCGACTTGATGAACAGGCTGATGCCGTTCTCGCCTTCCACGAATCCGGAAACTGCCGCCGCCCAGGAGGAGATCGGAGCGATGATGCAGACGGGAGCCGCCGTCGCGTCGATCAGATAGGCGAGCTTGGCACGGGAGATCTTGTGCTTGTCCGTGACGGGGCGCATGACGCTGCCGACAGTCAGGCAGTTAAAATAGTCATCGATGAAGATCAGGCATCCCAGGCCGATGGTGGCGAGCTGCGCACCTTCTCTGGAGGTGATCTTCTCGGAAGCCCAGTTGCCGAACGCCGCGCTGCCGCCCGTACGGTTCATGAGCTGTACCATGATGCCCAATATGACCAGGAAGACAAGGATGCCCATGTTGTAGGAGTCGGAGAGAACAGCGATGACGCCATCATTAAAAATGTGGTTCAGGGTCCCCTCGAAGCTGTAACCGGAATACAGGAGCGCACCGGTGATGATACCGATGAACAGAGAACTGTAAACTTCCTTGGTGATCAGCGCCAGCGCGATCGCGATGACAGGAGGCACCAAAGACCAGGCGGTCTGCTGGACGGAGTCCGCATTCGTCAGAAATGCCATTGCGATGATCAGAACAATGACGACGGCCATTGCGACCACTGAGGCTGAGATTTTCGAGTCTTTCTTTTCCATTTTACATTTTCCCCTTCCAATGGATCGTTGTTGTGTAAAACATACACTTTAGCATTTTAATACATCAAAGGGATGCAGTCAAATAGAAATGAGGAGATTCGGCCTGATCTAAGCGATAACTGTATATAAGTATGCATGATGTGATCCCGGACGAGCCCCCCGATACTTTGACAAAGAACAGTCCGCATGTCACAATAGGTCCTGCAATAACAAGATGCCGGGGTCAAAATACCGTTTGCCCCCTGCATCATAACAAAAGCAGATATGGATCGAATATGGCAGGTGATGATTTGAATAAGAAAGCAGATAGCAGGCAGCGTGTCAAAAAAGAGAAGACGTCCGGCCGCCGCGCGGCAGAAAAGAAAGCAGACGACAGGCATCTTTCTAAGAAAAAGAAACTGACCCTGGAAGTGATCCGGCGGCTGAAGGAGGAGTATCCCGAGGCGAAGTGCACACTGG
>CAMOXN010000069.1 GCA_946629175.1 uncultured Lachnospiraceae bacterium | reverse complement strand
GTCGTGGGTTCGAATCCCGTCGCCTCGACTACTTGGCAGGGGCAACCGGAAATGCTTTATTTAAAGGCATTTCCGGTTCTTTTTATGTCCCGGCGAAGACAGTTCTGACCTCGTGCCATTTGACCTCAGGGGTGGAATGACCTGAGTCTCATATCTTGTTGTACCAAAATACCTCATCGGCTTCATGTCGATGAGGTATTTTCTTCAGGAATTTTTACAGCTCGTTGTCCTTGTTAATAAATCTTTGACGGTACACGGTACCTCCTATTCACCGAACGCAGCGGCAGCAACCTGGTTATAAAGGTACAGCGCCTTGCCGAGGTCGCTCGTTTTTTCATCGGATTTGCGCACGCAGGCCATTGCGTAGGTAAGCACGGATGCTGTGATCGTGTAGGTGTTCGTGCCGTCCGACACGGAATACTCGTGCACATCCTGCAGGTGGTTCGCGTACACGCCCGCACCCGGCGCGAGATAGCGCATGCCGTCATCACGACGCCTGAGAACAGCCTTATCTCCGTCGATCTCGAAAGTGAGCTTGTCCGGGTCGACGCCGGTGAAACCATAGTACAGCCGGAGCGTGTTGTCGGATTCCAGCATCGCTGTGATGCCGCTGATGCTCACGCCATCCGGGAGCCCGCCATCGCGGACTGCGATATAGTCGTTCAGCGTGTCAGCCGACAGCTGGCCCACCTCTTCGCTCACGGACATGCCTTCCGTCACATTAGATTTCTCCCCCTTGGAGCCGGTCGCTTCGTCCCTCATCGAAGGATCCTGCTTCCCGCTTTCGGGCAGGCAAAAGCGGGCAGCTGTCCCCCCTGCCCCGTTTTTATTCAAACAGCTTGAACATTGTCTCCGGGAGTGTGGTGAATCAACAGTATTTTCATCTGATCATGCCATTTATGGTAATTATATCATTACGTAATCGCATCACAATGAGCGCCTTTCGGAACTGCTTTCAGGTCAAAAAAAGCGGCCGCACCACTTTTTCAGTGATGTGGCCGCTGTATCAGCTTAATTATCGATTTCTATATTTTACTCAGTTCTGCTCCTGGTTCAGGTTGAGCAAATCCTTCACCTTGCCGGTGATGTAGATGCCGATGTCTCTGGAAGCGTCGACAGACTGTGCTCCCAGGTGAGGGGTGATGATGAAGTTGTCGCACTCGAACAGAGGGGATGCGAACTCATCGTTGCCGGTAAGGCCTGAGCCTGCAAGCTCGTTCTCCATAACGTCGGAAGCATATCCGCCGATGCGGCCTTCCTTGAGCGCCTCATACATATCCTGCTCGTTGACGATACCGCCGCGGCTCATGTTCAGAACTACAGCGCCGTCCTTCATGGTGGCGATGGACTTCTTGTTGAACATGTTCTTGGTCTCGGGTGTCAGCGGAACATGGATGGAGATGAAATCGGATACACGGATCAGCTCCTCTACGCTCGTTCCCTTAGCTCCTTCTGCGTCGAACTGCTCGGGTCTCAGATAAGGATCATAAGCCACAATGTTCATCTTGAACGCCCTGCCCAGTTCGCCGACGCGGCGGCCGATGCGGCCGAAGCCCATGATGCCCAGGGTCTTTCCGCGGAGCTCTCTGCCTACGAACTTGTACTTGTCCCAGTTGTGGTTCACTTTGACATCGTAGTTCGCGGGAATGGTGTTCCTGGAGATCTCCAGCATCTTCGCGATGGTCAGCTCAGCGACCGCGTTCGCGTTCATGCCGGGTGCATTGAATACCTGGATCCCTTTTTCCTTCGCATAGTCCGTATCGATGTGGTTGGTCCCGACCGCGCAGACACCGATCATCTGCAGTTTCTTCCCCGCGTCAATGATCTCCTTGTCGATCTTGGGATCCACACGCATGATCAGGATGTCATAATCTCCGATCTTCTCCAGCATTTCCGCCTTGGAAAGGGGCTTGCCGTCAGTGGTGGTCACATCCATATACTTCTTGAGTTCTTCTGCGATGCCGGCATAAACCGCATCAGTGATAAGGCATTTCATAATTGGCATATCTCCTTTCGGTCCAGTCTTATAAAAATACCCCGGGCATCCCGGTATAAATCGGGATGCCCGGGTCTTCAATCGTTATTGTTCAGTAGTTCAGAGTATGGATCTCAAATTAGAGCGCTCTGCCCTGCTTGATCATAGCGTTTGCAACCTTCTCAACACCTGCCAGGTTCGCGCCGGCGACCAGGTTGTAGCCAAGGCCATATCTCTCAGCAGCTGCTACGGAGCTGTCATAGATGTTCTTCATGATCCTGTGCAGCCATGTATCAACTTCCTCACCGGACCAGAACAGTCTCTCGGAGTTCTGGGACATTTCCAGAGCGGAAACGGAAACGCCGCCGCAGTTGACTGCCTTGGAAGGAGCAACGATCATGCCCTTCTGATCCATCAGGAAACGAAGAGCTTCGTTGGTCGTAGGCATGTTAGCAACTTCGATGTAGTACTTCACGCCGTTAGCAACGATCTTCTTGGCCTCGTCCATGTTGACATCATTCTGAGTTGCGCAAGGCATTGCGATATCGTAGCCCTTCTGGCCCCAAGGCTTCTGGCCTGCGAAGAACTCGCAGCCGAACTTGTCAGCATAATCCTGGACCTTGTTGCGGCCGGAAGCTCTCATCTCAAGCAGATAGTCGATCTTCTCGGGTGTGCAAACGCCGTCGGGATCATAGATGTATCCGTCAGGTCCGGACAGTGTAACAGCCTTCGCGCCGAGCTCAGCCAGCTTCTTGCAGACGCCCCAGGAAACGTTGCCGAAACCTGCGACTGCAACTTTCTTGCCTTCGATCGGATCGTTCTCGTGCTTCAGAACTTCCTCAAGATAGTAAACCGCGCCGAAGCCGGTTGCTTCCGGACGGAATGCGGAGCCGCCGAACAGCATGTCCTTGCCGGACAGAGCGCCGTTCGCATAAGAAGCGGTCAGCCTTCTCCAAGCGCCGAACATGTAGCCGATCTCACGGCCGCCAACACCGAGGTCGCCTGCGGGGCAGTCAACATCGGGGCCGATGAAGCGGAACAGACCCTGCATGAAGGAACGGCAGAATCTCTGAACTTCCAAGTCGGACTTGCCGTTGGGATCGAAGTCAGAACCACCCTTAGCACCGCCGATCGGCAGAGTGGAAAGAGCATCCTTGAAGACCTGCTCAAAGCCCAGGAACTTGATGATGGAAATATTTACGTTGGGAGCGAAACGAAGACCGCCCTTGTAAGGTCCGATCGCGCTGCTGTACTGAACTCTGTAGCCGGTGTTGACATGCATTCCACCCTTGTCATCTTCCCACGGAACGCGGAACATAACAACTCTCTCCGGAATGACCATTCTCTCGAGGATGGCGTTCTCTTCATACTCCGGATGTGCATCGACGAGCGGGCTGACGGAAGAGAAGACCTCTTCTACAGTCTGGACGAACTCGGGCTGGTCAGCATACTGCTTCTTGACATCAGCAATGACTCTCTCGACATACTTGTTCATAATAAGTGTCCTCCTTTGTAAAATGAAAGTGTACCCCTTTACAGCAAAGATTCTGCCATAAATTTGGATTATTTCATGAAGGAACGCCGTCTCATACCCTCTTCATGAGAGGATTCCTTCCATGATTCCATTATATACTTTTTTTAGGAATTCTGCATTAATAATTCCTGTTATTACCGCTGCTTTCAAACAAAATAAGCAAGCAAAAGATACAGTACGAAGCAGCGGTCACGATGCGACCAGGGGGTTTTGGTCATTCCTTCCAGACAGCTGCCCTGCCCGGCTGTAATAAGCCGGGCAGGAAGCCGGTTAAACCGCTTTACAGGAAGTTCGCGAAAGCAGTGATGATCGCCGCGTTGAAGAAGTCGATGAACAGAGACCCGACCAGCGGCACGATCATGAATGCGACAGGTGCCGGACCATACTGGTTGGTGATCGCCTGCATGTTTGCCATAGCGTTCGGTGTTGCGCCCATTCCGAATCCGCAGAAACCGGAGGAAATGGTAGCTGCATCGTAGTCGCGTCCCATGACGTTGAATACGACGAAGGAAGCATAGAGGAACATGATAACTGTCTGGATCAGCAGGATGACGATCATAGGAAGCGCCAGGCTGACCAGCTGCCACAGTTTCAGGTTGATCATTGCAAGGCCCAGGAAAATGGAGAGGCAGATGTTGCCGAGAGCACCCATTTCGCCCATGGGCATCTTCACGCCGCGTGCTTCCTGCACGTTGCGGATGACTGCGCCGACGATCATTGCGCCGATGTATCCGGGCAGAGTGATGAGCTTGCCGAGGAGTGCAGCAACGACGGTTCCGAGACCGACTGCGATGACGATGTAGATCGCTGCATCCATCAGGTTCTTCTCATCCATTGCTCCTGTATCCTGATCCACGGAAACTTCCGTTGTAGCAGCCGCCGCAGCTCCGACAGACTTCAGGTTGAATTTCCTGATCTTGGAGGTTGCGATCGGTCCGCCGATCATGCAGCCTGAAATCAGACCGTAGGTCGCTGCAGCGACAGCAACGGTGGTAGCATTTTCAACGCCCATTTCCTCAAGGAACGGGCCGAAGGAACCGGCAGTTCCGTGTCCGCCTACCAGCGGGATGGAGCCCATTGCAAGGCCCAGTCTTCCGTCGAGGCCGAAGATCTTGGCGCCGAAGCCGCCGACAAGGTCCTGGATGCAGCACATGACGATCGCAAGGATCAGGAACTTGATAACGCCGATACCGCCCTTCTTCAGCTCGCCGAATGCCGCCATGTAACCGACGGAGCAGAAGAATGCTGTCATGAAGACAGTCTGGAGAGTGGTATCCATGTTGAACTCAACAACGCCCATGGATCTTAAGATCACATGGAGAATAGCAAAGATCAGGCCGCCCACGACGGGTGCCGGAATGCAGTATTTCCTCAGAAACTCAATTTTGTTAACAAGCATGCGGCCGATCACAAGCATGAGGACCGCCAGGCCAGCAGCCTGAAACATATTCAATTCGACAATGTTTTCCATGTTTTTCTCCCTTCCGAATTTGTGGTTTGTTAACTGTTCGATCCGCCCCGCAGAAGTATCCCTGCGATGGCGGACACTGTCGCCGGTGTTGTGTCCGGCAGCAGCGATCTTAGCAAAACCCCCTACTCATTACACTGGTAGCCAAAATTTAAAGAAATTATAAAATCGGGGCTTCAAAAAGTTTCAGAAAGCATCAAAAAGTCGAAAAAAACATTATACGGTGTACTCGCTGAGCATTCGGTCCGCCTGGATCATGAGGCTCTCAATGAACTTTTTAAGGCTGACTTTCCCGCCGTAAGCGCGTTTCCCGCGGATAAAGTCCATTTCCGTGCGCACTTCCTCAAACGGAAAGAGCGTGCTGGAATAATCCGTAAAGGTGTCGTTCATAAAATCCTCGATCCCCAGATGCGCGAGATTGGTAAGACCGGTCTTGACAGCCCGCCGCATGCGCTGTTCCATGCTCTTGGGCGCATCGGAAAGCTCTCCGCAGATGATGCGGACGTTTTCCTGCTGCATGGACATGCTGTTTCCTTTTAAATAAGCACACACCCGGATGATGTCGCCGCTCCCCTTTTCTCCCGCCATGCCGAGAAGCGCCAGAATCTTCTCCACGCTTTTGGTGAATTCATCCCCCTGGTTCTCCGCCGGCGCCTTGGGCTGCGGCTCTGCCTGGGGCTGCGGATCCGGCGTCTGTTCGCGCTGTGCCATAGACGCCGCGGCGGCGGCTTCTCCGGCCGGCAACGCGCCCGCGCTTTCGCCGATCTCGCTCATGAACAGATTGCGCAGCGTGTTCACTGTCCGCTCATTTTTGATCTGCCGGGCCACCGTGGTGAGGACGGACTTCAGCTCGATCAGGTTGATCGGTTTATTAATGAAGAATTCGATCCCCGCATCGTAAGCTTTGCCGATCATGTCTTTGGAGGAGACCTGGGACAGCATGATAAATGCCGCCCTGCAGCCCGCGTTCCTGAGCTTTTTGACCAACTCCGCGCCGTCCATCCCGGGCATCAGAAAATCGACCAGAATGATATCCGGCCTGACCTCCGGCACTTTGCGGATGGCTTCAAAAGGATCCGTGGTGCTGCCCGCTACATCTCCGAGCTCATATTCTTCGATCAGGTCCTCGAGGATCTCGATCATTGTTTCGTCATCTTCAATAATGTAGATAACCATGCTTTCACGCCCTTTCAACGCATCACTTTCTGCCCTGGGCGCGCGGCCTGCGCCGCCCGCAGCTTGTCCTCCGGGATCACGACCTTAAAGCACGTCCTTTCTCCCGGCTCCGACTCCACGGCGATCTTCCCGCCAAAATACTCCTCCACCGACTGCCTGACGCCCACAAGGCCGACACCTCTATAAATATTGCCCGTCTTTCCGTCGAATTTGGTCGAATAGCCGAGCCGGAATATCTTGCCCAGCTGCTTCTTGGATATGCCGGGTCCGTCGTCCTCCACTTCTATGACGAAACAGGGCGTCTCCTCCTGCTTCCTGTCCAGCCGCTCACGCACCGTGATCTTTCCCGCGCGGTGGCTGCTGCCCTCTATGGCTTCAATGGAATTCGAGACCAGATTCTGGAGGATCGTCATCAGCGTGTAGTGGTCCGTCGTGACAAAATCGTCCCTGCATTCGGTGAGAAAGCGGATCTCCAGTCCCAGCTTCCGGATCCTCTCGCTCGCGATCCCCTCCAGGATCTCCAAAAGCTCCCGGAAGGTCATACGCTCCTCCTGGTTCTCCGCGTTGATCGTGCTCTCCAGGCCGTCCATGATCCTGATGTACCCCTTCTTGATCTCATGGACGTCCCTCGCGATGCCCAGCGTCATCCTGCGGATCTCATCCGACGCCCGGCTCATTTCCGCCATTTCATGCAGGCGGTAGGCGCTGCCCATGACCTGTTCGATCTCCTCCGTGCTCTTTCGCATCAGATAGATCTCGCTCTTGAGTCCCGTGATCATCATGAACATGCTCTGATAGCGCTGTTCCTGAATGTCCCGCACCTGCACCTTCCGGAGATTTTCCACCACGAAAAGGAGTATCGCCGCCAGTAAGCTCCTGATCAGCGCAAGGAGGACCAGAATGCCGATCTGCCGGAGTGTCGGTATTCCCGCGCCCGCGATCAGGTTCCTGAGCGCGATCTCCGCGAGATTGGCGCCGAAATCACAGTAGAAAGAGGCAATGACCGCCATAGAAAAGGTCGCCGCCCTCTTGCTGGGGATCTGAAGGCGGAAGATCATGCCGTAAAAAACGTAGTACAGGGCGCCGGGGATCACCTGAAGTACCGTTTGCTCGGGAATATTGCCGTCCCAGCTCACAATCAGTACCCGGAACATAAAAACGATCAGCGCAGTGATGGAGCAGGTCCCGACAGTAGAGATCTGCCTGCCGATCGTCATCAGAAAGAACGGCAGAAGGACGACCGACGGAGAAATGCGGAAATCATTGATAAAAACAGAGAGGTAGACCTGTGAGGTCAGCGCGGTGACAGCCCCGATCAGTATGCTGATCCGAAGGGAATAAAAATTCCGGTCCTCCCCCATGCCTTCCTCCTTTCTCCTGTTCCTTCCTTAAATATGTATCACAATATGTATCATCAGTACGGATCATCCGGATCGTGTATCCCGGGGATCGCGTATTCTCCTGACAGTAAATCCTCAGGATCGCGCATCCTCGAGCGTCCCCCGGATATTCTCCGCGAATGCGCGGATCCGGTCGTCGATTCCCGGGAGCGTGAGCGCCTGTCCCGCGTTGTTGGCCGTCTCCAGCAGCGCGAAACGCGGCGGCAGGTAAAATGTCTTGTTCATATTCAGCGCCGCGATGAGCTGCTCCGCCACGATATCGCTGCCGGAGTACCCGGACACCACCACCGCGAACAGCGCCTTATCGTAGAAGCGCACCTGGCGGAACAGTGCGGTCAGCCGGTTGATGAAGGCTGTCAGGTTGGCGGCCAGCGCGTCATTGTAGTTGGCGCAGAGCATCACTAAGGCATCCGCTTCGCGGACAGCCGGATAGACTTCCTCCGCCATAATGCCGCCGTAAAAACAGCTGCCCTGCTCCCCGTAGTGGAGACAGGTGCTGTAAGGACATCCCGCGCAGTCGTACAGCGTTCCGTTCTGTAAGCTGATGGTCCTGATCTCCAGCGAACTGTCCCTGAGGTATTCCTCCGCCCGATTCCAGATCGCCAGCGTATTGGAGGTCTTGCGGATGGACGCGTGGAGTACCAGGAGCTTCCTGCGGGGCGGGGTAATCCGCCCGTCTTCTCCCGCTGCGGCTGCGTTTACGTCTGTTTCCTCTGATTGTGGCGTCCCGGCTGCGACACTGCCGCCTCTGCCCAGGAAATGGGATCCCGCCGCGGCTCCCCGGCGGGAAAACGTAAAAATCTCCCTTACAAGTTCCGCCGCGCTGCGGCGGTATGCGGTCTCCTCGTCCGTGGAGAGGATCTGCGCCACCACGGAGAAATTGGACAGCGTCCTGGTCCCTTCCACCAAAGGCCGCCCCACAAAAGCGCAGCCGGCCAGATTGGCCGTAAAGACCAGTTCCCTGGAGACGGCTTTCGTGTACAGATCGCTCTCCCCGTCCGTGATCACACCGCCGGCGCAGCCCTCCAGAAGTGACCGTTCTTCCCGCAGAAGGCGCAGGAGCCTCATATACTCCAGATTGACGCCGTCCTTTCC
>CAMOXN010000068.1 GCA_946629175.1 uncultured Lachnospiraceae bacterium | reverse complement strand
GCAGGCCCGGGCTGCGGTCGCTGTCCTGTATCCCTTTTCTGATATCAGAATACCAGACTGCTTCCCGGATCGGGTCGCTCAGCGGGCGACATCGGATCTGACTCTTGTAGCTTATGAGCGAAGTGTCTGTATATGAACAGAGTGGCCGCTTGTAAAGCGACCACTCCCACTCATTTCCGTCTCTTGACGTGACAGGCTCTGATAGCAGGATCAGCAGCCTTTCCTTCCATTTTTGTGGTCCTCAAGCGAGCATGCTTCCGGAGAACCGTATTCGATCAGTCCCGCGTCCGCCGGATCAATGGAAACCCGGCCGTCTTCGAAGACGAACGCGGGGATCCCGACGTCGCCGATCGCTTTCATGCGGTCAAAGACGGGATTCTTGTCGCGAAGCCTCGTAAAAGCGCTCATGTTCCGGATATTCTTGCCTATATCAATGAACTGGAACTCGTCTTCCCGCCCTATGATCTGCTTGTGCACAAACTCGCAATAAGGACATGTGGGCATACCGTAAATCTTGATCATACTCTGTAACTCCTTTCCTATGCCGGCCGACCGCAGCCCTGGCCTGTGATCCAGGCGGCCGACCGCAGCCCGGGGCTGTGATCATAACTTTCAGCCGCAGGCCTGCCCTGAGGTCGAATTCCTGTTCAGCTCCGCCACCCTCTTTAAATACCTGACTTTTCGCTCGTCCGACAGGAGCGAATACTGGTACACCATGATTGCCTCCATGATCTCATCCGCGCTCCTCATACCGAGGTTGCGGATCTTCAGGAGGTCAGTTCTCCCGTTAATTCTTTCCACTACATCGCCTACCGTCTGCATTCCTGCTCTTTTCAGGCAGTTATAGGACCGGACGGACAATTCCAGGTCCTCAAGCGGCGCTTCTGTGAGCGCCTTTCCGAGGTAGACCGGGAAACGCAGCCGCGTTCCGTATTTTTCATATAATGCGTCAAATTCCCCGTGCGTTCTCCTTATCTGTTCCATCGCCGTCTCCCCTTTCCGCTTTCAGGTCGGACATCAGGATATGCCACCCGATCTTGCGGATCCCTTTCGTGTGATTGAACAGGTAATTCACATGAGACTCCATCGTGGACGAATTTACGCTCCGGCCTATGCAGTGGATCCTGCACGCTCCGGTCGTACTGTAGATTTCCTCGAGTTCCCGGTCTCTTAGCAGTGTTTTCACCACTTCCGCATACTCCTCCGGGATTGCCTCGATATCGATCGTATAGCGGATCCCTTTCCGGATCTTCTCCTCATCGATCACGGTGTGGTACCCTTTTATGATCCCGGCTTCTTCCATCGCGGTCATGCGCTTTTTCACCGACACTCTGGAAATACCGACCGCGCTTCCGATCTCCGAGAAACTCATCCTGGCATTGTCCCTGATGAGATCCAGTATCTTGCGATCCGACTCGTCCATAGTTTCCTCCATGCCCTGTTGATCACTGTTCATGCTTCGCAGCGTCGACTCTGTACGCCTATCGTAGCAGTCATCGGACCGGATCACAAGGGTGCAGCTTACAATATGAAACCAAGGCATTACGATTTGGTGCTGTTTTCAGAGTATAAACAAACAAAGTGCAGCGTATCCGGCGCGCGACGGTAAATCGCGCTGTCAACCGCAGGCCCGCCCGGCGGTCAGCGACTTAAACCATAGGCCCGCCCTGCGGTCACAGCGGTTGCTGCGGACGCGCCCGTGACCGCAGCCCGGGCCTTCCGGTCGCGCCCGCCGTTCACCACTCCTCCAGATCTTCCTCCAGCACGGCGGCCCACTTGGAAATAACATCGGGAGCCGCCTTATACTTGATAACGCTCGCCAGGGCAAACAGCGACGCGATCAGTTTCGCTTCCGCGGCTTTCTCCCAAAAGATCCCGTCCTGCTCGTCCTTGTAGTACTCTTCGAAGAACATTCCCCATATTTTCCGGCACTTGCTCATGGGAATCTTGAGGAAAAAATTGAAATCCTGACCGTCTTCACTCCCATTGTACAGAAGAGTCCTGTAAAGCGTTCCCAGATCATAGATCGCCTTGCCCGTCGAGAAGGAATCGAAGTCGATGAACAGCATCTCTTCTTTGCCGGCCATGATATTGTTGGGGTGAATATCGCCGTGCACCAGGCACTCGGGCTCGTCGATCGCTTCGACGATCTTTCTCGCCCTGCCCCTGTACTTCTCCTTAAGAAAAGGGTCGCATCTGTCGGCTTTTTCGAGTATCTCTTCGCCGAGCAGGTTCCTGTCAAAGTTCTTCAGCTTTTCTTCGTCACGGATCTCATGGAGCTGCCTGACGAACCGCGCATATCGAAGGATATAGTCGTCAATATCTTCTTCCGCAGCGAAGATCTGCCGAAGGGATCTGGAATGGATGAGCTCCATCAGTGTGGCGATCTGTCCGTTATACTCGGCATATCCGAAGGAGAACGGCGCGGGAACACCGACGATCAGGGCGTTCTTCTGCGCGATCCGTCTTTTGACGATATCGTAATAGTCCGGCTCATACTTGAACGTCTTCGCGATGACCTCATCGGACAGCCTGTAAATAATGCCGTCCGCGCCTTCGTTGATCTTCTCGCAGCCTCTCAGGTCGATCTTCGGGAGCTTATCGGCCCCCTCCATGTATTCATCGAATCCCTCGACCTTGAACAGCACCATGCAGTCGGTGTTGAGATTCCTCAGCCTGAACTTCTTCCCGGCCTTTTTCAGATCCGCCAAAACACTGATGCCTTCCATATCTATCCACGCCAGCGTACTGCAGTCAAATATGACAGGAACATCGCCGTATCTCTCGTAAAAGAGCTCTGCATTCTGTCGGAAGATACGGTTCCTCACACCTGTGAGCTTGCCGGCAAGATGACATACATAAGACCCGTTGTCAAGTTTCTCCACATAATTGTCATAGGTGAGGTCCCTGCTCGGGCAGAGACTCAGGTAGTAGGACACAAAGTCCCAGAATTCGGGATCCGCGAGAAGCTGGTGCATATCACCGGCTGTCAGGCTCTTCTCACGCGCAGCTATGCGGCAATATTCATCTTCGGATGTATACCCGGGGCACGGCAGGCCGAACCGCATGAACACATATGTACTCATGAGCATCGCTATTTTGCCGCAGCCGGCCGGAAAGAACTGCGCCGCATTAATGACATACTCAATGAAAGCGGCGAGCTCTTCCACCTCAAAGCACTGTGAACTGAGCATCCAATGGAAAATGCTCAGGAACCGGTCCCATATGGCCGGAGTATCCCCGGCCTGCGCAAGACCTGAGCCCTCTCCCGCCTCTTCCCTGAAAAGACAGCCCTCCCGGGTGTTCCCTTCGTTCGTGATGGCCGCGGCCTCAAGCAGCAGCTCCTCGAGCTCCTTCGCCGACTTGAAATTCTGTCCGCGGTTCTCGTACAGGTAACTGAGCGCGCGGTCCGTGTTCTCCGGCGCGTAGTCCGCAGTGCGCGGCATGATCACCGTGTTCCTTATGAACTGTTCGCGGTAATCATTCAGTGTCATTGCTTCCCCTCCTCTCAGACCGGCAGGCCCGGGCTGTGATCCCACCATAACAACATTATATCATCCGGAGCCAAAAGGTGACAGGGGGGACTGCCCCCTGTCACGTTCAGATATCAATATGGTATGTCTTAGCGTCGGCATCGAATCCGGTAGTCGCCTTAAAAGCCTTGATGTAGGCCGCGAGCTGCCCCTGATACCTCAGGTCCAGATCAGTCCCGTCCGCATTTGTCTTGTAGTCGACGATATGCCACCTGCCATCCGCAAGATAGACGACGTCCATGACGCCGTTCCAGACCGTGCGGCCGCCTTCGTTCTCATCCATGTATGAGAACGGTAACTCGCAATACACTTCATCCGCAGATGAAAGCGTTCCGAGCAGGTCCTGCGGCAGCCCGTTCGTCTGCGCGCAGCCCCCGCCCCTCATGGTCCCGGCGACTTTCCGCAGCGCCCCGGCGAGCCTGTCCTCATACCTCTCCGTTCCGGGCGCCCGGAACTCACGGATGATCTCTCCGACCGCCGAATCGATATCCAGCCTGTTCCCGGAAATGACCATCATCTCCAGCAGTTTGTGCGTCATGGTCCCCAACAGAGCCGGATAGCCCGGTCCCGCTGTCAAAAGACTGTCCGCGCCAGCTTCCCGCTCAGCGCCGCTGTTAACCGGGGCCGTTCCATAAGAAGGCTCGTCAGCGGGCCGTCCGCCGGCAGACATCTCATCCGCAGTCAGCTCACCGGAGTCCGCCAGCTTGGACATCACCTGGCGGCTCGGATTCTCCGACCTGAAAGAAGCTGCCTCCGCGGACCGGTCCTTCATGACGCTCTCCGCCTCTGCCATCTCATAGAGAACGGACGCTTCCGCGGAACGAGGACTTTCGACGCGCGGCGAATCCGCAGCCGGTACCACCTCAAGAATATCCGGCAGATCCTCTTCCATGATCGGGCCCCACTTGGAGTCCCGCATCTCCCTGCCGAAGGCGACCTTCGTGCTGTCGCACAGGATGAGCGCGTTCCTGGCCCTTGTGGCCGCCACATAGACCAGCCTTTTGTCTTCCGCCTTCAGCGCCTCATTCTCCTCTTCCTTTTCGTCTTCGAATTCATCCGTCCGGAAATACGTCTGGCTCCTTCCGTTCTCTCCCCGCTCGCTCCCAAGTGAGAACAGATACCCGTCTGAGCCGTCCTCGCCGTGCGTCATCCTGTACGTCGCCGGAAAGACCCTGTCGGAAGCAGCCGCCAGAATGATGATCGGCGCCTCCAGTCCTTTGACCTTGTGCAGGTTCGCCATGTGGACGCAGTCTTTATCCGAGTCAAGGCTCAGGCACCGCTCTTCCCCTGACAGCCCTGCGATCAGCCCGGCCAGGAACACCGCGCCGTCTTTCAGGGAAACGACCTGTCCCGATCTCTCGGCATTTCTCATAAGCTCCAGGGCATAGTATACGACCTCCGGGTTCTCGGCGGAGACCGCCCGGTATACCCGGAACTCGTCCATGATCCGCGCGAACAGCGCGGCAGGTGATAAGCGCGCGGCCCGCCTGTGAAGGTCCCGCAGGCCTTCGATCTTCTCAAGGACACGGCGCACGGCCGTTTCCCTTGAGCTTACTGCCGCAGTGTCCGCTCTCAGGGATACGGTCCCGCCGGCGGCTCTGTACCGCAGGATCTCTTCTTTGGTGAGCGCGATCAGTTTTCCGGTCAGCGCTCCGTAAAGTGCGAGCGTATCGTCCGCGTCTGCCACAGCTGTAAAAATACTGCAGATCCCACGCAGCGCCTCGTTCTCCGCAAAGGGCACGTCCCCTTCCACTCTCGTCGGAATATCTCTGGCGTCAAGCTCCGCCATGATCGGCCCCAGCTTTTTCTTGCCGTAGGTTATGACCATGAAATCGCTGTAGCGGATAGGTCTTTCGGCTTTCTCTGTTTTGCCGCGGAGCTGATAATCCCGGTTGTTCACGAGCCTCTCAATGATATCCGCGATCCTCACAGGATCAGACATATCAGGATTTTCTGCCGCCGCCTTTCCGACATAGGCTTTATAAGTGTAGACGCCCCGGAACTCCCCTTCCGCCGCTTCCGGGAGCGGGATCTCCTCGAACCGGCTCTGGTTCACGGTCTCTTCGGGAAGCAGGTCTGCAAAGACCCTGTTGTAGTATTCACAGAGCATTCTCGTAGACCTGAAGTTCCTGGAAAGGCTCAGGATCGCGCCTCCGTTCGCTTCGAACAGCCTCTTCACTTTCAGGAAGGAGGTCACGTCCGCGCTGCGGAAACGGTAGATCGACTGCTTCGGGTCTCCCACGATAAAGAGCGAGCCTTTTCGGGGCACGCATTCGCTCCACTTCGGTACCGGGTGTTCCGAAGACAGGTAGAAGAACACTTCCGCCTGCAGGGGGTTCGTGTCCTGGAACTCATCGATCAGGAAATAACTGTGCCTGTCATAGATATAGCGGATGAGCTTTCCGTCGCCCTCAGCATCCTTTCTGAGCATATTCCTGAGGTAGTAGAGATAGTCAAAAAAAGTCAGCATCCCCTTGTCCCGCATGGCCTGTTCCATGACCGGCACGCATTTGGCCAGGAACGTCATCGAGGCGTCATAACGGAGCTTTTCGAGCTTTTCACAGATGCCCCCTTCTTCCGAGGATGCATATTCCAGCCACTTCGGCTTCTTTCCCTTGCCGCCGGGCACAAAGAGAGATCCCAGCGAAACGGCATAGCGGTCTAAGGCCTCCGGGAGAAGGCGGATGTTCTTCAGGCTCTTCAGCGCATAGAGAAGGCCCGGATAATTGCTGCTCCACCGCCTGCGTATGGCATTATAAGTATCCGGCAGGCTTTCCCAGGCTTCCCGGCTCGGCGCGTTCCCGCTGTATTTCAGCTCGGGATGATCCAGCAGGCACTTCAGGGCGCGGATGAGCTCCTGCCTGTCCCTCGCGAAGTCCTTGTCGATGTCTGCCGCCTCCGCCTCATGGAAATGGAAGCACACGTTCCGGTTGTCCATAAGGAAGGAGATCCCCTTCACGAATACGTCCTGCGCTCCACGGTGCAGCGCCTGAAAGGTCTTCGAGAGGGCTTTCAGCTCCTCCCCGTACTCTCCCGCGCAGATCTTCACATACTGCTGCTTATACACCACTGCTGCGTCTTCGTCGGACACGATAGAGGAATCCGACGGGATCCCCGCTTCCGACGGATGCTCGGACAGCACCATGCCGCAGAACGCGTCGATCGTGCCCATAAAGCACAGGTCGATCTTTTTGAGCGCTTCACTGCAGAGCTCTCTCGTCCGGTCCGTCGGCGGCTGCAGGCTGCCGGGCAATGCGGCGGAAGCTGCCGCGCCTGCCCTGCTCCTCTCGATCAGCGTTTTCTGGAACCTGTCGTAGAACTCCCCCGCCGCCGCTTTCGTAAAAGTAATGGCGCAGATCTTCTCGATCCCGATCCCCGCTTCCACCATGGCGACCATGCGGTTCACCAGCATCGTGGTCTTGCCCGATCCCGCGCCTGCCTCCACGAAGAAGTTCTCCCCGATCTCGGAAACGATCCTGCTGCGGGACAGGGTATCTCTCTCAAAACTCGATATTTTGCCATCCATCAGATCTCCCCTCCTTCCCCGTCAGCACTCTGCTCCTCAGCCACTCCGCAGATCCCGATGTATTTGCAGTACCTGCACGGGTCCTCATTCTCCTCAGAGGGTACCGCCGCCGGGAAATCGCCCTTCAGCAGGGCCTCCCTGAACTCCTTCAGGCGCTCCCCGAGCTGCCGCTTCATATCCTCGTCATACCGGCAGGTGACCGTCTCGCCGGTCCTGATATACCGGTACTCGCCCCCGGACACGCGGAAGCCCTTCTGCTCCATCAGATAAGCGTAAATGACCACCTGCAGGCAGGTCCCGATATCGTCCTGCACGTGCGCGACCCGCCTGCCGGTCTTGAAATCCACCACCAGACATGTGCCGTCGTCCAGCTTCTCCACGCGGTCCGGGAATCCGTGGATCCTGACGCCGCTCTCGTGCGTGCACGAGACGTCCTCTTCCCCCAGCACCACTTCCCTGTGCGGGTCCGTCTCGTACGCCGTTTCCATCATTTCCATGAACTGATCACGCACCGCAGCCACGTTCCCGCCGATCAGGGGCGGATGCTCCTTAAGGAATCTGTCAAAATACTCCCCCGCCAGTTCCATGAATTCGTCCCTGCTCATCGGAGAACTGCCCAGCGCTTCCATAAGGGAGTGGGCCAGCGTACCGGTATCCAGCGCGGTCATGATCTCAAACGGATCGTGGTCCTCCGGCTCCGGGATCCCCAGGATGTATCCCAGCATAAAGCGCCGCGGGCAGCCGAAGAAAGCGTCGAGCGCTGTCGGCGACCACGCTTTATCGGTGTTCCACGGAACAGGATCCGTTCCTCCCGCCGCGGACGCCGCAGGCACGATCCTGTGTCCCTGCGTATAAGCACGGCCGACAAGTCTTGTCGCCGATATCGCCGGTTCAAAATACTCCACTCTCCTGATCTTCTCCTCAAGCTCCGCGGCTGTCGCATCGCTTCCTTTTTCTTCGCGGAACAGCTCATATATAAGCGACGAGGGATTGTCTTTCTTGAGTTCGGATACATTGAGGCCCGCGAACGACACGGACACTCCCGTTCCCAGCGCTGACGCGAGGCTTACCAGTGAAAGAAGCTGAGCGCTTCTGTGAACGACCTTCCCGTCTGCTTTCATGCGCTCCGCGTCAGGGCCGAACTTGTCCAGGTCGCAATCCAGGAGCAGATAATCCTCCCTGGGACTGCCCGGATAGTTCGAAGCGGACAGGCCAGCGATATACAGATGATCCCGCATCGCGGCAAAAGCACCCTCGATCCCCGTCACATGGAGCTTTCCCGCCTCGCTCCTCTGCGCGCAGACGCGCATCCGCAGGATGTTCGGGAGGATATCGTCCACGCTCTGCCCGACGCCGGAGCTTCGGATCACCTTCAGCTCCTCATAGATCGCTCCCGCTGCCGCCAGGTCGAGCATCATGGTGAGGCGCTCCGCATTGGTATCGGATCCTTTACGGATGCGGCTGTATTTTGACACAAATTCTTCTACGGGCAGCGCAAGCTCTTCCGCCATGATCTCAAGGGCGGGAATGCACTGGAGCTTCTTCCGGATGTGCCTGTACTCCTTGGACTTCTCGTCTTTGATGCGTTCCGCTTCTTCC
>CAMOXN010000067.1 GCA_946629175.1 uncultured Lachnospiraceae bacterium | reverse complement strand
GCCATCATGAAGATGTTGTTGTACTTGTCCAGACTGCTGAGCAGCACGTCGCGCAGCTCGTTATCGGTCTCCGTCCAGGTGTCTACGACCGCTCTGTATCTCTCTTCCTCGGTCATAAGGCCTCTGCGGAAGTTCCTCGAGATCACGTCGACCGTATCCTGCGCTTTCTTCAGGAGTTCCTTCTTCTGCGGAGGAACAGTGATGTCCGCGATGGATACCGTCATGGCGGCGACTGTGGAATACTTGTACCCCATTGCCTTGATCAGGTCGAGCACTTCGGCGGTCTTGAAGGTGCCGTGCGTGTCGATGATCGCCTGGAGGATCTTCTTGAGGTCCTTCTTCTTGACCAGGAAGTCCACTTCGGGAAGAAGGAAGTTCTCCGGGATCCTGCGGTCCACAAAACCGAGGTCCTGCGGAATGATCTCGTTGAACAGGAGCCTTCCGAGTGTCGTCTCGATGATCCCCGTCACTTCCTCGCCGTCTTCTCTCTTTTTGCTGACCCTGACCTTGATCTTGGAATGAAGCGTGATGTAGTGGTTCTCATAAGCGAGGATCGCTTCATTCATGTTGTGGAAAGCTCTGCCTTCGCCGGGCTCTCCCTCCCTGAGCTGAGTCAGGTAGTAGATTCCAAGGACCATGTCCTGCGAAGGGACTGCGACCGGGCCGCCGTCCGAGGGCTTGAGCAGGTTGTTGGGGGAGAGCAGAAGGAATCTGCACTCCGCCTGAGCTTCTACGGACAGAGGGAGGTGGATCGCCATCTGGTCGCCGTCGAAGTCAGCGTTGAACGCCGTACACACCAGCGGATGAAGCTTGATCGCCTTGCCTTCTACCAGGATCGGCTCGAAAGCCTGGATTCCCAGCCTGTGCAGCGTAGGCGCGCGGTTGAGCATGACGGGATGCTCTTTGATGACATCCTCGAGGATATCCCACACCTGGGGATCCACACGCTCCACGAGCTTCTTGGCGTTCTTGATATTCTGGGAGATATTCCTCTTCTCCAGTTCCTTCATGACGAAGGGCTTGAAGAGCTCGAGCGCCATCTCCTTCGGAACGCCGCACTGATAGATCTTCAGTTCGGGGCCCACGACGATAACGCTTCGTCCGGAATAGTCCACGCGCTTGCCCAGCAGGTTCTGTCTGAAACGTCCGGATTTACCCTTGAGCATGTCGGACAGGGACTTGAGCGCCCTGTTGCCGGGGCCTGTGACGGGACGTCCGCGCCTGCCGTTATCGATCAGCGCGTCGACAGCTTCCTGCAGCATTCTCTTTTCGTTCCTGACGATGATATCCGGAGCGCCGAGCTCCAGAAGCCTCTTCAGGCGGTTGTTCCTGTTGATGATCCTTCTGTAAAGGTCATTCAGGTCGGAAGTCGCGAATCTTCCGCCGTCCAGCTGCACCATAGGGCGCAGGTCCGGGGGGATGACCGGAATGCAGTCCATGATCATCCAGGAAGGTGAGTTCCCGGACTCACGGAAAGCTTCGATGACTTCCAGTCTCTTGATGATCCTGGCTCTCTTCTGGCCGGTCGCGGTCTCCATCTGCTCGGAGAGCTCCTGATACTCCGCTTCCACGTCGACGGCAAGGAGCAGCTCCTTGACTGCCTCCGCGCCCATGCCGGCGCGGAACTTGTTGCCGTATTTCTCCCTCGCGTCCTGATACTCGCGCTCCGAGAGCACCTGCTTGTACTGCAGGTCCGTGGAGCCCTTGTCCAGCACGATGTAGGAGGCAAAATAGAGCACTCTCTCCAGGATCTTCGGGGAGAGGTCAAGGATCAGTCCCATTCTGCTGGGGATCCCCTTGAAATACCAGATATGGGACACCGGCGCAGCCAGTTCAATATGTCCCATTCTCTCGCGGCGCACGCTCGATTTAGTGATCTCAACGCCGCATCTGTCACAGATCACGCCTTTATAGCGGATCTTCTTGTACTTTCCGCAGTAGCATTCCCAGTCCTTCTTGGGGCCGAAGATCCTCTCGCAGAAAAGTCCGTCCCTCTCGGGCTTCAGCGTCCTGTAATTGATCGTCTCGGGCTTCGTGACTTCCCCGCGGGACCACTCCCTGATCTTCTCGGGAGACGCCAGAGCGATCTTGATCGCTTCAAAAGCAACCGGCTGATAATTATGCTGTTTCGTATTAGGCATTTAGAACTCCTCCTCGGGATCTCCGCTTCCAAAACCACCGCTTTCCATTACCAGTTCGTCCATATCGAGAGCATCGAATCCGCTGCTGCCGGACTCCGAGTCGAACTCGGGCTCCGCGTCCATAAGCTCGCCCTGTTCGTTGAACTCCTTGCTGCTGAATCCGCCTCTCTCAAGCTGCGACTGATCCGGGCTGCCGTAATCCTTGAAATTGTTCTTCATTTCAAAGCGATATACGGAAGAATCACCGTAGTCGATCTCCTCCTTGATCACGACGACATTGCCGTCCTCATCGAGGACCTGGACGTCGAGGCCGAGAGCCTGCAGCTCTTTGAGGAGGACCTTGAAGGATTCCGGAATTCCGGACTCAGGGATGTTCTCACCCTTGATGATCGCTTCATATGTCTTGACGCGCCCGACCACGTCGTCGGACTTGATCGTCAGAATCTCCTGCAGCGTATATGCCGCGCCGTACGCTTCGAGCGCCCAGACTTCCATCTCTCCGAAACGCTGGCCGCCGAACTGCGCTTTACCGCCGAGGGGCTGCTGCGTGACCAGGGAGTAAGGGCCCGTGGAGCGGGCGTGGATCTTATCGTCCACCAGGTGGTGGAGCTTAAGGTAGTGCATGTGTCCGATCGTGACGGGGTTGTCGAACAGCTCGCCTGTGCGGCCGTCCCTGAGCCAGACCTTTCCGTCTCTGGAGATCGGCACGCCTTTCCACAGTTCCCTGTGGGCGCGGTGGTCATAGAGGTACTTCATTGTATCGGGATTGACCACGTCTCTGTATTTTGCCTCGAACTCATCCCATTCCGTGTTCACATAATCGTTCGCGAGGTCCAGAGCGTCCATGATGTCGTCCTGGCTCGCGCCGTCGAAGTTAGGTGTCGCCACATTGAACCCGAGCGCTTCCGCCGCGAGCGACAGGTGGATCTCGAGGATCTGCCCGATGTTCATACGGGAAGGCACGCCCAGAGGGTTCAGGACGATGTCCAGGGGACGTCCGTTGGGCAGGTAAGGCATATCTTCAATAGGAAGAACGCGTGACACAACACCCTTGTTGCCGTGACGTCCTGCCATCTTGTCGCCGACGGAGATCTTTCTCTTCTGGGCGATGTAAATGCGGACCGCCTTGTTGACGCCGGGGCTCAGCTCGTCGCCGTTCTCGCGCTCGAACACCTTGGTGTCCACGATGATGCCGTACTCTCCGTGCGGGACCTTCAGGGAAGTGTCGCGCACTTCTCTGGCCTTCTCGCCGAAGATCGCGCGGAGAAGCTTCTCCTCCGCCGTCAGTTCGGTCTCTCCCTTGGGAGTGACCTTGCCGACCAGGATATCACCTGCGCGGACTTCCGCGCCTATGCGGATGATGCCCATCTCGTCCAGATCCTTGAGAGCGTCTTCGCCGACGCCGGGAACGTCTCTTGTGATCTCTTCCGCGCCGAGTTTGGTATCCCTGGCTTCGCAGTCATACTCCTCGATGTGGACAGAGGTATATACGTCATCCCTGACAAGGCGCTCGCTAAGAAGGACGGCGTCCTCATAGTTATAGCCTTCCCAGGTCATGAATCCGATCAGCGGATTCTTGCCGAGCGCCAGCTCGCCGTTGCAGGTGGAGGGCCCGTCAGCGATGATCTGGCCTTCCTTCACTCTCTCGCCGGTGAAGACGATCGGTTTCTGGTTGTAGCAGTTGCTCTGGTTGGAGCGCTCGAACTTGGCGAGGTGGATCTCCTCCTTCGTTCCGTCGTCGTACGCCATCCTGATCGTCGTCGCGTCAACGAACTCCACGAGTCCTGACTTGGGCGCGATCACGCACACGCCGGAGTCGCGCGCCGCCTTGGCTTCCATACCGGTGCCGACAGCGGGAGCTTCCGTAGTGAGGAGCGGGACTGCCTGTCTCTGCATGTTCGATCCCATCAGAGCGCGGTTCGCGTCGTCGTTCTGAAGGAACGGGACAAGGGATGTAGCGACCGAGAACACCATTCTCGGGGAAACGTCCATATATTCAAAGACTGTCTTCCTATAAGAAGAAGTCTCTGTCTTGTAACGGCCGGACACGTTGTTGTCCACAAAGTGTCCCTCCTCGTCCAGAGGCGTACTCGCCTGCGCGACGTGGTAATTGTCCTCTTCGTCCGCGGTCATATAGACGACTTCGTCCGTGACACGGGGATTGGCAGGATCAGTGCGGTCGACCTTTCTGTAAGGTGCCTCAATGAAGCCATACTCGTTGATGCGCGCATAGCTTGCAAGGGAGTTGATGAGTCCGATGTTGGGACCTTCAGGTGTCTCGATCGGGCACATTCTTCCGTAGTGCGTATAGTGGACGTCGCGGACCTCGAATCCTGCGCGGTCTCTGGAAAGACCGCCGGGGCCCAGCGCCGAGAGACGTCTCTTGTGCGTCAGCTCGCCGAGCGGGTTGTTCTGGTCCATGAACTGGGACAGCTGGGAGGAGCCGAAGAACTCCTTCACCGCGGCCTGCACGGGCTTGATGTTGATCAGGCCCTGCGCGGAGATCT
This sequence comes from uncultured Lachnospiraceae bacterium, assembly GCA_946629175.1. Classification (GTDB taxonomy): domain Bacteria; phylum Bacillota; class Clostridia; order Lachnospirales; family Lachnospiraceae; genus CAG-791. Next base: position 4,196 of record CAMOXN010000067.1, on the reverse strand, counting down.
CCTCGGAGTTGTCGTGTGTCGTCATTCTCTCGCGAACGACTCTCTCCATCCTGGAGAGGCCGATGCGGTACTGGTTCTGAAGAAGTTCGCCGACGCTGCGGATCCTTCTGTTCCCCAGGTGGTCGATGTCGTCGCTGTTACCGATGCCGTATTCCAGATGCATATTGTAGTTGATGGAAGCGAGAATGTCTTCCTTGGTAATATGCTTCGGGATCAGCTCGTGCACGCTCTTTCTGATCGCGTCAGCAAGAGCCTCGGGATCATCTTCGTCCTGGAACTGGAGCAGGATCTCGCGGAGCGCGGGATAATAGACCTGCTCGGTGATCCCAAGCTCTTCGGGATCGCAGTCCACAAAGTGCGTGATGTCGACCATGAGGTTGCTCAGGACCTTGACATTGCGCTCTTCCGTGCGGATCCAGACATAAGGGATCGCCGCGTTCTGGAACTCGTCGGCCATCTCCTTGGTCACGACCTCGCCGGCACTGCCGAGAATGTCGCCGTTCGCCTCATCGACCACGTCCTCAGCGAGGATCTGGTCCTTGATGCGGCTCCGGAAAGCGAGCTTCTTGTTGAACTTATATCTTCCGACCTTCGCAAGATCGTATCTGCGGGGGTCGAAGAACATCGCGTTGATCAGGCTGTCAGCGCTCTCCACAGAAAGCGGTTCGCCGGGACGGATCTTCTTGTACAGTTCGAGAAGGCCCGTCTCATAGCTGTCGGAGAAGTCCTTCGTGAAGCTTCCGCGGATCTTGGGCTCGTCGCCGAACATGTCGAGGATCTCCTCGTTGGTGCCGATACCGAGCGCGCGGATCAGGACTGTGACCGGGACCTTCCTTGTGCGGTCCACTCTGACATAGAAAATGTCGTTGGCGTCCGTCTCATACTCCAGCCACGCGCCTCTGTTGGGGATCACCGTGCAGGAGAACAGTTTTTTGCCGAATTTATCCTGGTCAATACCATAATAGATACCGGGGGAACGGACCAGCTGACTGACAATAACACGTTCTGCGCCGTTGATCACGAATGTGCCGGTGCGGGTCATGAGGGGGAGATCGCCCATGAAGATCTCATGATCTTCGATCTCTTTGTCGTTTTCCTTGTCGAACAGACGTACCTTGACCATGAGCGGTGCCGCGTAAGTGGCATCTCTCTCTTTGCACTTCTCGATGGAATACTTCACTTTGTCTTCGCAAAGCCTGTAGCTGATAAAGGAAAGACTCAGTCTTCCGCTGAAGTCCTCAATCGGTGAGATATCATCAAAGACCTCCTGCAGGCCCTTCTCCAAGAACCACTTGTAAGAGTCGGTCTGCACTTCGATCAGGTTAGGCATCGGGAGCACTTCCTTCTGGCGCTGATAGCTCATGCGCATGCTCTTGCCTTCCCCTGTAGGATGTATCCTGTATTTTTCCATCTGGTTCACCCCGTATAAAAAAAATATATATAAATGTGTCCGCGTGCCTCTTCCGCCCTCAACAGAGTATAATCTATTTTTGGGCAGCACAAAAACATGGCACGCAAAAAAGATGCGAATAATATTCTATCACCGCATTGTCATTGAGTCAATTAGAATTTTAAAAACTTTATGAACTATTCATTAACTATTATTGCTCTTAATGTAACAGCAGCAGATGTCGTCCGCCCCCAGATAACAAAGATCCGGCTGTTAGCGTTAACAGCCGGATCTGCATTAGCATTTCTATAAGAAGATAGATTACTTGATGGTAACGGTAGCTCCCTGCTCCTCAAGCTTAGCCTTGATCTGCTCAGCTTCTTCCTTGGAAACAGCTTCCTTGATTACCTTCGGAGCGCCTTCGACGGCTTCCTTAGCTTCCTTCAGGCCAAGGCCGGTGATCTCACGGACAACCTTGATGACCTTGATCTTCTGAGCGCCGAAGCTTGTCAGCTCAACGTCAAACTCTGTCTTCTCTTCAACTGCCTCAGCTGCGGGGCCGGCTACGACTGCAACACCTGCAGCTGCGGAAACGCCGAACTCCTCTTCACAAGCCTTAACCAGCTCGTTCAGTTCCATAACTGTAAGCTCTTTGATCGCGCTAATGATCTCAGCATTTGTCAACTTTGCCATTGTATTTACCTCCGTGTAAATAAATCCTGATTAATAGATGAAATGTTTACCGAGCCTTCTCTATATCAGCAGGCTCTTAATTGCGGCTCTCCGCAGTCGATACGGATTATGCCTCTGCAGGTTCCTCTGCGGGAGCAGCTTCTCCATCCTTCTCCGCGATCTGCTTGACGATGCGGGCGAAGCTTGCGATCGGAGACTGGAAACTGCCGAACAGTCTGCCCAGGAGCACCTCTCTGGAAGGGATCTGAGCGACCACGTTGATAGCTGCAACATCAACTACCTTACCTTCCACAACACCGCCCTTGACCTCGAGCTTGGGAGCATTCTTCGCGAACTCGCAAAGAATGCGGGCAGGAGCTGTAGCATCATCCTTAGAAACTGCAATAGCGCTGGGGCCGTTCAGAAGATCGGACAGGCCTTCACAATCTGTGCCCTTGAACGCGAAGTTCATCATGGTGTTCTTGTAGACCTTGTAAGTCACACCGGCTTCGCGGAGCTGTTTGCGAAGTTCTGTGTCCTGCTGAACTGTCAGTCCCCTGTGATCAACAAGGACCACAGACTGCGCGCCTTCGATCGCCTTGGAAATCTCCTGTACGACCGGCTGCTTCAATTCAACCTTTGCCATTTTGTTACCTCCTTATAGATTTTGGAGCCGAAACGAAGAAAAACCCCGTCTTCGCGAAGACGGGGGATAAAATACAAATCCGCGGACACGCGCAGTTCAAATGCGCTGTCAGCATGATCCAACATCCTCGGCAGGCAGATCTCTCTTTACGCCTTGCGGCACCTGCTGTCTTCGGCTTGGCTTATAACCTCTGATAATCTATCATTTGAAAGCTTATTTGTCAAGTGCTATTTTTACTCTGCTGTAAAAAATCCATCCTCATCGATGTTGACGCCGGGCGACACAGCCCTCATCTCATCGAGGACCCTCTCCTTCTCCCATCCGTCCACTGTGCTCACGCCCCGATACTGGAGCATCGGGATGAACCGGAGCGACCTGATAAAGGGCTTGCCATCATCAGCTCCCTCCGGGCCGGATCCATCCGCATCAGGTTCCTCTGTATCCGGTCCTCCTGTGTCGATCGTGACCCGCAGCACGCCCGTATCCCTGGCTGCCGCGCCAAAAAAGTAATTGCCCAGGCTGTAGAAGACCGGTACGCCGTCCACATATTCAATATTCTGCAGCACATGCGGATGCGCCCCGACGATCAGGTCCGCCCCCGCGTCCACCAGGTCCTGCGCCTTAGTGGTCTGGCTCCAATCCGCCGAGGGCATCTTCTCCGTCCCCCAGTGGACGAACGCGATGCAGAGGTCCGCCTTCTCCTTGGCTTCGCTGATCTTCTCGCACAGCCGGCTGTCATCCAGGCAGCGGAACACGCCCGGGCTGTCCTCACCCGCGCCTTTCGTATCGGGATTCTCATACCTCTCGATCTCGGTCGCGTTGAGGATCGCGACAGTCACCCCGTTCGCGATGCAGTAAGCTGTCGACTCCGCGTCATCGAGGTCTCTCCCCGCTCCGATATACGGGATCCCCTCATCATCGAGCGTATCGAACGTATCCATCGCGCCTTCCCACCCGTAATCGTAGATGTGGTTGTTGGCGAGCGCCGCTATATCCGTGCCCATCTCCCCGATCCAGGATGCCGTCTCCGGCGGGCAGCGGAACGTAAAAGTCTTGCCGGGCGTAGGGGTGCCTCCGTCCGTATACGGGAACTCATTGTTGACGACGAGAAAATCCGCTCCCGTGAGCGTGTCCCATGTCTCATCGTCAAAACACGCCTCGATCCCGTCCGAATATGCAATGGAACTCCAGGGGTTCTGCGTCGTATCAAAAATAATATCTCCCGTGAACACGATCGTGATCTCATCATCCGATGCCGGGCCTTCCTCCGGAAAGATCCACTTCCCGTCGGTCCTTCGCAGGACTTTCCCGGAGGCAGTGACGAACTTGTCTTTCCCTTCCGGATCCATCGCTTCCTTTTTTACCTGCCGCGCGATCACATGCACCTGTCCGTCCAATTCCTTCCCTGCTTCCGAAAGCGAGTCCGTCACGATCTGCGCGGGCTTCCGAGTCTGCGCCGCCGCCTGCATCCGCGTCATAGCAGGCAGC
>CAMOXN010000066.1 GCA_946629175.1 uncultured Lachnospiraceae bacterium | reverse complement strand
TGCCGAAGCTGTCCTTGAGGACTGTGTTGTTGGTCCTGTTGGGATCCGGTTCCACTTCATCATACCGGTCGTCCTTGCCGATGACCACGTTGAGCCTTCCGGCGTCATAAGCGTTGTTGCCGTTCGGCATGATCCGGAAGCTGAAGATATCGCCGGACTTGACTTCGAGGTCTTTGAAGGAGAACGTGACCGTGTTGTCGTTCCCGTCGCCCTGGAAGGCGTCCACCTGTTTCTTCATAAGCCGCTTATCATTGTGGCTTATGATCAGGGTGACTCCGTCAGGATAATCGGGATTGCTGTCGTTATGTCCGAATTTAACGTAGCTGCCCTGCACATCCAGGACGCCGTCATCCTTGACTACCCACTGATAGTAAGGGTTCTGAACAGTTCCGGGGTGTACATAGTCTTTCTTCATCTCAAGACCTGTGTCTCTCTTGGAGACATAGGCGGTCTTGTCGTCGTTCATCTTGGTCAGGAGCCTGACATTTGCAAGCGCAGTGCCTTCCAGGAACCACCAGCCGTCGGTGCCCTGTTCCATGGAACTGATGTTGCCGAGGACAGTGTTGTTGTCATCGCCCGGTGTCCTGTTCAGAGGAATGACTTCCTCGACCGCCACGGCGAGCTGGCCGGCATCCCATGCGTTGTTCTTGTCGCAGGAGATCTGGAAGCTGAGGACATCTCCGCGCTTGACAGACTTCTTCTCAAAGCTGAAATCAAGTATGTTGTCATTGCCGTCGCCCTGCAGCGCCGCGACCTTCTTCTTGAGGAGCACCTTGTCGCCAAGGCTGACCGTCAGCGTCACGCCGTCAGGGAAATCGGGATTCTCATCCGACTGGCCGTACTTGATGTAGCGGCCGAAGACGTCGATCTCGCCGTCTTTTGCAACGACCCACCTGTAAATAGGAGAGAGCATCGCGCCGGGATGCACGTAGTCTTTCTTCATTTCCAGGCCGTCTGTCTTCTTGGAGACATAAGCCGACTTGTCATCGTTCATGTACCTGATAGGCTTGGCGTCTTTAAGCGAAGTGCCTTCGTAGAAATACCAGCCGTCGGTGCCCTGTTTTACGGATTTAATATCTCCGAGGACGGTGTTGTTGTCGCTGCCGGGCTTCAACTGGAGCTTGGAAGTCGGCTCAATGACTACAGCGAGCTGACCGCCGTCCCATGCGTAGTTCTTGTCACGCGAGATCTGGAAACTGATCCTGTCCGCGCGCTTAACGGCAACCTTATCGAAGTGGAAGGAGATGACGTTGTTGTTCCCGTCGCCCTTAAGGACTTTCACCTTCTTCCTGAGCAGGACCTGGTCGTTCTTGCGGACGATCACCGTCACACCGTCAGGATAATCGGGATTCTGGTCCTCCTGCCCGTATTTAGTGTAGGTACCGTAGATATCGATGTCGCCGTTCCGGGCAACGACCCACTCATAAATGGGATCCAGTTCCGCGCCGGTATGAACGAAATCTTTCTTCACGGAAAGACCGTCGGTCCTTCTGGAAGTATACTCTGACTTATCTTTGCTCAGCTTGGTCAGGAGCCTGGCGCTATCGGGAGAATTACCCTCGAAGAAATACCAGCCGTCCGTACCCTGCTCCACGGAAGGGATCTCGCGCAGGACCGTCCAGTTGTCTTCTCCGGGCATGATCCGGATCGTCGAAGTCGGTTCGACAACGACAGAGAGCTGTCCGCCGTCCCATGCATAGTTGTTGTCTGCCGAGATCTGGAAAGTCAGCCAGTCGCCGCGCCTGACGGAGAGGGCATCGAAACTGAAATCGATGACATTGTTGTTGCCGTCTCCGCGGTATACATTGACCTTTTTGGACAGCAGGACTTTGCTTCCATGGCGGATCGTCACCGTCACGCCGTCAGGCAGTGAAGGATCAGGATCCTCCTGTCCGTATTTCATGTAGGAACCTGTCACGTCTATCTTTCCGTCCTGTCCGACGATCCAGAGATAGATCGGGTCGCGCGTAGCGCCGGTGTGGACGAAATCCTTGCCCATCTCAAGGCCTTCCGTGCGTCTGGAACCGTAGCGGCTGTCGGAGACCATCTTCGTGAGGACCTTCGCGCTGCCCGGGGAAGTTCCCTCCAGGAACCACCAGCCGTCCGTGCCCTGTTTGATCGAAGGAAGCTCGCGCAGAGAGGTCGAGTTGTCGTGATTGCCGACTTTGATGACCGGTACCTTGCTCGTATCCTCGATGACGAACATATACTTGCCGCCGTCATAGGCGTTGTTCTCGCCGGGATCCACGATCATTGTGATCGCGTCTCCTTTGCTCACGCTCACGCCGTCGATCGCGAGGCTCTTTGTCACTTCGCGGTCGGTACGGGGAGAGAAGTACTCTTCCCTGAGGACGGTGTTGTTCCTCATCAGGTAAACGGTAACGCCGTCCGGGAAGGAAGGATTGGCATCCTCATTCCGGAGCTTCGTGTACTCGAGATCGATGTTGATCTTTCCGGTCTCCGCGGCGATCCACTTTACATTCGCGGATTTGCCCTTATTGCCCGGAACGATGAAGTCCTTCTTGATCTCGACGCCGTCGCTGGTGTAGTATTTCTCGCCGTTCTCGCATCTCTCGACGTTGACCGCGAAGAAAGGATCGCAGTAGTAGCCGAACTGATAGTACCAGCCGTTGTAGCCCTGTCCGTCGAAATCATCGAGAGTGGAGGCGAAATTGACCCGTTTGCCGTTGTACCAGGGCCTCACATCGTTTTCGTCTTCTCCGACGAGTCCGCTCAGGCTGTTGATCGAGAATTCATATTTGCCGCCGTCATAGGCTGTATTGTCGAGGCCGTTGATCACCAGAGTGAGGTAATCGCCCTTTTCAACGTACTCGGAATCGATATCCAGGCGCTTTGTCACCTCTGTATTGACTTCGGGGGCAAAATACTGCTGCCTGCGGAGATGTCCGTTGTGATACAGCGAGACTCTTGTGCCGTCCGGCCACGCGGGGTTGGCGTCCTCGTTCTTCATCTTCGTATAGGAGGCGTTGATCGAGACCGTGCCGTTCTGGGCGACCCTCCATTTGATGATGGCAGACCTGTCGTGTGTGCCGGGATTGACGTAGTCGCGCTTGATCTCCAGGTAGCTGTCGTAGAAATACCTGTCCTCGCCGTAGTCAAACGGTTCCGCGTTATAGGCGTGGTAGGGATCGTCCTCGTAGCCCCACTGGAAGATCCAGCCGTTGCTTCCCTGTTCTCCGAAGTCATATTTGACATCGGCAAAATTCTGCCGCGTTTCGGGAGTACTGACATAGACGTCGGACTCATCTTCCGCGCCGCGGATGTCGATGATCGTGATATCAAAGGCGCCTCCGTCATAGGAGGAGTTGCCTTCCGCGTCGATCATAAAGTACAGGCGGTCCGAAGTGTCCACGTATAACTTGGGAACGCGGTATTTGATCTTGTTCTCGCCTTCATCGGGCGCGTCCACATGCTTCTCGTAGAGCAGGTCGTCGTTCTTGTAGGCCCTGATCGTCACACCGTCCGGGAAATCGGGATTTCCGTCGTGCTGTTCAAATTTGGTGTACTTGATGCGCAGGTCGATATTGCCGTTGACCGCGGGCGTCCAGCCCAGGACCGCGTTGTGGTTGAGGGCCGGGTGCTGGAATCCCTGGCTGATGGAGAGATTGGGGGAAGTCGCGTTGATGTACTCCCCGTCGTTCTCGTGGGAGACCGGCGCGCAGTCATCGGGATCGGTGCCGTAAAGATAGGCCCATCCGTTGCTGCCCTGTTCGCCGAAGTCCTCTACGCTGTTCGCGTTGTTGTCGGTGCGGTCGTTGTCGACCGGAATGGTGATCTCGGGGGCATCCACATCACTGATGGCGATATAGAGGCTGCCGCCGTCAAAGGCATTGTTGCTCTTGGGGTCGACGACAAAATACAGACTCTCGTTATCTATGACATCCAGGTCTTCGATCGTGATCTGCGCCAGAGTCTCTTCCTCGGTGCTGATCGGCACGTTCTCGAGTTTCAGGAGTTCGCTCCCTTTATAGACCATAAGCTGGACGCCGTCCGGATAACTGGGATTCTGGTCGCCATTGACACTCTTTACATATGTCACCGTGATGTTGACAGCGCCGTCTTCCGCCACGCGCCACTCCAGGATCGGAGAAACTCTGTCGGCAGTATGCAGGAAAGTCTTCTTGACCTCCAGGCCGCTCACGCCGATCTGGAAATATTTCTCTCCGTCAAAGGATTCGAGCCTCCTGGACCGCTGAGGCCGCTTGGAATTGCCGTAGCGGTAGAACCAGCCGTTCGTGCCCTGCTCGCCGAAATCCTGCACGTTAAAAGCGTTGTTCGTGCGGTCGGGCGAATCAACAAAGGGAGGCTCATTGATGGGCGCAACATTAAATGCTTCCGGCCACAGAGCGGGCAGGAGCTGGATCTCATCCTTGGCGGAAGAGGGATCCGAACCCGCACCGGGAACATTGCTGCAGCCGGTGACAGCAAGGGCGCCGGCTGTAAGAATGACCGGGAGAATGACCGTGGCCAGGCGGGATAAGGCTTTCCGGATAAATGTGTTTTTATGTTCTTTAGACATCTCTATCTCCTTTGTGTACCTGATCCGTTCCGGTCAATTGAAGAACCGGATATTGTCGAAACTGACATCTGATTTAATGCTGTAGAACTCCCAGTTCAACCCCTGGGATTGATACATTCTGGCGGTCAGCGCGACCAGGTCGTTCACATACAGAGTTGCTACACCGTCGCTGATCAGGATGTTTATACGGAGAGGGTCTCCGGATGAAAAATCAAAGTCCATATAAGACTGGGGATCGGCGTCAAAGATCGTATTGGTGTTATAGAATCCGATCCGGCCCTCTTTGACATCGAACAGATAGGTGAGCATGCCGGCGTTTTCCATATCGGGGGCATAAGAGATCCCGAAAAGGCTCTCATTATCGTATCCGGTGATCTCTGCTTCGATCCTGCTTGCTGTGTCAAAGGCTTCATACTGGACCAGCTCATAGGATTCTCCGCTGAACTGGTAGCCGTGATCGAGCTTTTTAACGGTCTCTGTCATAGCCACCGGATCAACGTCCGCCGAATGCGACATGGTATCGACGACCTTTGTATTTACGACCGGTTTCAGAGTGCCGTCCGGCTGCTGGGAAAGCTGGTGCACGACAACATTGCCCGCCCAGTCGTAGTCATTTGCATCGTCATGCTTGATCTTTGTGGCGTTCCAGCCGACCACATAGAGGTTCTCACCATCCGTCTCAAGACGGCCGGCGTAAAAACCGTTCCCGTCCCAGGTGTCTTTTTCCGGTTTTTGGAAGGGACCGGAAACGGAGTCGCTGACTCTGTAGTGGACGACGCGGTCAGGCCACTGGTCGGAAAAAGCGAGATACCACTTATCTTTATATTTGAGAAGCGAGGGGCACTCCATGTTCGTTCCGTATCCCATATCGTCTTCGAACAGAACGCCTTCGTCTTTCCATGTATGCAGGTCGTCGGAGGTGTACTTGACGATCACGCCGTTTTTCTCATATCTCGTGACGACCAGCATCCAATAGCGGCCTTCGCTCTCTTCATAGAACACGTACGGGTCACGGAAGTCGTCGTCGGAATAGGTGCCGCCGGAGGTAAAGGTATCCTCGGGGATCTTGGTCCAGTTCAGGAGGTCATTACTGGTCGCGTGCATGATGGCTTCCTTAGGAGCGTAGAAATCGTTGTGACCGGTATAAAAGGCGTGGTAAAGACCGTCCTGTCCCTTGATCACGCAGCCTGTTCCGAGCGCGATGTCCTGCTGCTGGGCGGATTCCGCATATGGGATCACGATGCCGAGGTCCTCATAATTACAGTAGTCTTCCGTCCTCATCAGCGCCCAGGGGTGATAGCCGGTCTTGCCGTCCCTTTGGTCTGCCAGGTAAAAGATGTTCATCTTTCCGTCGTCATAGAACGGCATCGTATCGCCTACAAAAGCGAACTCAAATCTCGGGAACAGAGTCTTGTTGTTCTCTTCCTCCGATTCGCCGGCCTGATCTTCAGACTGGACTGCCCCTATCAGCGCGGCTGCTTTTTCCGGAGGCTTCTGCTTCGCCTGTACGCAGGTGGTCGACAGCATAAGGACTGCGGCCGCTGCTATCCATAAGTACCTTTTCATAACCTCTCCTTTCTGGTCCCCGGTCCGGCTTCGGTATTGCGTTTTCTGTAAATGAGGGAACAGAGACGTCAATCCGTGCAGTCAGAGATGTAGTTAACGGATAAATAAATAATACGTCAACGATTACGAATGTGCAATAAAAAGTTTACAATAATAAACTTTAAAATGTGCAAATGTAAATGCAATTAAGGAGAGGGGTACACAAGATGACGCAGGAGACCGTTCCCGGTCTCCTTCAGAGGGCATAGAGAAGGCAGGATATATGCCTGGTGGAGAGCATTAGGCCACGTGAGCCGACACCAGGCATATATCCTGCCTTTCACTATACCGATCTTAAAGGAGAACGGCCTCCTGTTACCTCTTGTTAGAGCGCAGCCAGATCTTCTGTTCCTCCGCAGCCCGGATCAGATCGTCCCTGAAGTCGGGATGCGCGATGCTGATGAGCATCTCCGCGCGCTCCCAGGTGGTCCGTCCGGTCAGGTTGACAGCGCCGAACTCAGTCACAATAAAATAGCTCTGGCTGCGGGGATTTGTCACGATCTCCCCGTTAAAATGCGGCAGGATCCGGGAACGGACCGTGCCGTCTTTTTCTGTGTGCGTTGAGGTCATGCAGATGAACGCTTTGCCTCCGCGGCTCATAGCGGCTCCTGTCAGGTAGTCCAGTGAGCCTCCGGTCCCGCTGATATGGCGGAGCCCCGCGCTCTCGGCGTTGACCTGGCCGTAGAGATCCACGGAAATGCAGCTGTTGATGGAGATCATGTTCTGGTGCTTGGCGATGGTCTCGGCCGCATTCACATATTCCAGAGGCTCGATGATGACGCCGGGATTGCGGTCCACCCAGTCATAGAGCTCGCGGGAGCCGAACACCATGCCGGTGACGCCCTTGTCGGGCTGGTATGTCTTGCGCCGGTTGGTGAGCTTGCCCGCCTTGAACAGCTCGTAATAGGCGTCGCCGCAGAGCTCGGTGTGCATACCGAGGTCCTGTACGTCAGATCGCACGAGGCGCTTGCCGATCACATTGGGCATACTGCCGATCCCGAGCTGCAGCGTCGAACCGCTCGCTATATAGGGCATAAGATGATCTGCGATCGCGATGTCTTCCTCCGAGGGCTCGCTCACCGGGAATTCCGGAAGCGGGGCGTGTTCCCCTTCCACGATCCGGTCGACTTCTGAGATATGGATGCTCTCGTCGAACCCGCCATAGATATAAGGAAGATTCTCGTTGATCTCCAGGATCACGATGTCCGCGTCCCGGAGGATCCCCTTGGCGATGCCTGCCGCGCACGACAGGTTAAAATAGCCGTGTTTGTCCATCGGAGTCGCGCACATCATCGCGACGTTCACGGTAAGAAAGTGCCTGTAGTAGGGCACGACATTCCGGAAGATCATCGGAATGTAGCTGCAAAGGCCCCTGTCGGAGAGTTTTCTCTCGTATGCGGAGCAGTGCCAGCTGTTGTAGATGAAGTGCTCCCGCAAAGGGTCGCACTCCACGATCTCGATGGGGCCAAAAGCCAGATTGCCGCGGACCTTGACGTCCCTCAGTTCATCGCGGCGGGCCGCCAGAGCCCGGTCCAAAAGTACCGGGAAACAGACATTGGTGCCGTAATCGATCCAGTCGCCGCTCCTCACGCATCGGACGGCCTGTTCAGGTGTCATCAGTTTGCTTCGGTATTCATCGAAATAATTCATAGTAATTCCTCCGTGTTCAGATGAAGATCCAGAGCTGATTACATTGTATCATGACAGTTGAACAGGGAACTGTCACCCGTTCAACTTTTTTGAACGGGGAACTGTCACTCGTTCAAACTTTGATATATACTGGAAAAATGAAAGGCTCAGGAGAGAAAGAGGCGGCACAGATGAAAAAGGTATTCTTCTACGGCGATTCCAATACATACGGATATGATCCCGCAGGCTTTTTCGGCGGCAGGTATCCCAGGCAGTACCGCTGGACGGCGATCCTTAAGGACCGGCTTGCAGGCAAGTGGGAGGTCGCGGCGGACGGAATGCCCGGACGGGCGATCCCTCCGAAGGGCCGCGCGATGGAATATCTGCTCGGATCGATGCGCTCCGAGATGCCGGTCGACCTGTTCGCGGTCATGCTCGGCACCAATGATATCCTGGGGACGTCCCGTCCTGATGCCACGCGGACGGCGAAGGACATGGAGGATCTGGCCGTATTCATAAAGAACGCCGGGATCCCGCAGATCCTTCTGATCGCGCCGCCGAAGATCTCCTTTACCCCGCAGTCTTTCGAGATGTCCTACGTGTACGGCGACAGCTCTTCCGCGCCGCTGTACTGCGAAGAGGGAAGGAAACTGACGGAGAGTTACCGTGAACTGGCGGCGCGGCTCGGACTGCGGTTCGCGGATGCTTCGTCGTGGGAGCTGGATTTTGCCTTCGACGGCGTACATCTGTCGGAAAAGGGGCACATCCTGTTCGCGGACGAGATGGAAAAGGTAATGCGGGCGATCGCCGAGAGGGGATGAAGGGAAAATGAGAGGAATGGACGGCTACATGCGCGGCGTCAATCTCGGGGGCTGGCTCTCCCAGTTCGATGCGCCGACCAGGGAGCACTTTGATACGTTCATCACGGAGGAGGATATCCGCCGCATCGCCGGAATGGGCCTTGACCACGTCCGCGTGCCGGTGGATTACACTGTGATCGAGACGGAGGACGGCGTTCCGAAGGAGGAGGGCTATCAGTACATTGACAGATGTGTGCGGTGGTGCCGGGAAAACGGGCTGCACATGATCCTGGACATCCACAAGACATACGGATACTCATTTGACCCGCTCGATCAGGACGATAAGACCATCTTCTTTACGGACAGAGCCCGGCAGCAGCGCTTTTTTGACATGTGGGAGACGATTGCGAAGAGATACAGCGGG
>CAMOXN010000065.1 GCA_946629175.1 uncultured Lachnospiraceae bacterium | reverse complement strand
CGGTCAATCCGTTCTATATTTTCCCTGCCCACGGCTGGCACTGGGAGAACTTCGCTACAGTATGGAAGTCCTATAACTTCATCATTCTGTACAAGAACACACTGTTCCTTATTTTCTTCCGCGTCGTCTGCGCGTGCCTTACGGCTACCATGGCGGGCTATGCATTCGGAAGACTTAAGTTCCCGGGAAAGAATCTCATGTTCACGCTGGTACTGGTCCAGATGATGATCCCCGCACAGATCTTCATCATCCCGCAGTACCTGATGGTCTCCAAGATGGGAATGCTCAACACCACATTCGGCCTGGTATTCCCCGGTCTTGTCACCGCGTTCGGCACATACCTTCTTAAGACCGGTTACGAAGGGCTTCCCAAGGACCTGGAAGAAGCGGCAGGCATTGACGGCTGCAACATCGGCCAGAAATTCCTTCTTATCATGATGCCGCTGACACAGTCCTCGATGGTGGCGCTCGGTATCTTTACCGCTGTGTTCGCGTTCAAGGACCTGATGTGGCCCATGATCGTCTGCACGAACGCCGAGACGACAACACTGTCCGCAGGTCTTGCCAAGATGCAGGGACAGTACGGAAGCGAATACCCCACGATGATGGCGGCAGCTACGCTCGCGATCCTTCCCATGGTCATCATCTACGTCATCTTCCAGAAACAGTTCGTCGAAGGTATTGCAACTTCCGGCGGAAAGCTGTAAGGTGTACCGGTAACAGCCTGCGGAGATCCGCTTTGCCGGTGAGTAAGGCAAAATATTCCGCGCGCTGTATTATGACGCTCAGATAAAGGATAGTAACGCAGTGATCATCAAATACCTGAAACAGGAATACGGAAAAGCAAAAAGAGAAGTTTCGCGGCTCGAAGGAGCCGCGAAACTTCGGTATATATGGGATTATTACAAACTGTGGATCATCGGCGCGGTAAGTATTGCCGCGTTCATAGTCTATTTTGTCACAGTCCGGATCATGACGCCGAGCGACAACTGGTTCTATATCACGATCGCCAACACGCAGGCGGATGCCGGGAACGGTTCGAGGATCTGGAAGGACTTCGTGGACTACGGCGGGTTCGACACGAAGGAAAAGAACGTGTATTTCAACACGAACTGTTATTTTGATCCATTTTCGGACAGTCCCAACAACTACTACACATACTTTTGCGCCTATGTCGACGCCGGGACGCTGGATCTGATCGCGATGGAGAAGGACGACCTTCAAAAGCTCGGAGAGAAGGGACGCCTTCTGGACCTGACAGCGCCGGAAGCGGCGCGGATCATGGAAATGTACGGGGACAGGCTCATCTACGCGGTACCGCTCGATGAGGAGTACAGCGCGGATCCCGTTCCCATCGGGATCGACCTTACGAACAGCAGGCTGCTTACGGAATACCATATTTACGGGGACAGCTGCGCGGTGGGATTGTCCGCGAACTGCCCGCATATGGACGCGGTCCTTGTGTTCTTATCTTTTGCAATGGAAGGTGTGAAGTGACATGCTTCGAGGAATTCTTGACAACGACAGTATTTTCGGTCAGATCATGCTCAGGTGCTGGGCGATCATCGCGTGCAATCTGTGTTTTGTCATCACAGTGATCCCCGTCGTGACGATCGGCGCGGGATGGGCCGCTATGGATTACGCGCTCATGAACTCGCTTAAGAACAGGAACACAGCGGCGCCCTTCAGAGATTTCTGGAGGGGCTTCCTCATGAACTTCAGGCAGGCGACGGTCTCATGGCTGGCAGGGCTGGCGGTCCTTGTTTTCCTCGGTACGGAGTGGTACTGGTGCAGGCAGTTCGGCGGGATCTTTTCCTATTTCGCGATCGGGATACTTGTGATCGCGGTGATCGTCCTTACAGTCCTGATCCACCTGTTCCCGACGATGGCGGCGCTCAAGGCCACGATCCCGCAGCTGATCAGGAACAGCATTTATTTTGCTTTCGGGAACCCGCTCCATCTCATTGTGATCCTGTTCGCGCATGTTGTGCCTATGGCCGTTACCTATATGGACCTGCAGAGGCTTCCCATGTACGCGTTCCTGTGGTGCCTGTTCGGATTCGCTGCAGTCGGCCTTCTTACGGTCAGTCTGCTCCTTCCCGGGTATATGCCGTATTTAAAGAAGGATACGGAAGTTCCGCGCGGCTCCCGGAAGGGGGGAGAAGACGCGGAACACGATGAGCACCGCAAATCGGAAGCCGAGATCCTTGAGGAGATGCAGAAACTCGGCATGTGAGAAGCTGATCCGTATTTCATCGCCGAAACCTGATTTTTTCATAATAGTTAATAAATATTAAATAGTTTCGCCCTAAATGTTGCATTATTGTAATTGATATATTACAATTATGTTACATTTATAAAAGGGGGAGACTATTTTTATTATGAAAAGAGTATTCGCAGTACTTCTCGCTTTTTGTATGATCGCAGGACTCTCCGGCCCGTCAGGGGCGGGGTTCATGACCGGGATCGAAGCCAACACGAGGGCCGCGCTCCGCAATGTCAGCGGAGAGAGCGCTTCAGGTGAGAGCGGGAAATTCGACCGGGCGATCGGTGAACTATACGACAACTCCATGTCCGCTACGGACGAGGAGGTCCTCGCCTCCGCGCAGAAGATGCCCTCGGATTTCGAGGCTGTTGAGAGCGCGCTCGGGGAGGGCGCCGTCTCCCTGATCGAAACGCTCAAGTCTTACGAAGCCGCGAAGAGCAGGTACATGACGGATAAAGGCCGGAGCGGAGATGAGATCCCTGCCGGGAGCGCGGAAAATACAGGTATCACGGAAGACGAGAACATCGTCGAAGAGTGGCAGAAACAGGAAGAGTACACCTCCTATGTTATGCCTGCCGCGGACGTCATCCGCACACTGGTCCCCCGGATCAAGGTCACTGCCTGCAGCCTGGAGAACGGCACGGCTCTGATGGATATCTACGAGTGGATGACGGTCGGCTACGCGCCGGACGAAAAGGAGAAGATCAGCGCGGCCGCGTACGGTTACACTTTCTCGATGAAAGCCGAGCGCGACAGCAGCGGCAGCTGGGAGATCGCGGCCGTCGGGAATACGGAGCAGAATTTCAGCTGGATGGAAGAGGAAGCGGAATACGCCGCGGAGTTTCAGGAAGCGGACCTCGATGACAGGAGGGTGATCTCGGAAGACGGCAGCCTGGAAATGATGGCGGCCTCTGCTGCCGGATCCTATACCTACAATGTCTCCAACGCGATCGCTTACGCGGATAAATACTGCATCAACTATAATTCCTCCTACAACAGCTACAAGGGAAGGGGCGGCGACTGCGCCAACTTTGTATCCCAGTGTCTCTATGCGGGCGGTTTCAAGCAGGATTCCGTGTGGTACAAGCACAGCGTGGCATGGATCAACGTCATGAAGCAGATCGCGCATTTTAAGGCTTACGGGACATTCCTGAACGCGTCGAACTCGAACCTGATCAGGGGAAATCCGATCTATTTTGACTGGAACGGAGACAGCACCTACGACCACGCGACGATCTGTGTGGGACGCAATAACAGCGGCATCGCGATCCTGGATTCCCATACGAGGGACCTCTACCACGCGACCTGGACGAACTGGAGCTTTAAAAAAGCGGCGACGATCCAGCTGCGCGGATCGGGATCCTCGACAGCGACGCAGGACGGCGGTTTCAAGACAGACAGCAACGGAAGATATTACCAGTATTCGGACGGATCGCGCATTAAGAACTGCTTCCAGACGATCAATGGGAGG
Organism: uncultured Lachnospiraceae bacterium; assembly: GCA_946629175.1. Taxonomy (GTDB): domain Bacteria; phylum Bacillota; class Clostridia; order Lachnospirales; family Lachnospiraceae; genus CAG-791. Next base: position 5,321 of record CAMOXN010000065.1, on the reverse strand, counting down.
ACCTATTATTTTAAGAGCGACGGATATGTCGCCAAAGGACTGACGAAGATCGACGGTGACACATATCTTTTCAATACATCTACCGGTGTGATGTGCACGGGCTGGTGGACATACAAGGGCAACAAGTATTACTTCGACGACGATGACGGCTATGCCTATACCGAGTGGGAGGAGATCGGAGGCAAGTTCTATTACTTTGATCCCAAAACGTGCGCCATGGCCAAGGGGTTCTACTGGGTAAAGTCCAAGAAGCACTATTTTGACGATAACGGCGTGGAGCAGTTCGGATGGATCACGGTCGGCGGCAAGAAATACTATCTCGACGAATACGGTGTGGTCCAGTACGGCTGGCAGATGCTCGGAGGCAGAAAGTACTATTTTGACGCGGACGGCGTGATGGTGACCGGAAACGTGAAGATCGACGGCATCGTGTACAGGTTCGACACGAACGGCGTTTTCAGAGGAAAAGCTTCCGGAACGGCAGCCACGACAGGCGGATCAGGGACCAATAAGCCGGGGACCAATACCCCGGGGACCTCGACAGCCGTGAAAAAAGGCTGGGTCAAAGAGAGCGGTAACTGGTATTACTACAAGAACGGTGTGAAGCAGAAGGGATGGCTGAGGCTCGGCAAGGAACCCAATAAACGGGTCTTCTATCTGGGATCGACAGGCATCATGCGCACCGGCTGGGTGCCGATCGGCGGCAGCAAGTATTTCTTCGACAGCGAAGGAGTCCTGCAGAAGGGATGGCTGAAGTACAACGGAGCCATGTACTATCTGCAGTCGAACGGAAAGCTGAAGAAGGGATGGCTGAAGTACAACGGCGACTGGTATTATCTGCAGTCGAACGGAAAGATGAAGACAGGCTGGCTCAAGCTGAACAACGTCTGGTACTACCTGCAGTCGAACGGAAAGATGAAGACGGGCTGGTTCAGGGACAAGGACGGCCTCACGTACTATTTCAGAAGTGACGGTGCCATGGTCACCGGCAGACAGGTCATCAGCGGGAGGACTTATACATTCCGCTCATCCGGATCCCTGATCGGATGAAGACCTGACGCAACCTCAGGGCACCGGCATTGATCCGGAAGATGTAAATACAGAGCCTGCTGTAAAAGGGGCATGCCGCGGAAGCGGAGGATCAAGGATCCTTTCGCTTAATGGGGCGGCCCCTTTCTTTTTTGCGTTTTTGAACATTCCGGAATTGCAATTGCGATTAAATTGTGGTAAATTCAATTGCGTGGCGCGACCTGAGCCGCTCCGCGCATGATTATGAACGGAACCGGAGGGATTCCATGAGCAGCAAATATGATTGCCTGAAACTGAATAATCAGATCTGCTTTCCGCTCTACGCTTGTTCCAAGGAGATCATCAGGCGGTACAAGCCTTTTCTGGACAAGGTGGATCTGACCTATACCCAGTACATCACCATGATGGCACTGTGGGAAAATGAGAGCATGAACGTCAGGGAGCTCGGGAGCCGCCTGTTCCTGGATTCCGGCACACTGACGCCGCTGCTCAAGAAACTTGAGAACAAGGGATACATCAAGAGAAGCCGTTCCAAGGAAGATGAACGGAACCTGATCGTGACGCTGACGGACAAGGGATGGGAGCTGAGAGAAGAGATGCTCAGCATTCCACGCTCCATGGCGAGCTGCGTGGATCTGGAGCCGCAGGAAGCGGCAGATCTCTACAGGCTTCTCTACAAGGTGCTCGGTGTACAGACTGAAAAGAGGTGACTATGTCAAAGATAGCGGATATGTTATTTGGCACACACAGCCAGAGAGAGATCAAGAGGATCGAGCCTCTGGTCAGGAAGATAGAAGAGCTGCGCCCGCAGATGCAGGGGCTGAGCGACGAACAGCTCCGCGGCAAGACGGAAGAGTTCAGAAAAAGGCTGGCGGAGGGAGAGACGCTGGACGATCTGCTTCCCGAAGCTTACGCGGCAGTGAGGGAAGGCGCGAAGCGCGCGCTCGGCATGGAACCTTTCCGCGTGCAGCTGATCGGCGCGATCATCCTGCACCAGGGCCGTATCGCGGAGATGCGTACCGGTGAAGGTAAGACACTGGTCGCTACAATGCCCGCCTATCTAAACGCGCTGGAAGGCAGGGGCGTCCACGTCGTCACGGTCAACGATTACCTTGCCAAGCGTGACGCGGAGTGGATGGGCCAGGTCTACAACTTTATGGGAATGACCGTCGGCGTCGTGCTCAACAGCATGAGCAGCGAAGAGCGCCAGGTGCAGTACGGCTGTGACATCACGTATGTCACGAACAATGAGCTCGGTTTCGACTACCTGCGCGACAACATGGCGATCTATAAGAAGCAGCTAGTTCTGCGCGAACTGCACTACGCGATCATCGACGAGGTCGACTCCGTCCTGATCGACGAGGCGCGGACGCCGCTGATCATTTCGGGTCAGAGCGGAAAGTCCACGAAGATCTATGAGGCATGCGATATTCTGGCCAAACAGATGAAGCGCGGCGAGGACATGGAGGACCTGTCCAAGATCGACGCGATCATGGGCGTGGAGCGGGAAGAGACCGGCGACTTCATCGTCAATGAGAAGGACAAGGTCGTCAATCTCACTGCGGAAGGCGTCACCAAGGTAGAGAGATTCTTTCATATCCCCAACCTGGCGGATCCGGAGAACCTCGAGATCCAGCACTGCATCATCCTCGCGCTCCGCGCGAACAACCTGATGCACAGGGACCACGACTATATCGTCAAGGACGACCAGGTCCTGATCGTCGACGAGTTCACGGGCCGCGTCATGCCCGGCAGGCGCTACAGCGACGGCCTTCACCAGGCGATCGAAGCCAAGGAGAACGTCAAGGTCAAAAAGGAGAGCAAGACCCTCGCGACGATCACCTTCCAGAACTTCTTCAACAAGTTCGACAAGAAGTGCGGCATGACCGGTACGGCGCTCACCGAGGAGCGCGAGTTCCGTGAGATCTACGGCATGGACGTCATCGAGATCCCGACCAATATGCCCGTCATCCGTAAGGACCATCAGGACGCGGTCTACAAGACCAAGAAGGAAAAATACAGGGCGGTCGTAGAGGCCGTCAAAGAAGCGCACGACAAGGGACAGCCCGTCCTCGTCGGCACGATCACGATCCAGGTCTCCGAGGACGTTTCCAAGATGCTCAGGAGAGAGGGCATCCCGCATAACGTGCTGAACGCCAAGTTCCACGAAATGGAAGCGGAGATCGTAGCGCAGGCAGGCCAGCACGGCGCGGTCACGATCGCGACGAACATGGCAGGCCGTGGTACCGATATCAAGCTCGACGAAGAGGCGAAGGCAGCCGGCGGTCTTAAGATCATCGGCACAGAGCGGCATGAGTCCAGACGTATCGACAACCAGCTGCGCGGCCGAAGCGGACGACAGGGCGATCCCGGTGAATCCCGCTTCTATATTTCACTCGAAGACGACCTGATGCGCCTGTTCGGGTCCGACAGGATGATCGCGATGTTCAACGCGCTCAAGATCCCGGAGGGAGAAGAGATCTCCCACAAGTCCCTTACCAAGGCAGTGGAGGGCGCCCAGAAGAAGATCGAGGCCAATAACTTCGGCATCAGAAAGAACCTGCTGGATTATGACCAGGTCATGAACGAGCAGAGAGAGATCATGTACAGGCAGCGCCGCCAGGTGCTGGACGGCGAGAGCATGCGCGATTCGATCCTCAATATGATCACGGAGATCGTGGAGAACGCGGTGGACACCAGTATTTCCGAGGACCAGGAAAGCGACGAGTGGAACCTGATGGAACTCAATGAGCTCCTTCTTCCCACGATCCCTCTCAAGGTCATTAACAGGGGAAGGATCAAGGAGCGCACGAAGAACGGCCTCAAGCAGCAGCTCAAGGAAGAGGCGCTTGCGGCATATGAGAGCAAGGAATCCGAGTTCCCCGATGAAGAGGCGGTCCGTGAGATCGAGCGCGTCGTGCTCCTCAAGGTCGTCGACAGGAAGTGGATGGACCACATCGACGACATGGACCAGCTCCGCCAGAGCATCGGCCTGCAGGCGCTTGGTCAGCATGACCCGCTCGTCGAGTACAAGATCGCCGGCTATGATATGTTCAACGAAATGAACCGGAATATCATGGAGGAGACGGTACGCGTCCTGTTCCACGTAAAGGTGGAGCAGAAAGTCGAGAGGGAAGAAGTGGCCAAGGTGACCGGGACCAACAAGGACGAGACCTCTGCCAAAGAGCCCAAGAGAAGAGTAGAGAAGAAGATCTACCCCAATGATCCCTGCCCCTGCGGAAGCGGCAAGAAATACAAGAACTGCCACGGCAGGAAGCAATAGCTGCGCACATAACCAGGAGCGTGGCTGGCTATAGAAGCAATGCCTCCGGCATGGCTTCAGGGGTATTCAATCAAAATACAGGAGTAAACTAAGATGATCGAATTAGACCAGATGAAGCTGGAACTCTCGCAGTATGAGAAACCGCTCGAAGAAGTCAGGGATTCACTGGATCTGGAGTATAAAAAACAGAGGATCGAGGAGCTCTCGAGAGAGACCGAGGCGCCTGATTTCTGGAACAACGCGGATGCTGCCAACAAGAAGATGAAACAGCTCAAGGATCTGCAGACCCTGGTGGAAGAGGCTGACGGGCTCAGCACTTCCTACGAGGAGATCATGATGCTGATCGAGATGGGGAACGAGGAGGAGGACCGCTCCGTCATTGAGACCATCCGGGAAGACCTGGATGCTTTCAAGGAGAAGCTCGAAGAGATGCGCCTTTCCACTCTTCTCACCGGTGAGTATGATGATTCCAACGCGATCGTGAGCCTGAACGCGGGCGCCGGCGGAACAGAGAGCTGCGACTGGTGCTCCATGCTTTACAGGATGTATACGCGCTGGGCCGACAGAAAGGGCTTCAGCGTGGAAGTAATGAACTATGTGGACGGAGACGAAGCCGGCATCAAGTCCGTGGATTTCCAGATCAACGGGACGAACGCGTACGGCTACCTGAAGTCGGAGCGGGGCGTGCACAGGCTCGTCCGCATATCCCCTTTCAACGCGCAGGGCAAAAGACAGACATCATTCGTCTCCTGCGACGTCATGCCGGATATCGAGAAAGATATAGATATCGTCATTAATCCCGACGATATCCGCATCGATACATACCGAAGCAGCGGCGCCGGCGGACAGCACATCAACAAGACGTCCTCCGCGATCCGCATCACGCATTTCCCGACAGGGATCGTGGTCACCTGCCAGAATGAGCGCTCCCAGTTCCAGAACAAGGACAAGGCAATGCAGATGCTCAAGGCCAAGCTCTACATGAAAAAGATGGAGGAGGAGCAGGCCA
>CAMOXN010000064.1 GCA_946629175.1 uncultured Lachnospiraceae bacterium | reverse complement strand
GGAAGCCTGCCCAGCAAAGCGGCATCCCGGAAGCCTGCCCAGCAAAGCGGCACCACAGAAGCCCGTCCTGCACAAGCTGATACAAGCATTGACACGGAACAGGCACAGTTCCATTGACACGGTGCAGGGGACCCGGCAGCACGGGCAATTAATGGGCACAAATTAAAAATATCGCCGTCTGTGCCCAAACCGATAAAAAACACCATTTATAGCCAAACTCCCTTATTGTCGACACAGAGCAATTGTCTTATAATTCCAGTTAAGTCACTCACCCGGCTGATCCCGTCAATGTCTCCTGATGGAAGCCGGAGCGGGTTTAATTCCGCATATTCTAATACATTTCTGTCTCCAATCGGAGGAAAGGAGTCCCATGACACTGCGAAAACTCATGCAGGAAGCAAAGCAGAATCTTCTTAAGGAAAGACGAAGGATCGAGAAACTTCTGAGCGACGCGCCACCCGGTATGCTTATTTACAGCCGGAACACTTCAAATAACAAGATCTATTACAAGTGGTATGTTTCTGCCCGCAACAAGACCGGTAAGAGAACGAAGATATACATTCCTAACAAGGACCGGAGCTATGCGCGAGAACTGGCTAAAAAGCGGCTGCGTATGAAGCATCTGGACGATATTAAGTCTCAGATCCGTGCAATTGACTCTTTTTTGGCAAAATACAGAGAGCACTCGGATCTTGACGATCTTCTTGACTCGCCCATGATCGAGAACCTTTTGGCGGAAGAGCACAAGCCGACCGGAGAAATGGCAGAAGAACTGAGAAGATGGGCTAAAGAAGAGTATGAGATGAATCCGGCTTTTCCTGAACTCAGGATCATTCCGACTGTTGACAATATAAAGGTCCGATCCAAATCGGAAGCACTTATTGTCATGCTCCTCTCAACGCTGCAAATACCATATCGATATGAATGCAAGCTGGAAATCGGTGGCCATACCTATTACCCCGATTTTACGATCCGGCATCCGGTGACCGGCAAATACTACTACTGGGAGCATGTCGGAATGCTCGACCACCCGGGCTACAGAGCAGATTTTCTTAATAAACTGCGTATTTATATGGGAAACGGCCTTCTTCCCGACCACAACCTGATCCTCACGTTTGAGAATGAGGAAAATCCTTTTGATATCACGATCGCGCAGGATAAGATCAAGGAGTTTTTTGATTGTGATGTGGTCCGGCTGTATTGAGGGGGGAAAGAAAATGCCGGCAAATATAGAAAAAAACGACAAGAGAAAGTATCCGATCAATCGCTTTGAGATACTTGGCGAACTCGGCCGCGGAGGGACCAGCATTGTATGTCTTGTCAAGTCCAAAGAGAGCGGCTGTCAGTACGCAATGAAGACATTAAAGCCGGATCTGAGCGAAGCGGCGAATGCGGATGCGAGAGCAGACGCAGGCACCGGGTTCGGCGTGGTCGCCGCAGAGCTTCTGCGCGCGGAGGCCGAAACGCTGGAGGAGCTTGGCGGCGGCCACACCGGCATCCCCGCATATTACGGGGAAGTGTATCGCGGCGATAGTTTCGCGGGATTTCTCATGGAATATGTGGAGGGAGAGTCCCTGCAGAAGCTTCTCGGCGACGGGCGCGCTTTCTCAGTCAGGGAGGCGGCGGAGATGGGAGTGCGGCTGTGCGGGATTTTGGCAAGGCTGCATGAGATGGACCCGCCGAGGATCTACAGGGATCTGAAGCCCGGCAATGTCCTGGTAAAAGAAGACGGGAGCTGTGTGCTGGTGGATTACGGCGCAGTTCGCGCGTACAGGAAAGGCGCGTCGCAGGACACGCATCCGCTGGGGACGGAAGGATACGCGGCGCCGGAGCAGTACGGCGGCTGGGAACAGTCGGATCCGAGGACCGATGTTTACGGCGTCGGCGCTGTGCTGCACCACATGCTGACGGGGAGGACGCCGCTGGAGACGGGGCTGCGCCCGCTGGCGGAACTGATGGCCGGCGAAGACGCCGAAGTGAGCGGCGGAGCAGGCCGTGCGCAGGGTGAAGCAAGAACTCCCGGCGGCACGCCGCAAGCCCGCCAATACTCCGGCATGGACAAAATACTGCTCCGCGCCTGCAGCATCGCCCCGTCAATGCGATACCCGTCCTGCAGGGAACTGGGAAACGCGCTGGGAAAGCTGTACCGGGAAGAAACAGAGCTGCCGGCAGGCCGGGGCTCGCGTCTCATGTTCGGAAAGAGTATGGACGGGGAGACCGCCTGGAGGAGATTCGTGATGCTGGCCTGTGCTTCGCTCGCCTTTTTGATCAGCGCGGGGGTATTCAGCGCGACGGCTTTCGGCGCGGAGATGAGCCGTTACCATGCGCTGATCCGTGAGTCAGAGCGGATCGGCAGCCGGGAAACACAAGGATTCGGAGAGACGGAAGCACAATGGACCGGAAGCCGGGACGGAAGGCTGGAAGCGCTGCGTCAGGCAGTAAGGATAAGGCCCGGCGATTCCGAAGCTTATCTTTCACTTCTGAGAGGTCTTTCATCAGACGGAATACTTACACAGGAAGAAAAGGAGCTGATGGAGGACTTCCTGTACGAGAACGGGTATCCGGGGAAGATGAGAGAGTGGAGACCGGAGGAGTTCGCAAGGCTGGAGATGGAGCTGGGGAAGGTCTATTTTGGCTGTTATGAAGGGGGGACGGAGGCCGCCAGGCGGGCTTTTGGCAATGCGGCGGAGACGGCGGGCATCGGGATAGCGGAGCGGAAGGCCGCGCGCGCGATGCGCGAAGTGCTCGGAGAGACATGGACGGCGGACAGGATCGGCGCCTGGAAAATCCTGGTCCATGCCGCTGTTTCGGACGCGGCCCGGACAGGCGACAGGGGATTCGCGGCGGCCGTCTGCTGCCGGGCAGCTGCGGAGATCGCGCTGTTCCCGGACAGGTTCGAGGAGGCGGGGACTGACCCGGCTGAGCTGCGGGACATGGCGGAAGAGGTGCGGGAATTCGCCCGGGCGTTGAAAGACGGGTGGCCGGAGACACCGGAGGAGATCGACCGGAAACTTGAGACAGCCGTGGAAGCGGCGTGGCGGGTCTGCGGCGGAGAATAGGGAGAAACGGTGCAGTGGACTGCGGCGGAGAGTAAGGGGGCGCAGCAACAGCGCATAAGTCAGGAAGATACTTTAAAACGCGAACCGGAGAGGCGGAGTAGGAGTATGAATGTCAAACGGGATCTTGTTGGAAGATGTCTGCAGAGTCATGGCGGGCCTGTGCCTGGCCGCGGCGCTGGCGGCGGCAGCGGCAGCGGTCATTTTGCTGGTCAGGGAGGGGCTGGCAGGCAGATTAAGAGATGAACTTAAGTCAAAATACAGACGCAGGATCGGCCTGCTCGTCCTTTTTACAGTGTGCGTGTGGCTGCTGGTCATCGGACAGAATGCTTCCGCGGCGGAGGCGGTCCCGGCGGCAGAGACAGGCGTGGAAACGGCCTCGGCCGGGGAGACAAACGCGGAGATGGCGGCAGCGGGAGAGACAGATGCGGAGGCAGCCCCGGCCGAAGAGCCGGGCGGGGAGGGACAGCCGCAGGAGCCGTCCGAAGCGCAGGAAACGTCGAAGACTTCTGAGCCTTCGGGGCAGGAGGATCCGTCTGTGCCGCAGGATCCGACTGAACCGCAGGATCCGCCTGAGCCACAGGACCAACCTGCGCCGCAGGACCTTCAGGCGCCGAACGTGTTCATTGAGATGACGGACGAAGTCAACGAGGATGAGGAAGGTAATGTGTACTGCAGAGCGGACAATGCCGGAGTCCGCATTGTCATAGAGGAAAACCGGGAAGAAGATACGGGCACGGCGGTGTACAGAGTTGTGATCACGGATCGCGAGGGGACGGAGATCCGCAGAGACTGGCAAAATGCAGGGGAAACTGACCCTGAGCAGCAGGAACCGCAGCCGCAAGGCCGGCTCGGAAGAATAACGGAAAGGATCGAAACAGAGGAGATCGCCGCCCTGGCGGACGGGGTGATCACTGTGCGCGCGGCGGCGGAGGACGCGGCCGGGAACCGGAGAGAGCGTGCGTTCAGCTATATTTTGGATACGAAGGGGCCGGAACTGACGCAGATCCACACATTCAGGCTGAACGATGATGAGGAGACGCGCGTGGACGGGGGGATCCTGTACGACGGATGCGACCTCTACTATCGCGATGAGCAGCTGGTGACGCGGTTCCGGATCGAGGATGATAATCCGGTGGCATGGAAGATCAGTTTTATGGAGCAGTCGGAAGCAGAGCCGGATGATCATCAGGACCGGGACGGCGGCCGGATCCGGGGCGATGATCAGGAGCCGGGCAGCTATCAGGATCCTGCCGATTTCCCCTCTCCCCCAAATATCGCCAGGCAAAAGACGGGAAACGGGCACGAAGGGAGCGTCAGGATCTCAAAGGAGGGCGTGTATTCTGACTGGAGCATTTCCGGGGAGGATATCGCGGGAAATCAGCTGAGGGCAGCGGCAGACTGCGAATGCACGCAGGACGCGGAGGAGCTGTACGAGGAAGCAGGGGAGATCCGGCTGCCCCGGAGGAAGATCCTGGACCGGACCGCACCGGTCGGGGAGATCCTCTATGAGAGCACGGCGACCGGATACCTGTATGAAGAAGCGAGCGGACCAGAGGTGTTCTGGAACGCGGATGTGAAGGCGTCTATGCGCGTGCAGGACAGCTGCGCGGGGCAGGAGATGCCGGTGGATGAAGAGAAATACGGATTTCTGGTATGGAATGAAGAGGACGGACAGCCGCAGGCGGGCGAGTCTCCGGGGCATGGTCCCGGCATCGCGGAGGAAGTGCGGCCGCAGGCGGGCGGATCTTCCGGGCAGGATTCCGGCAGCGTGGAAGCGGGGCGGGTCCTGATCGGCACATACCTTCTTGACAGGGACGGTCAGGTCCGGTTCGGCGCGTACGGGAAGGATCGCGCGGGAAATCCGCTGACTGTAAGGGAAGCGGCCGGCACCGCTGTCATTGTAAAGGAAAATGAGCCTGCGGCCGGCTTATCTGTAAATCAGAACGATCTGTCCATCGGAACGGACCTCCCAGGACAGGGAGAGCCCGCGGACTGCCGCCCCTGTGCCAAAATAGTGCGCGACACTGCCTGCCCGACACTCGCCTCCGGTATCAGCCTGCCGGCCGGGAACCCGGATGCCGTCGATACACGGAGCGGGAGCATTTATTATGGAAGAAACACGAACTATTACAGCGGGGGAATCCCGGCGATCAATGTGTCATTTACTGTCAGTGACAGGAATATCGATGAGCGGGATCTGGCCACCCTCGCAGCATATGAGAATGTACCGGAAGGCGGTGACTGCGAGGAGATCATGCCTGAGCGGATGGAGGAGGCTGCGCCGGATCAGGTGGAAAAGACAGTGCAGGATCAGGCGGAGCCTGTAACGCAGGAAGGTGGCATCGGCGCGCTTCCATCTGCGGATGATGAAATATCTCTCAGGTTCCGGCTGAGCAGGCATCCCGGCAGCGATGACACGCCGGACGGCGTATACCGGTTCGGCATTCGGGGAACGGACAAGGCAGGAAATCCGCTCAGGCTGGCGGAAAGTGAAGAAGCGAACGAGACATACGGCGTACTGTGCGCGGATGAGGAGAGCGGACTGTTCCTCACAGGCAGGAAAGTCGTGGACACGACAGCCCCGTCCGGAAGCCTGTGGATCGAAAACCGTGCCGGGACCGTATACTGCCGCATCAGCGAACACGCAAAAGCCTGGACCACGGAGCGAGACGGCTTTATGCCTTATCGGAGAGAGAAGGAGGCAGTGGTCGGCCTCAGCGCAGAGGATACTTCACCGGTCAGCGCGTCGTGCAGGATCCGTTCGACGTCAGGCGGTGATAATGAAGCGCTTACGGGGGAAGGAAGTGAAACAGCAGCGGGCAGTTATACCGTCGCGGGCAGCGATATGGCCGCGGGCAGCGATATGGCCGCGGGCAGCGATACCGTCGCAGGCAGGAGCGCCTACAGCAGCCCGTGCAGACATAAAATCCGGATCCGCGGAGAGCAGGTCTTTCGGATCGAAGACGTAGTTTTCCGCGACCGCGCAGGGAACGAATCCTCCGTACTTAAGAGAACGGTGAATTTTTACCTGGATACGCGGCTGCCGAATGCGGATATTGATGCGCCGTCTGCCCGCATTTACGCTGTGCCCGCGAGCACCGGAAGGAGTGGCGGCAGGCTGCCTCTTTATGCAGGAGGGGTGACGCTGGAAGTCAGCGCCGAGGATCCCTACAGGAATTCAGGGGCATCCGGGCTTCATGAAGTGCGTTACGACGTCGAGATCGATGGCAGAACAGTGAGATCCGCAGCTCTCTTTACCGGCGAGGAGCCGTCTTCCGACCCGGATTCGGAGAGAGAGCCGGAATTCGGATACAGCGGCAGGATCGAGATCCCGTCCGGCGGACAGTGGGAGAGCGGTGATATTGTGGTGCGTGTCACTGCGGAGGATAACGCCGGAAATCGGTCGGAAAGCGGAGGCGGGAGCACTTATCGGTTCGCGATCGATACGAAAGGTCCTGAGGTGACGGTGCGCTATGACAATAATGAGGTGCGGAACGGGCAGTATTTTGACAGGGAGAGGACCGCGCGGATAATCGTTCGCGAGCGGAATTTCGATAAGGGAGCGATCGCTGTCGGCGCTCCCGGCGCGCAGACCGGTGCGTGGGAGCTGCTGCAGACAGCGGAAAACGGAAAAGAAGACGTATGGACAACGAAAGTGCGTTTTCCCGCGGACGGAATCTATACACTGGACGTGACCGGTACGGACGCGGCGGGCAATCCTGCGTCGGTCCGCTATGAGGGCGAAGCGCCGCGGACTTTTGTTGTGGATGGGACGCCGCCGCTCATCGAAGTGACCTGGGACAATACGGACGTGCGCAACGGCAGGTATTACAACAGGGAACGCCTGGCGACAGTGCGTATTACGGATCTCTCTTTCAGCGAAGAATTTGTCAGGGTCCTGCCGGAATCGACGGGATTCCGCAGGGTTTCGGATGCGGAAGGCATCTCTGTCCGCGCGGGGGCAGATACAGGCAGTGCGGGGGCAGGTACCGGCGATGTAAGCCCATTTGGCTCTGTGGGGGCGATCGGCGCCGGCCTGAAGTCCCGTGCGGCGCAAGTCTATGAGATGGAATTGCCCTTCACAAAAGAAGGCGAATGGATGCTGAGGTGCGCGTGCACGGACCTGGCAGGAAATACGGCGGCTCCGATTGCGGAAGCCCCTTTTGTGCTGGATTTCACAGGGCCGAGATTGTACTTTGACAAAAGGACGGTGCAGGAGGGCGGCGCGTACGCTGAAAAGATCGAGCCTGAACTGCGCTGGGAGGAGGAGAACCCGTCCTCCGCGGCATGTTACTCGTCGTGGGCCAATGTGACTGCGGGCGGAAAGATCATGGAATGCAGGAGCGCGGCGATTTCTGCAGGCGCAGGCAGGACAGTGCTGCCGGACCTTCCGAACACAATTGAAGCGGACGGGATCTGCGTTCTGTACGGCACGGCCTGCGACCTGGCAGGGAACCGCTCGTTCGTCAGAAGGAATCTTACTGTGAACCGCTTCGGCTCACTGTACGACCTGTCGGAGGACGAGGGGACGATGCAGATGATCGGAAACTATTACACGGAAGGCGTGACGCCTTTCGTCGTGGCAGAGTACAACATCTCACCGCTGGTCCAAAGACGGATCACATTGTTCAGCAGCTCTGCCGCGCGTGTGCTGACGGAGAATGCTGAATACACTGTCGAGGAGAGCTCAGGAAGGAGCGGCTATAAGTATGTGTACCGGATCGCCCCTTCGGCATTTGCGCAGGAAGGCGTATACAGCCTGTTGCTCGAATCGGACGATGAGGCCGGCAGGCATAACAGCAGTCCGGGGAGATTCATCAGAAGGATCGGGCCCAAGCGCCCTGATGAAGCGGCGGGACCCGCCTACTCACCCGAGTGGGCCATTGACAGAACACCGCCGGCAGTGAGGATTGCCGGGGTAGATACGGACCGTCACAGATTTGTGACAGATGCCGTTTCGTTCAGCCTGATCCCGGAAGACAACATGGAACTGGGAAGTCTCACGATCCGGATCGCGGATGACAGCGGAACGATCCTCGAAGAACAGATACTGGAGAAAGATGAGCTCAAGGAGATCATGGACACAAACTGCGGAGAAGTGCCGGTAGAGATCACGGCGTCCGGCAAGTGGCAGACGATTTCGGCCGAAGCAGTGGACGGCGCGGGCAATCGGAGCAGCGGGATTCAGGGACTCGGGCAAGGTGATGCCAATGAGGACGATGCCTCCGGAGCTGTCAATGAGGAAACCGGATATCGCGTTCTGGTTACTTCAAATCTCCTTGTACATCTGTACAGGAGCGGGCTTTTACCTGCAGCTGCTTTTCTTGCCCTCATAGCTGTGGTCCGGATCGGGTGGAGCGGGAAAATATGAATCTTTCGGGTAATTTGGAAAAAACTTAACGGGAGACAGTGTTTACAAACGCACTTTAGCGTGATACTATACTACAGTGTGCGGCGCTTCAATCTGCTATATTGCTAAACTGGCAGTGTGCTAGCGCCTGAAAGCGCCCTGTCCTGAATGAAAGGCATTAGCTATGTGCCCAAGGCATTCGGGACGAGGCATGAACACGCTAATATAAAATCAGGAGGAAGATCAAGATGATGAAAAAGTTTGCAGCCCTGTTTCTGGCGGGCGTAATGGCAGCTTCCCTTGCAGCTTGCGGCGGATCCTCCGCGGCTCCGACAGCTTCCAGCGAGGCGGAAAAAGTCGAAGAAGCTGTGGAAGAGACAGCTGAGGAAGTAAGCGCAGAAGCAACAGCAGAAGGCGGCAGAGAATTCATAGTCGGTTTCGACGCCGAGTACCCGCCTTACGGCTATCTCGATATGGCGACCAACGATTACACCGGATTTGACCTTGAGCTGGCTCAGGAGCTCTGCAACCGCCGCGGCTGGACACTGGTCAAGAAGCCCATCAACTGGGACAACAAGGATGCCGAGATCGACAGCGGATCCATCGACTGCATCTGGAATGGCATGACCTATACGGGACGCGAGGCGCTGTACACATGGAGCGATCCTTACGTAAATAACTCTATTGTTATGTGTGTTCTGGCGGATTCCGATATCCAGACGCTTGCGGATCTCGCCGGCAAGGTCGTGATCA
>CAMOXN010000063.1 GCA_946629175.1 uncultured Lachnospiraceae bacterium | reverse complement strand
CGTATCTGGGCGAAGTGGCGCTCGTGCCCTACGACTCGCCGATCTCGCAGTCGGGGATCCTGTTCTTCAACACGCTGTACGATGAGAACGCGGCGTGCCACCTGGCGTTCGGAAGGCCCTACCCCGAGAACCTCGAGGGCGGCGAAGAGATGAGCAAGGAAGAACTGACCGCGCGCGGCGCGAACGACTCGATGCAGCACCTTGATTTCATGATCGGCACGCGCGGGATGAACATCGACGGCGTGCAGGCGGACGGCACGGTCGTGCCGGTGTTCCGGAACGGAAACTGGGCTGAGGGGTGCTGAGGAGGCGGAGCGGGGGCTCATTTATAGTGGTGCCGGCCGCCCGGCATGACGGTTTGGGCCGGGCCGTGGGCTCGGGGGTGCTGCCGGAGGCAGTTTGGGCCGGGCCGGAGGCGGTTTGGGCCGGGCCGGAGGCGGTTTACTGTGAAACCTCGGGTGCGGGGGCTCATTTAAGTGGTGCCGGCCGCCCGGCATGACGGTTTGGGCACAGGAGCGGTTATAGTGCAATTTGTTCCCCATGGAATTGGAGAAATTGGGCACAGGCGCAGTTTTTTACAGGTTTGTTCCCCTTGAAACTAAAGAAATTGAGCGGGATTGGGCACAGAGAAGAGGTTTCTTGGAAATGTTCTCCATCATGACGGAAGAAAATGGAGAACATTTAAAGAAACTGCCTCATCTGTGCCCAATACTATGTCCGGCAATGGGGAACAATTCGCATGAATGCCTCATCTGTGTCCAAACGGCGCGAAAACCATGGGGAACAAATCTTAAAAAAGCAGTGTCTGTGCCCAACCCCTGAATTTCACCGGGAAAGCAGCGGAACCCGCTTCGGAAAGACTTTTCGGAGAGACTTTTCGGAAAGACTCTTCAGAAAGACTCTTCAGAAAGACTTCGGAAAGACTGTTTAGACAGTTGAGTACCAAAAAACGCCCTGAAAGAACGAATGTTCGATTTTTGTATTGATTCTCTGCTTCGACGTAATATAATCGTATTAAGAGGCGAGTGATGGTCAGAGCAGCAGAAGGGGAAAGAAATGGATATGCAGAACAACAGCCGAGCCGCTGAACTGAGGCTGTACCTGAAGAGCAGGATGAGCAGCATGCCGTACCGCGGACTGATCAGGGATATTTATGTCAGTGAGGACAAGGACGGAAAGAGCCTGGATGTGTCGATCATCCCGAACTGTGACGTTGTCGCTTTCGGGACGATCAATATCGGCCTTGCGGGAGCAGATACCGATTCCAAATGGCGGAGAAAGCAGAAGGATATCTACGGAAAAGTGAAAGGCTGCTGTCCGAAAGTCAGCCCGTCTCTTTCCGAGAGGATCCTCAGGGAAGCCGGAGAAAAGCTGGAAATATGGAGGATGGAGCATCCTTTTTCCGAAGAGCTGACAGAGTTCCTTGAGTCAGATACTGCTTCCGCCAATCTTGTTCACAGCAAGATCGATACGCTCCGGTTCCTTGCGGGAAACGAGCCGTTAAGCTGCGCGGGGACCGAGGTCAGGGAGGGGGCGATAGCGGTACTGTTTAAGGAAGTTCCCTTTAAAGCCGTATATGAGACCGCATCCGGAAGGCTCCGCTTTTCACTTTCCGAGGCGGACACACTTTATAAAAAGCTTGTGGACGCGCGGAAATACAGCGCGATCCAAAGGGAGATCGAGGCATATCTGATCGACAGCGGGAGGCAGGCTTCGGTAAGGTATACCGGCAGGCCCGGAGAATTCTCCATTTCTTTCCGCTTTGAGGCAGGGGAAGAATCGGAGAAGGTCACCGTCGGGAACACATATAAAAAGATCGTGTCTGACGCTTACCGCACAGCGAAGGAAAGAGCCGCCCGCAAGAAAAAAGAGAGGGAAGAGCATCTGAAGTCGTGCCCGTGCTACGGCACGTTCGTCGCGCAGGCAGTCATCGATACGATCGAAGATAACGGCCGTGTGACAGCGGCGCAGATCGTCAGTATTTTGCGCGGGACAGACCTCACGAACGAATTGGTGTTCGGAAAGTACACGGGAAAATATAACATGATGCAGAAGTCGGAGATCAGCGATGCAATCTCGGACCTTGAGCAGTACGGGATCATCCGGTCCCACCATGTCCACGGCTGGTACCAGAATTATTATGTCTACAGCGTCACCCGGAACGGGAGACTGTTCTCGGAGCTGCAGAACAGGCCCGGTCCGGGAAAGAGACCCGTCACGGAGCAGGAGTATCTCCTCGCCCTGAAAGCCGTCAGGGAAGAGATCGGGAAGCTCCCGCGCAGGAATAAACTGGAATTTCTTGAGACTGTTACGGAAAGACCGGGAATTTTCCTGACAGACCCTGAACTCGTACTGGACTGCGTGGAGCGGATGGGAAGTCCCGCGCAGGAATTCCTGAAGGGGTGCTACGCGAAGGAGGAGAGAAGGAACAGGAGGAATATACTCAGGCTCCTCGTGAACGCTGCGGCCGGGAAAGGAAAGGTCCTGCCCAGGAACGGCCTTACTGTGTTCAGGGAGAGGGAAGAGAAAAAGCGCAGGG
This sequence comes from uncultured Lachnospiraceae bacterium, assembly GCA_946629175.1. Taxonomy (GTDB): domain Bacteria; phylum Bacillota; class Clostridia; order Lachnospirales; family Lachnospiraceae; genus CAG-791. Next base: position 6,625 of record CAMOXN010000063.1, on the reverse strand, counting down.
AGATGGAAGAATCCGCGAGGAAAGAGCAGGAGCTGTTCAGGCTCGTGCTCACGGAGATCCCTGACAATTATGTGGACCTCTATCCGGCTGCGAGGAGCATGAAGAGGCACTTTGTGCTCCATATCGGGCCGACGAACTCGGGGAAGACCCATGACGCGATCGAAGAGCTCATCCATGCGGACAACGGCATTTATCTCGCGCCCCTGCGCCTTCTTGCTTTTGAGCTTTATGAGAGAATGAACCGTGGGGAGTGCCCGTGTTCACTGGTCACCGGAGAAGAACAGTTCATCATTGACGGGGCAAGACATCAGTCGTCTACCATCGAGATGCTGAATGTGGGGCAGCGGTATGATGTAGCTGTGATCGATGAGGCGCAGATGATCGCGGACAGTGAGCGGGGCGGCGCATGGGCCACTGCCATAATGGGCGTCTGCGCCTCCAGGGTCCATGTCTGCGCGGCGCCTGAGGCAGAGAAGCGGATCATAGAGATCATCAGGGACTGCGGGGATGATTACGAGATCGTCCGGCACAGGAGGATGACACCCCTTGTGTACGAGGAAAAGCCCTTCCGGTTCCCGGAGGATGTCAGGGCCGGAGACGCGCTGATCGTCTTTTCGAGGAGGAACGTTCACGCAGTCGCGGCACAGCTTAGAAAGAGGAAGGTGGAGTGCAGCATCATTTACGGCGCTCTTCCTTATGATGTCCGTCACAGGCAGGCAGAGCTCTTTGCAAGCGGAGCCGCGAAAGTGGTGGTCGCAACGGATGCGATCGGTATGGGGATGAACCTGCCGATCCGCCGCGTCGTTCTGATGGAGACGAGAAAATTCGACGGGACCGCAAGGCGGCCGCTGCGCGGCGATGAGATCCGCCAGATCGTCGGCAGAGCGGGCAGGTACGGGATCTACGACACGGGATATGCAGTGGCCGCAAACGGTGACGAAACGGTAAAAAGAGCGATGGAAGATCGTTTCTATCCCATCGGGAAGGCGGTGATCGACTTCCCGGAAACGCTCTTGACAGTGGAAGCGTCTATACTGGACCTTATCAGAAAATGGGAAGAGGTAGTGCCCGCGGAGGGCTGGCAGAAGGAATCCATAGAGCAGATGCGCCGCCTCGCGGAAATGACGCAGGGACTGAACGCGCCGAAAAGGCTTGCGTATGATTTCCTTACAATACCCTTTGAGGATGACAACGGCGAGCTGTTGGATATCTGGCAGAATATCTTCGTGAAGGAAGTCCGCGGGGAGGAATACAGCATATATGATCTGGTCGATTCGATGGAGCTGAAAAAGCCGTCCAAAGCGAATGCCATCGATATGCTGGAGCAGCAGCACCGGGTCCTGGACCTGTACTTCAACCTGGCAAGGAAATTCCAGCCTTTGGAAAGCACGCTCGACCTGATCATGGAGAAAAAGAGGGCCTGTTCGGAGAGGATCATGAAGGTGCTTGAGACATGCGGGTTCAAGGAAAAGAGATGCAAGTCCTGCGGGAAGGCGCTTCCCTGGAATCATCCGTATGGCCTGTGTACAAAGTGTTATGAGAAACAGAGAGGGATGTATTACCGAAGATGACAAGCCCTCATGAAATGCGGGGCCGGCTTCTTATAGGGCGTTTTTTGGGACCGGAAATCGGGCTGCGGGGTGCTATAATGCACCTGACAGTTGAGGAACGGTAATGCGGGAGAGCCTGCGTGACGGGAGTTTGTACCATTCCGCCGCGCCATCCCGCATTCCCAAGAGCGCTTTCGGCGCAGAGAAAGGAGCTGACCATGAATATCAACCAGATCGACGATGACTATATCAGGTCCATTCAGGAAGGACTGGAGAGAATTCTGGAAGAACTGATGAGAGAAGAGAAATAAAGGAATATGGCGCGCCATTCCATTGTATACTGTAGGAAACGGTAACAGGCTTGTAAAACGGTTCGGTGAATAGAAGATGAAGGTGATCGAGTCATTTATCAGAGGGAAGTATGCGGACCAGTCGCTTTGCGAGGACGGCATAGTCATAGGCACCGGGATCGTCGCCGTCATTGACGGCGTCACATCCCGCGGTAAGCTGCGATGGCGCGGCGGCACGGGCGGACGCTTTGCCAAGGATGTTCTCGGCGCTTATATCATGGAGCACGAAGACGAGCTTGTGCATCTGACAGCTGTGGAATGCATGCGGACTTTGAACTGTATCCTGGCAGAAAAACGCGAAGAAGTCCATCCGGGCAGTATCGCGATCACGGAGTACCCGCGCGCATGCATAATCCTTTACAACAGCGAGGCGCGTGAGGTGTGGAGATACGGTGACTGCCAGTGCATGATCGGCGGCGAACGACACTGCGAGGGCAAGGAAGTGGACCGCCTTCTGTCGGAACTGCGCTCGTTCATAATACGGAGCGGGATCAGGGAGAGGCAGGAAGCGGAGACCGGCCGGGGCGAAAGCGGGCCGCCGGCGCAGCCCGCAGAGAACGGAGCTGTCGATGCGGGAAGGGAAGCGATCCTGCCGCTGATCGAGAAGCAGCTGTGGTTCGAGAATACGCCCGGGCCTTTCGGCTATCCTGTGCTGAACGGGCGGAACTTCGCGGATGAGATGGTCAGTGTGTGGCCGGTCCCCGACGGGGCCGAAGTCATTCTTGCGACAGACGGATATCCGCAGCTGTGCGCTGCTTTGGCGGAAAGCGAGGAGAGGCTGCGGAAGATCATTGAGGAGGATCCGCTCTGCATCGGCGTGAACGCAGGGACAAAGGGGATCATGGAAGGAATGGAGAGCTTCGATGACAGAGCGTTCGTGAGAGCGGTTCAGCTCAGGAACCTGACATATTGATTGACGGACCTGTGCCGCAATGTGATAATTAGAACTGTACGGAGGTCAATTCATTATGTTCAGATCGATCAAAATCGCGGGTTTTCCGCTTCCTTTATACTTGGGGATCCTGGTCATCCTCTATATCTGTATGCAGCTGGGCTGCCTGCCGGGCGGTATCGTTGGCGGCCTGCTCATACTTATGGTGGTCGGAGAAGGCCTCAATACCCTCGGAAAGACGATCCCGGTAGTGAGAACATACCTGGGCGGGTCCGTTGCCTGCATCCTTGGCGGCGCGATCCTGACGGCGGCTGGCTTTTTTCCGGCGTCTTCCCTTGAAATTGCGGACAGTTTCGTCAATGAACAGAACTTTCTGATCTTTTATATTGCCGCCCTGATCTGCGGGAGCCTGTTCAATATCGACCGCGACCTGCTCTTGAGAGCAACGGTAAAGATACTGCCGACCGCAGTCCTCGGGCTAGCGGCAGGCGGGATCGTAGTGGGACTCCTGGGAATGCTGATGGGGCACAGTTTTCTGGAAGGACTCCTGTATATTTTCATACCAATGACAAGCGGCGGGATGACAGCGGGCGCCGTTCCGCTCTCCGCCATGTATTCGCAGGTCCTCGGACAGGAGGCGGGTGAGATCCTGACAAGGATCGCGCCGGCGACAGTCCTGGGGAATGTTGTCGCGATCATTTTCGCGGCGCTCACAAATACATTCGCGAAGAGCCACCCGGAAATGAGCGGCAACGGCCAGCTGATCAATGACGGCTATACGGCTCCAAAAAGGCCGCCGATCGAGCCGACTTTTGCCAAGCTCACCACAGGCCTTGTGATCTCTTTGTCTTTTTATATGCTTGGGGAACTGTTCCACACCTTCGTGAAAGTGGTACCCACCTATGCGTGGATGATCATCCTGGTGGTCGTGGTGAAGTCCTTCCGCATTCTGTCCGAGGAGATGGAGGACGCGGCCAGGGCATGGGGATATTTTGCCATACACTGCTGGACGGCGGCGGCGCTGACCGGGATCGGGATCACGCTGATCGATCTGGGCACCATTATGTCGCGCATGACGGCACTGTATTTCCTGACAGTCGTGGCGGGTGTGGCCGCGATCACGCTGACAGCAGGATTTGTGGGGTGCAAGCTGATGGGGTTCTATCCGATCGAATCCGCCATCGCCGCCGGGATGTGCACGACGAATATGGGCGGTTCGGGAAATGTGGCGACGCTCTCGAGCGCGGACCGCATGGAACTGCTGCCGTTCGCGCAGATCGTGACGCGCTCCTGCGGAGCGCTGATGCTGACGCTCGGCGGGATACTGATCAGAATGCTGGCGTAATTGCCGGTGGGAATAAAAAACGTGCCGCAGGGATGGCCCCTGTGGCACGCAGACGTTATTCTTCCGGCTTCCGGCTGCAGAACGTCGTGAGACCGGCGTGAACCGGCACCCGTATCAGTGTTTACAGCAGCGGCAGCGCGATATTGTCGTAGACGACGACCTTGCCCTCGTGCCCGGTGCAGGCTTCTATAACGCCGTCCTGCGACACGATGAAGGCCACGCTCCCCTTGACGGCGTTGACAAAACGGTATCCGGCCCTGTGCCGCATTCCGTAATCCTTGAAATGCTTTGCGGTGTTCACGGTGTCGTCGTGATTCACGAAGCACATGGACGGCACAGTGTCTGCCATCTTGTCCGTGAGCGTCTCCGCGCCGAAGCCCAGAAGGTCGAGGTCCTTAGTGAGCACGACGGAGCCGTCGACGGATGTGAGCTTCGCGATGAGGTCCGCGTAAGTGATGATCTCCTTTTCACGCGCCATATTCGAGATAAAGTCCATTTTGTGCCGGTTGTTGAACATAAAGCGGCTGGCAAGCTGGTATTTGAGGTCGATGAACTCTTCGCATGACTCGGCGGACGGCACGATCAGGATGGCGCCTCCGTGATGGTAGCCGGAAACATGCCACAGTATTCTGTACAGGAGCCGCAGACGGTCTATTTCGGATACATCCGCACCGTCCGCGAGCTGCCCGGCGATCAGCGTCGAGGTGAAGGTATTCGTGCGGAAGAATACACAGCGCCCGGAATGGTAATTCACGATGGAAGCTTCCCCGAAGCACGCACGCAGTTCTCCCGGGCCGTTCACAAGGATATTGGGGATCCTGGGCATACGGTTTCCGGAAGAGATCTCCCGCGTCATTATTTTCTCCCAGGACGTGTAGGCGGCGATGATGCCGACCGCGGTATAAGGCTTTTTGCTTATGTCCAGCATCAGGTAGCTCATATCGGGGTTCAGTGCAGGAGCGAGCTTGTGGAGTTCTCTCGTGCCGAAGGCGATAGGGCTCTTGAAAAGAAGGACATGCGCATAGATGTATGTATCCAGAAGTTCGGAATCCGGCTGGACGAAGCATACCCTGAAAGAGGGGAAGCGCCCCTCCTCGCGCATGCAGCTGACATTGAGAAGGACCTGGCAGATTTCCTCAAGGACCTCTTTGGAAGGCAGTTTCTGATCTTCCTCTATATTGCGGACCAGCTTGTGATAGCAGTCATAAATCGCGTCGACAAACGCTGTTACGCCGTCCATGAACACCTCCGTATTAAGGCGCTTTGCCCGAAACGCTCTGCTCGAATCGATTAGTTCGAGGCGCTTGCCCAAAGCGCTCTGTTCAGATAATAACCGGTTATTTCTGAGATATATTATAATGGAATTATACGCGGCAAACAACGCACATTAAGGATTACTATGCAAAGGATCACTATTTTTACAGGCAAAGGCGGCGTCGGCAAGACGAGCATCATCGCAGCGCACGCGCTCCGCTCGGCGCGGGAGGGGAAGAAGACGCTTCTTGTCAGCGCTGATATGGCACACAATCTCGGGGATGTCTTTGATGTCGAGACCGGCGGCGAGAGTACAGAAGTCGAGGACGGCCTTAATATACTGGAACTCGATCCGGGCAGGATCATGCGTGAGGACTACCCCAGGCTCAATAAGTCGATCGTCGAGATGATCAGCACGAGCAGCAGGATGTCCGGCGACCTCAGCAGCCAGTTCATGATCCCCGGATTTGAGAATCTTTTCTCCCTTCTCAAGATCAGGGATATCTACAGGACCGGCAAGTACGACCGCATTCTGGTGGACTGCGCGCCGTCCGGCGAGACGCTGTCGCTCTTAAAACTACCGGAACTGCTCGAGTGGTATATGGAGAAATTCTTTCCCGTCGGGAAATTTATGGTCCGCGTGCTGGCGCCTGTTTCAGGAGCGCTGTACAAGACCAAACTGCCGGACAGCGCCGCGATGGATCAGGTCATGGAAATGCACAGGGATCTGGTGGAACTCCAAGCCCTCCTCAAAGATCCGGAGATCACGTCTGTCCGCCTCGTGACGCTCCCTGAGAAGATGGTCGGGGAGGAGACCAAGCGGACTTATATGTATCTCAACCTTTACGGCTACCATGTGGACCGGGTCTTCATCAATCGCGTTCTGTCTTCGCAGCCGGACAACCCTTTCATGGAGAACTGGCGCGGAATCCAGCGGCAGTATATTGAGGAGATGGAGAGCGTGTTCCCCTGCACACCGATCACGAAGATCCCATGGTACCCGGAAGAAGTCCGGGGACTTGCAGCTGTGGAGCGGCTGGGCCGCGATCTGCCCTGCGATGAGGAACTGTTCGACCCGTGGTTCGGTGTGCCGGACGAAGAGCGGGGCGGCGCGTATTACGGAACGGAGTCCTATGAAAAGTCGGAGGGCGGATACTGCCTGAAGGTGCGCGTGCCGGGAGCGGAGAGCGTCCGCACAGCGGGAGCGGGCAGCGTCTGCACAGCGGGAGCGGAC
>CAMOXN010000062.1 GCA_946629175.1 uncultured Lachnospiraceae bacterium | reverse complement strand
GCATCTCCGTCATCAAGAAGACGTACGCGGAATTCGGATTCCAGTCCATCGAGACTCCCTGTGTCGAAAATATAGAGAACCTTACGAGCAAACAGGGCGGCGACAACGAGAAACTGATCTTCAAGATCTTAAAGAGGGGCGAGAAATTAAAGCTCGAGAGCGCGAAGAGCGAAGCGGACCTCGTGGACGGCGGCCTGCGCTATGATCTGACAGTGCCGCTCGTTCGCTATTTTGCCAATCACCAGAACGAGCTGCCGATGCCCTTCAAGGCGCTGCAGATGGGCAACGTCTGGAGAGCGGACCGCCCGCAGAAGGGCAGATACCGCCAGTTCATGCAGTGCGATATCGACATCATCGGCGAGCCTTCGAACCTCGCGGAGATCGAGCTGATCCTGGCGACCACGACGACGCTCGGAAACCTCGGCTTTAAGGGATTCCAGATCCGCATCAACGAGCGGCGGATCCTGAAGGCGATGGCAGCTTACAGCGGCTTCCCGGAGGACAGATATACGGATGTGTTCATCATCCTGGACAAGATGGACAAGATCGGCCTCGACGGCGCGGCGAAGGAACTCATCGATGAGGGCTTCACGGAGGAGATGAAGGACCGCTATGTGGCGCTTTTCAAGGGGCTCGAGGCGGCGGAAGATCAGCTGGGCTATCTGGAGCAGACTCTCGAAGGCTTTATCGAGCCCGACGTGATCCCGCAGCTGCGGGAGGTCATGGAGAGCGTCGACGGCACGAAGACGGCGGATTTCGCGATCGTCTTCGATCCTACGATCGTGCGCGGCATGTCCTATTACACGGGGACGATCTTCGAGATCGCCATGCCCGAGCTCGGCATCAGCTGCGGAGGCGGCGGACGCTACGACGCGATGGTCGGCAAGTTCACCGGCAAGGATGTGCCTGCATGCGGTTTCTCGATCGGGTTCGAGAGGATCATCCTGATCATGATGGAGCAGGGCTGGCAGATCCCGGGAAGGCCCGTCAAGAAGGCCTATCTCATTGAGAAGAATATGCCCGCGGACCGACTGTGCGAGGTCATCCGCAAGGCACAGGCCGAGAGAGCGGCAGGCACGCAGGTGCTGATCGCGCGCATGGCCAAGAACAAGAAATTCCAGAAACAGCAGATGGCGGAGAGAGGATTCGAGGAGTTCGAGGAGTTCTACCGCAATCCGCTGAACTGAGAAAAGAAAGATTAACAGAAGTTCGGGATGATCCACCACGGACCTCTGAAATGATTGATAAGGAGAAGACATGGCAGAATCAATGTTGGGATTAAAGCGCACTTGCAGGTGCGCGGAACTCAGTGAAGCGAATATAGGGCAGACCGTCACCGTTATGGGATGGGTGGCCAAGCAGAGGAACAAAGGCGGACTCGTATTTGTGGACCTCCGCGACAGGAGCGGCATCGTGCAGCTGATCTACGAGGAGACAGACTGCGGGCCGGAGAATTTTGCCAAGGCAGAGAAGATGCGCGCGGAATTTGTCGTCGCGGCTGTCGGCACTGTGTGCGCGAGAGAAGCGGTCAATCCGAATATCCCCACCGGCGGGATCGAGATCCGCGTGAAGGAGACCAGGATCCTGGCTGAGTCCGAGGTGCCGCCGTTCCACATCGTGGAGAACAGCAATACCAAGGAAGATCTGCGGTTAAAATACAGAAGCCTTGACCTTCGCCGTCCCGATATGCAGAGAAGGCTGATCCTGCGCAGCCAGATGATCCAGAATATGCGCGAGTTCATGGCAGGCGAGGGATTCCTCGAGATCGAGACCCCGATCCTGTGCAAGTCCACGCCCGAAGGCGCGAGGGACTATCTTGTGCCCAGCCGCGTGCATCCCGGCAATTTCTACGCTCTGCCTCAGTCGCCCCAGCTGTTCAAACAGCTGCTCATGTGCTCCGGCTTCGACCGCTACTTCCAGATCGCGAAGTGCTTCCGCGACGAGGACCTTCGCGCGGACAGGCAGCCCGAGTTCACACAGGCGGACATGGAGCTCTCCTTCGTGGATGTCGACGACGTTATCGACGTCAATGAGCGCCTGATCCAGTATGTCTGCAAGAAGACTTTTGACATCGACGTAGAGGTCCCGCTTCAGAGGATGAAGTGGATCGACGCGATGAACGATTACGGCTCTGACAAGCCCGACACCAGGTTCGGCATGAAGCTGATGGACCTGACGGATCTTGTGAAGGACTGCGGATTTGCGGTCTTTACAGATGCTGCCGCAATGAAGAACGGCTCCGTTCGCGGCATTAACGTCAAGGGAGAGGGCGGCATGGCACGCAAGAAGATCGACGCGCTGGTGACTTTTGCCAAGGGATACGGCGCCAAGGGTCTTCCTTACATCCAGCTCAAGGATGACGGCAGCGTGAAGTGCTCTTTTGCCAAGTTCATGACGGAAGAGGAGATCGCGGCGATCGTCGAGAGGATGCACGGCGAGAAGGGCGACCTGCTGCTCATCGCGGCGGACCAGAACAAGATCGTGTGGAACGTGCTCGGCGCGCTGCGCCTGAAACTGGGCGAGGAGCTGGGCCTCATCGACCACAACAAGTTCAATTTCCTGTGGGTCGTCGAGTTCCCGCTGCTTGAGTGGAGCGACGAGGAGGAGAGATTCGTGGCCATGCACCACCCCTTCACGATGCCGATGGACGAGGACTGGCACCTGATCGACTCCGATCCCGGCGCGGTCAGGGCGAAGGCTTACGATATCGTGCTCAACGGCGTGGAGCTGGGCGGCGGAAGCGTCAGGATCCACCAGAACGACATCCAGGAGAAGATGTTCGAAGTGATCGGCCTGAGGCCCGAAGAGGCGCAGGAGAAGTTCGGATTCCTCCTGACAGCGTTCAAGTACGGCGTACCGCCGCACGCGGGACTGGCTTACGGCATCGACCGCTTCGCCATGCTGATGACCGGCGCGGAGAGCATCCGCGACGTCATGGCCTTCCCCAAGAACAAGGATGCTGTGGACCTCATGAGCGAGGCGCCGAATGTGGTGGATGAGAAGCAGCTCGAGGAGCTCGGGATCGCCATCACGGCTGCAGAGGAAGAATAAAGAGTGAAATAGATGCTCGCACAACGAGGCTCGCATCTTTGGAAGCCGCGCAAAGCGCGTCTTCTTCAGGCACCTGTTTGTGCCCGCAGAGCGGGCATGACCACAAGAGTGAGTTAAGAAGGTGACACGGGACTGTTCCCGTGTCACTTTTTGCGCGAAGCAATGAGCCACGCGTGGACGGGATGGCAAGCGGACATTGAGAGCATGCTCTCAAATGGACGTTTGACAGACCGGACACATACGGCGAATGCCGCGACATCGAGCAGGAGCGAAGCGGATGCGAGATGTCGGCATGGGTCATTGCGGGACAGAGCCGTGGGGCGCATCTCGTGCTTGCACGAAGATGCACCCCACGGCCAACGGTCAATCGAGCATCCTACTCGATTTTCTGGCTGGAGAACTGCTGCTCCACCGGTACGGCCGTATTTTGATTTCTGGTGGAACTGATTATCCGGTGGGGATGGCCGGGCTGCCTGGCGACTCCACTAGAATTGCATGGAGTTGATTTTCTGGTGGGGGTGGTTGCCGGGCGGCTCCACTAGAATTGCTTGAAGTTGATTTCCTGGTGGGGGTGATTGCCTGATTGCTCCACCAGAATTGCATGGAGCTGATTTCCTGGTGGGGTGATTCAGCTGGGAAGTTCCACCAAGAATGGTCGCTATCAGATCTTGGTGGAATGATTCAGTCAGGAAGCTCCACCAAGAATAGTCGCCATCAAATCTTGGTGGAACAAGAAGCCTGAAAGGCATCACTAAGATCAGAATATCCAGATTCTTGGTGGAACATGCATGCATCCGGCGCCACCAGGAAAAGCTTCTGTACGAAATTTAGTGGAGCCTGTGAACCGGAGCAAATAAAAGGCTCCACCAGGACAGAGAGAAGTTATCTTCCTGGTGGAGTCGGCAATGTCAGTGATTCAGCTATGGTCAAAGATCTCATCGGGAGTGCAGGTGGGAAGCGGAACGGTACTGCACACCGTAAGGCAGAAGCCTTCAGGTGCAGGGCATTCCGTGAGATAGAATGTATCTTCGGATAAAGGACCGGTCGAGTCAGTGCAATGGGATCGTAAAGCATGGATCACGCCGGCATCGAGATCCGGCCGGAAGTTCGCAAAGGGTTCCGCAAGACCACGCCCGATAAGCTTGATATAGCTCTCGCGGGCAGTCCAGTATCGGCAGAAGAGGCGGCACATTGCCGCCGGTTCATTTGTATCCAGCAATGCCTGCAGAGATTCCTGCTCTTCAGCAGAAAAGAAGCGTTTCGTAATGCGGAGGATCTGTTTCGTGTTTTTTGTGACTTTCTGGATGTCGATCCCGATCGGATGATCTGAGAGACCGCAGACGGCGATACCACCGGAGTGGGAAATATTATAGTAAAAATCAGGATGTGCGGGAAAACAGGGCTTTTCTCCGGGAATGCGTATTTCGCCGGACAGTTCTTCTGATGAGGGCTTGCGGCCAAGGTAGATCTCAAGGGCAGCAGCAGTCAGCGCGCGGGAGAGGGCAGACTCTATCTGTACAGTTGAGCGAGCAGAATCTATCTGTAAAGTGGTGCATGCAGACCGGCTCGTGCTGGGCGATGGAACAGAATGTGAATCTGCCAGCAGGATCCTGAGATTTCCGGCCGGTAATACTGAATGCCTGATCATTGTTTCCAAGGGCTTATCCTCTTTAAAAAACTTCTAAATTCTTTCGTTTGTCTAAATAATACAGCATTACTTTCGGGAATGCTACTCAGGCCGTGCCCGGCGCTTAATTGAACGAGGTTAATTGAACGAGGAAGCGGCACCCGTTCAAAAAATTGAACGAGGAAGCGGCACCCGTTCACCCGTTCAAATTCCAGAAAGTTGTTTACAATATTTTTTTTTGTGCTATAATTTCAAAGGTTGTATCCATTTTTGGGAAAGTTCCGCCTTCAGGCATAAAAAAGTTCCCTGAAACAGGACTTAAAACAACCAGGATAGTATAGAAGAGGAGAAGCAGGAGCATGAAAAAATCGAGAGCAGCCATCGCTCTGGTCCTGACAGCGGTCATTACGGCACTTATGGCTTACACCGCGGTCGTCGGTCTCGGCGCTGGTCACAGGGGATCTTATCACAACATCAAGCTGGGCCTTGATCTGGCAGGCGGCGCGAGTATTACCTATGAAGCGGTGGGAGAGACAGCACCCAGTGCGGAAGATATGTCTGATACCGTCTACAAGCTTCAGCAGCGTGTCGACCAGTACAGCACGGAAGCCCAGGTCTATACCGAAGGAAACGACAGGATCAATATCGAGATCCCCGGCATTTCCGGTGTAGAGGAGACGAATAAGATCCTGACAGAACTGGGACAGCCCGGCTCTCTGTATTTTATCAGGCAGACTGACGACGAAGGCAACCAGAACTACCAGCTCGGCACGGACGAGGACGGCAATTACGGCTATGTGCTCAACAAAGAGCTTAAAGATATCATTGCTGACGGTGAAGTAGTCCTTGAAGGTACTGACGTAGTCGAGGCGAAAGCGGGTTATCAGAATGACAACATGAATAACCAGCAGATCGTCGTCTCCCTTACTTTTAATGACGAAGGAAAGAAGAAGTTCGCTGAAGCGACGACGAAGGCGTATGCGGCAGGCGAGACCATCGGTATCTATTATGACGGAAGATTCATAAGCGTTCCGAGAGTACAGGCGGCGATCACTGACGGCCGCGCTGTCATCACCGGTGAAAATACGATCGAAGAGGCTGAAAGCCTTGCATCCAACATCCGTATCGGCGGACTGAAGGTCGAGCTGCAGAGACTGCGCTCCCAGATCGTCGGCGCACAGCTCGGTCAGGACGCGATCCGGACCAGCAAGACTGCGGGCATGATCGGTTTCGCGCTGGTCTGCGTACTTATGATCGCAATCTACTGGCTGCCCGGCGTGTGCGCGGCACTCGCTCTGTGCATCTATATTCTGCTCGTCACGATCATTCTCAACGCGTTTGATATCACGCTGACGCTGCCCGGTATCGCAGGTATCCTGCTTTCCATCGGTATGGCGGTCGACGCGAACGTTATCATCTTCGCGCGTATCCGTGAGGAGATCGCGGCCGGCAAGAATGTCAGGCTGGCTATGAAGGGCGGTTTCGACAAGGCCCTGTCCGCGATCATCGACGGCAACGTCACTACCCTGATCGCGGCAGCAGTTCTGGCCTTCCTCGGATCCGGTTCGATCAAGGGATTCGCCTACACGCTGGCGATCGGTATCATCGTATCCATGTTCACTGCCCTGTTCGTTACAAGGCTTCTCATGAACATCTTCTACGCGCTCGGCGCGCAGGACGAGAAGTTCTACGGCAAGGCAAAGGAAGCTAAGATCTTTGGCTTCGTCGGAAAGAGAGTGATCGTATTCGCCATCTCTGCCGCGCTGATCGTAGTCGGTTTCGTCGGCATGGCCATGAACGCTTCCGGCGGCAAGGGCGCCCTCAACTACAGCCTTGACTTTGTGGGCGGCACTTCCACGAACGTCACATTTAACGAGGACATGTCCCTGGATGAGATCAACGAGAAGGTCGTTCCCGTCATTACAGAAGCGACCGGTGACGCGAGCCCTCAGGTACAGAAGGTCGCAGGCAGCAGCGAAGTGATCTTCAAGACGCAGGAACTCGATGCTGAGAAGGGCACGGCCCTTGCAGTCGCTCTCGAAGATACTTTCGGCGTCGACAAGGACAACATCACATCCGAGACGATCAGTTCCACGATCAGCTCCGAGATGAAGTCCGCAGCCGTGAACGCGGTCATCGTGGCGCTTGTCCTGATGCTGGCATATATCTGGTTCCGTTTCAAGGACGCCCGCTTCGGTGCTTCCTCGGTCATCTGCCTCGCGCACGACTGCCTTATCGTCCTGGCCGCTTACGCGGTGATCAGGATCAGCGTAGGCAGCACGTTTATCGCGTGCATGCTGACGATCGTAGGTTATTCGATCAACGCGACCATCGTCGTGTTCGACCGCGTGCGTGAGAACCTTCAGATCAGAAAAGCGGGCCAGAGCCTGGAAGACGTTGTCAATACCAGTGTGAGCCAGACTCTTTCCAGAAGTATCTTTACTTCTCTGACGACTTTCTTCATGGTGCTGACCCTGTACATCTTCGGCGTTGCCTCCATCAAGGAGTTCGCGCTTCCTCTGATGGTCGGTATCGTGGCAGGCTGCTGGTCATCCGTATGCATCGCGGGTCCCCTGTGGCACCTGCTCCGCACCAAAATAGCGTCTGCCAAGGACAATGAGCCTGCCTCCACAGGCATCAAGAGCGGCAGCGACGCGGACAAGAAGGGCGGGAACGGCGGAAACGGCGGCGGTTCCAACAGCGGATCGGCTTCTTCCAAGAAAAAGAGCGGCCAGTCGAATCTTTCCAAGAAGGAGAGAAAGCTCCAGAGGCAGAAAGAGATCGAAGAGAAGAACAAGGCCAAGATCACCGTCTGACAATAAGACATTCACTGACTTTTATGTAAGGGAACGGACCCTCTCGTCCGTTCCCTTGCTTGTGTATGCGGTGCTGTTAAGAGGACCGGACAAATGAGAACGAAAAAATGGATCGTGACCGCCAAAAGGGCGGATTTCAATAAAATAGCGGCCTCCTGCGGGATCTCGCCGGTGCTCGCGCGCCTCATCAGGAACCGGGATGTGATCGGCGAAGAAGAGACGGAACAGTTCCTTCGCGGGACGACGGAAGACCTCCATGACCCTCGGCTCCTTCCGGATGCGGAGAAGGCGGTCTCTATTTTGGCAGACAAGGTGAGGGAAGGGAAGCGGATCCGGATCATCGGCGATTACGACGTGGACGGGATCTGTTCGTCTTACATACTGTGGCATTCCTTCCGGAGATTCGGGAACGACGCGGATTGCGTGCTGCCGGACCGCGTCAAAGACGGCTACGGCATCAACGAGCGGATCGTGCGGGACGCGGCGGAAGACGGGGTGGATACGATCGTGACCTGCGACAACGGGATTGCGGCGTCGGAGCCCCTCGGGATCGCGAAGAGCCTGGGGATGACGGTCATCGTGACGGACCACCACGAAGTGCCTTTCCGCGCGGGGGAAGACGGGACGAGGGAGTATATACTGCCGCCGGCGGACGCGGTGGTGGATCCCAAGATCCCCGAGGGCGCTTCGGGCGAGCCGGCGTATCCTTTTCCGGATATCTGCGGCGCGGTAGTCGCCTACAAACTGTGCATGCTTCTCGCGGAGGAACTTGCAGGCGCAGAGCGGCCGCAGGCAGCGCGACCGCAGCCCGGGCCTTCCGGTCGCGGGCGCGACCACGAGCCCGGACCTGCGGTCGAACCTCGCGATCTGCTTCCTTTTGCCGGTCTGGCGACTGTCTGCGACGTCATGCCGCTCCGCGACGAGAACAGGATCATTGTGAGGGAAGGCCTTAGGGAAGCCTCCGTCTCCCGCAATGCGGGCCTTAAGGCGCTGCTCCGCGTGACCGGCCTTAGCGACACGCCCCTCACCTGCTATCACGCCGGGTTCGTGCTGGGGCCCTGCCTCAACGCGACGGGCAGGCTGGACAGCGCGCTCAGGGGCCTGCAGCTCTTCATGGAGGATGATCTTTCCGAGGCGCTCCGCAGCGCCCAGCAGCTCAAGGATCTCAACGACAGCCGTAAGAGCATGACGGCCCAGGGCGTCGGGATGGCTGAGGAATTCATTGACCGGGAGAACATGGGGGACAGAAAGGTGCTTGTGCTCCTCCTGGAGAACTGCCACGAGTCTCTCGCGGGCATTATCGCGGGCAGGATCAAAGAGAGCCGGCACAGGCCGGTATTTGTCCTGACCAGGACCGGGAACGGCATGCTCAAAGGCTCCGGCCGCTCCATCGAGAGCTACGACATGTATGCGCAGATGAACGCGTGCTCCGACCTGCTCGAGAAATTCGGCGGGCACAAGATGGCCGGAGGTCTCACCATAAAGGAGGAGAACTTCGCGGAATTTGCCAGAAGAGTAGAGGAGGACTGCGCACTTACCGGGGATGACCTGCAGGAAGTGGTACGGGTGGACATGGAACTTCCGCCGCGGTTCATGGGGATCGCGATGACCAGGGAGCTGGAGCTCCTTGAGCCCTGCGGGAACGGAAATCCGAAACCGCTCTTTGCGACGAGGAACATACGGCTCCTGTCCGCGAAAGTGCTCGGAAAGAACAGGAACGTGATCAGGCTGGACGCGCAGGACGACAGAGGCACCAGGATGGACCTGATCCGGTTCGGAGACGCGAACGAATTTGGCGCGGATGTTGACGAAGGCGCGGGAAGAGGCGCTTTTGAGGGGCTTCTCAGGGGCGCAGGAAATGTTACAATAGATATGGTGTACTATCCCGACGTCAATTCCTGGAACGGAAGGGAGAGTATGCAGTATATCGTGAAGGATTTCAGGGCACGCAGATAGGACGCGGCAGCGGTGCCGGCCTCCACCGGCACACCGGTATTGAAAAAGGGAAGCAACATGCCCGGCGGAGAGCATTAGGAACGTGAGCCGACGACGGGCATGCTGCTGACCTTCTCAATGGCTGTTGTGCCGGCATAGGCGGCACTGACGTGCGTCAAAGATTGGAGTGACAAAATGAAGA
>CAMOXN010000061.1 GCA_946629175.1 uncultured Lachnospiraceae bacterium | reverse complement strand
CGCAGGACGTATCGAGGACCTACGATTCCGATGTCATCCGCATCAACAGCCAGTCCGGCAAGGGAGGCGTCGCGTATGTCCTCAAGCAGAACTATGCGGTCGTGCTTCCCGAGAAGATGAGGGAGGAAGTGGGTTACGCGGTCAAGCAGGTCTCGGACGAGACGCACAGCGAGCTCTCCCCGCAGGCCGTCTACGAGATCTTTGCGGACAGGTACATCGAATATACACCGCACTTTACGATCCCGGAATGCCATTTCCGGCAGGCGGACGGCATCATGGCGGAAGCTGTCATTACGTCGGGCGACCGCAGGACGGTCGTGGACGCGAACGGGAACGGGCGCCTGGACGCTGTCAGCAACACGATCAAGGCTTACTACGGGATCAGCTACGAGCTCTCCAGTTACAGCGAGCATGCTCTTTCCAGAGGATCTTCCTCCAAAGCCATGGCCTACGTGGGGATCCTGTGCGACGGCAGGACATACTGGGGCGCGGGCATCCACGAGGACATCATCCACGCCTCCATCAACGCGCTGGTCGTCGCCGTCAACAAGCTCCCGCAGCTGAGCAGCAGCGATCTGGAGAAGGACGACAGGCTGATCGCGATGCTCAATTACATCCAGGCCAATTACCAGAAGGTCACGCTGGAGGACATGGCGAGAGAGTTCCACCTCTCCACGCCCTATATCTCCAAGTTCATCCGCGAGAAGTCGGGGAAGACCTTCGGCGAGCAGGTCACGCAGGTCCGCATGAAACGTGCCAAAACACTGCTGCGCAACGGGAATATGACCATCGAGAACATTTCCTATTCCATCGGGTATCCGAACGCGGAGCACTTCTCGAGGGTCTTTAAGAAGGCCTTTGACGTATCGCCGGCGCAGTACAGGAAGATCGCGACGAAGTGAACGGGGGTACATTGCATGCTTTTTGACTTCTGTGATACTATGGTGATACGGTCATGGAAGGAGGAGGCGTATGATCTCTGTTACGGTCGTAATATTGTCTATCGCTATTTTTGCCGCGCTCGTGATCAATATGGCGTTAAAGCCGTCATATTCCGCAAAGCTGACAGCGGTCCTTATTCTGCTCTCGGCGTGCGGCGGCAGTGTGATCTACGGGCTCGGCTATACCTATGTCACGAAGGATATCGCGCTCTCCCTGATCAGGACGCCTTTCTCGGTCATAGGAATGTATCTGGGCAAGAATGACCTCTCGGCGATCAGCGGAGCGCCGGTCGTGTCGACGTCCGCAGGGATCATCTGCTTCTGGGCGCTGCACCTGTTCGCTTTCTATTCCATAGCGAGCACCGCCATCATCACGGTCGGCGCGGAGGGGCTTCGAAGGCTGCGCCTCTTTCTGGCTATGAACGGCGACCTGACGATCATTTACGGGATCAATGAGGAGAGCCTGGACGCAGGCAGGGAGTGTCTTGCCGAGGGCAGGAAGGCGATCGTGTTCATCACGAACAACGAGCTGCCCGCGCAGACGAAAGAGATCAACGAACTCGGAATGGCAGTACTGACGGGTACCGGCGCGGCCAGATCCAGCCGCGAGGCGCTCGCAAGGCTCAGGGTCCGCAGCAGGAATAAGATCGAGGTGTTCGCGCTGGATGCGGACAGCAATGAGAATATGTCTTATGCGGCCGGACTTATGAAGGGCCTTCAGCAGATGGAGATCGATCCCCGCATTACGAGCATCACGCTTCCGGGAACGGAGGACATTCTGACAGAGATGCTGCAGGTCTCCGAGGAGAGGTACGGATTCGGGTTCGTCAACGTATTTGACAGCACGGAGCTCGCGGCAAGGGCGATGATCAGCCTGTGCCCTCCGTGGGAGTTCCTGTCTTTTGACAACGGCAGGGCGACGGAGGATTTCGACTGTATCGTAGTGGGATTCGGCAAGTGCGGGCAGGCCGCCCTCAGATATCTGGTCATGAACGGCCAGTTCGCGGGAAGCGCTTTCCACGCGGCAGTCTTTTCGAATGATGCAGACAGGCAGTCAGGGTACCTGTTCGCGGACTGCCCGGAACTTCAGAGTGAATATGACATTGAGTTCTTCGGAGATGACGCGAGAAGCAGGGGGTTTTACACATACCTGCGGAACAGGCTGGGCTCCGTCAAGTATATTGCCGTGTGCACGGGAAACGATGAGATGAACGCGGAGGTCTGCGACACGCTGATGCTCTATTTAAAGAGAGTCAGGGCGGAGCATATCTGCGTGGTCCAGTGCACTAAAGACGGCGTGCGCTATCAGGAAGCCGTCGGGGCGCCCCTTATGGCCCGGAAAGTGAGGTCGATGGAAATGCTCTCCGCCGGCCGGATGGACAGGGACGCGATCCTGATCAACAGCGCTTACGACAGTTCCGACAGGACGGACTGGGAAAAGTGGGTCGCCTGTGATTCTTTCGGCAAGATGTCGTCTCGCGCATCTGCCGCGTTCATTCCGGCGCTGGTCAAGGCTTCCGGTCACACGGAGGAAGAGATCACAGAGGGGCAGTGGGAGCCGGACGGGAAGCTCCTGGACGTCCTCGGGGAGACGGAGCACATGCGCTGGTGCGCTTTCCATTTCGCGAACGGGTACCGCAGGATGAGCGAAGAGGAACTCTCGCGAAATATTGAGAATTATGTCCGATGCCGCGAGAAGGGACTTCCCCTTCCGAGGATCACCAAGAACGCGGAACAGAGGACACACGCCTGCCTGATCCCGTACGATCAGCTTGACGCGCTCTCCGTAAGAGAGAACGCGGTGACAGGCAAAAATACGGATTACCGGCAGCTGGACATCAATAACGTGTTGATGATCCCGCGCATCCTAAAAGAACGAAAAAAGCTCGAATAACGGAAAGGAGTTCAATACCTGATGGGCGCATACCTTAGCAGAGTGGCTGAATACGCGATCCCCTGCCTGATCTTCTGGGGGGTACTGGCGGTCTCCGTCGCCTATGACAGGAGCAGGTTCAGGAACGTCATCTGCCTGCTGTTCGCGGTGCTGACTACGGCGCCTCTGTTCTGTGTGATCACAGGCAGCCATGAGCGCGGAACGGCCAGGGCGCTGACCATCCTGGCACTGATGATCCTCTTGTGGGTGCCGGTCGTCCTGATCGCCAACGGCGTGATCATGTACCGCAGAGAAGGCCACAGCCTTGCGAATCTGCTCTCGCTCCTGTTGGGGATCGTTGTTGCCGTGGGAGAGATCTGCACGTTCCTGTTCTTTATCTTTCCTTACTTCTGGGCGGCGGATACGGCGGAGTTCGTGAGCGCGGGGATGAGAGCAGTCCTCTTTATAAGTCTGACAGTGACCTATGGGTCGGTCATCTTCGCTGCTTTTATGGTCTATACAGCCCTGATCACTTTCCTCCCGCACAGACGCGATTTTGACTATGTCATCATTCACGGCGCGGGGCTCTTAAAGGGGAGAAAGGTCTCGAAACTGCTGGCGGACCGCATCGACAGGGCCATCGAGGTCTATCACAGGGATCCGACTCCGCCGATGATCATTCCTTCGGGAGGGAGAGGCAGCGACGAGGACCTCTCCGAGGCGGAGGCGATGGAGCAGTACCTTCTGGAGCACGGCATCCCGCAGGCGCATATCATCAGGGAGGACCGCTCGCGGACGACAAGGGAGAACCTCCTCTTTTCCAAGGAGATCATCGACGGACGGGATGGGCCGGGGCTCACCGCGCTTGTGACGAGCAATTATCACGTCTACAGAGCGCTGAGCCTCTGCAGGGAGATCGGGCTTGACTGCACCGGGATCGGCGCCCATGTCGCGCCTTACTACTGGCCGAGCGCCGTGATCCGGGAATTTGCCGCCATCATGAGCAGAAAACTGAACCTGCTGCTCTTCGCGGCGGGCTGGGCGGCCACAGTGCTCCCCGCCATGAAGATCATCATGCCTATGGTCGGACAGTGAGCGGTACCGGCGGAGGCTTTTCTTATCATGACGCGCGTCCTGACCCGCTGAAGGGGCTGTGCGCGCGGCAATTACGGAGTGACTTATGACGAATGACAGGAACAGAGAAATGCCTGAAAACAGAAGAGCGAAGAGGAACGGGCCGCTGCTGAAGATCCTCCGCTTTGTATTTTCCCTGGCGCTCCTTCTCCTGATGCTGTTCGCCGGCGTTATGGAATTCCTGACGCTGACGGAATACAGGCCTGCGGAGAGGGAAAGGGCTTCCGTCGAGCCGGGTGGAAGGGCACTGATCGGAGCCGGAGACTCTTTTACCGTCGTGACCTGGAACTGCGGCTACGGGGCGCTGGGCGACAACGCGGACTTCTTTATGGACGGCGGCAAGAGCGTCAATACGGCGGACGAGGAGCGGGTGCGCCTCAATATCGGCAAAATAGCGGATGCGCTTGCAGAGATGAGACCGAACGTGATCTTTCTGCAGGAGGTCGACCGCGACAGCGACAGATCCCACGGGATCGAGGAAGTGATCGAACTGAGCAACACGCTGCAGCAGGACTATGACATGAGCTATACGTCGGCCTCCGCCTACAATTTCAACGTGAGGTTCGTTCCTTTTCCGATCCCTCCGATCGGAAAGGTCAAGAGCGGTCTTGTGACGCTCTCCGATGCCCTTGCTCGTGACGCGGAGAGGATCCAGCTCCCCGTCCCCTTCAAATGGCCGGTCCGGCTGGCCAATTTCAAGAGATGCCTTCTGGTGGAGCGGCTGCCTCTGCAGAATGTCGACAGGGAACTGGTCCTCATCAATCTTCACCTCGAGGCGTTTGACGACGGCAGGGGAAAAGAGGAGCAGACGAGGATGCTGCGGGAGATCCTGGAAGAGGAGGCCGAGAGCGGCAATTATGTCATCGCCGGAGGCGATTTCAACCAGACCTTCAGCAATACGGATATCAGCGCTTATCCCCTGCAGGAAGGTGTCTGGGCGCCCGGCCATATCGACACGTCGGAGTTTTCCGATGGATGGCAGTGCCTTATGGACCCCGATGTCCCCACGTGCAGATCTCTGGACAGGCCGTATGCAGGCGCGGACAAGGATGCTTTCCAGTACTATGTGATCGACGGATTTATCGTCTCTTCCAACATAGAAGTGCAGTCGGTTGAGACGCGGGATCTGGGATTTGTGAATACGGATCACAATCCGGTGCTCATGGAGTGCGTCCTGAAGTAAGGATCTGGCGCCAAAAACCCATTGTGAACAGGCACGCAATCCTTCATAATAGATATGGACTCATTATGGAAACGGACTCATCAGCGGTCATGAAGATCCCGCCGTATATGGGGCGCGGACAGGTGATAGAACAAGGAGGGTAAATTCTATGGCAATCTTAGTAACAGGCGGAACAGGTTTTATCGGCAGCCATACAGTAGTGGAGCTTCTGCAGTCAGGCTATGACGTCGTGATCGCGGACAATCTTTATAATTCCAAGGCCATGGTCGTCGACAGGATCGAGGCGATCACCGGCATGAGGCCCAGATTCTATGAGCTGGACGTCTGTGACAAAGCGGCGCTTGACGCGCTCTTTGACAAGGAAAAGATCGACGCCGTCATTCACTTTGCGGGATACAAGGCGGTAGGGGAATCCACACAGAAGCCGATCGAGTATTACGAGAACAACCTGGGCTCCACACTCACGCTGTGCAAGTCAATGCGCGAGCACGGATGCTTTAAGATCGTCTTTTCATCCTCAGCGACCGTTTACGGCGATCCCGCGTTCGTTCCGATCACTGAGGAGTGCCCGAAGGGGATCACGACCAATCCTTACGGCGAGACCAAGTCCATGCAGGAGAGGATCCTGACGGATATCTGGAAAGCGGACAATCGCTGGAAAGTGATGCTGCTTCGCTATTTTAACCCGATCGGCGCGCATGAGAGCGGCATGATCGGCGAGGATCCCAAGGGCATCCCGAACAACCTCCTTCCCTATGTGGCGCAGGTGGCGACGGGCAAGCTGGAGAAGGTCCACGTGTTCGGCAACGACTATGACACGCCGGACGGGACAGGGATCCGCGATTATATCCACGTTGTGGACCTGGCCAAGGGCCATGTGAAGGCCATCGAGGGCATGGAGAAGCTTGACGGCGTCAATGTCTTCAACCTCGGAACGGGACACGGCTACAGCGTGCTCGATATCATCAAGGCGTTCTCGAAGGCCTGCGGCAGGGATCTTCCTTATGTGATCGACCCCAGGAGGCCCGGCGACATCGCCGTGTGCTACAGTGATCCCAAGAAGGCGCAGGAAGTGCTCGGCTGGACAGCGGAGAAGACTTTGGAAGACATGTGCAGGGACGGCTGGAAGTGGCAGAGCAGCAACCCGGAGGGCTATGTAGAATAAAATGAAGAAAAGAACAGCTGCCGTTCTCGTTGCAGTACTGGTGGTCGTGCTGGCCGCCGCCGGGATCATGTATCTGAATCCGACTCCGGCCAGGCTGATAGGGAGAATGGCCCGCAATCTGGAAAAAGTCAGCTCTGTGGAAGCGGAGGTATCCGCGGAGTACGAGGGATCCGTCACTGTCAGAGTGCTGGGCATGCCGGTCGAGACCTCGCTCATGATCAATACGGATCTCGACGTGGAAGCTGTCACACAGCCGGCTGCCGCCCACATCGAAGGCAGGGTCGGAGGCACTGTCTACAAGTTTTCCGCGGACACACCGCTGGAATGCTATGTGCGGGAGGAAGACGGGGGCAGCGCCGCCTACATGAGCACGGACAGCGCGCACTGGATCAGGCATATGAGAAAGGATTCCGGCAGTGAGAGCTCTTTGACCGGACCCGACAGCAAACTGGTCCTGGGGCTGATCCAGAAGATCCTGTCCGGTGAGATCAAAGCGGAGCTCGCCAAGGAAACGGTGACGATCTGCGGGCAGGAAGCTTACCGGATCAGTATCGGCATCAGCGGAGATATACTGCAGCAGATCGTGGAGATCATCTACTCGAGCGGGAACGCGGTGAACATACCGGAAGGCCTGGACGTGAGGGACGCCGGCACAAAGTGCGAGCTCTATATTTATAAAAAGAAGAATCTTCCCGCGCGGCTCACGATCGACTGCGCCCCTCTTGGGAACGCGGTCATGCAGTCGCTCCTGGGGAAGCAGGATCTTGCCGGAGCTGCTGACAGGTTCACGGTGACGGCTACGTTCACCGGGTATAATACGATCGACAGTATTGAGGTACCGGAAGAAGTGGTCAGCAGCGCGGTCGAGAGCTCGGAGAGCCTGCTCGGCATTCTGATCCCGGGTCTCTGATCCCGGCACCGGGCAAAAAAGAGACAGCCGTCCGGCTGAAACGAACATCAATTGGTATGAAGGCACTTTATTATGCTATAATCTCTGTTAAGACATAAGAGGGAGCATAATAAAATGCCTTTTTTATATGCAAAGACGGAGTACCGCGGCGAGGACTGCATAGAGATCACCGGATTTACGTCTGAGACGAGGAGCCTTACGATCCCTGACACGATCGAGGAAATGCCTGTGAGAAGTATCGGCAGGCACGCTTTTGCTGCCAGGAATGACCTGCAGGAGATATCGCTGCCGCCGACCATGAAGAGGCTTTGCCGGTTCGCGTTCCACAACTGCCGGAACCTCAGGAAGATCCGCCTGTATGACAGCGTCGAGGACTATTATGACGGAGCGGTGCGCCAATGCGGGGCTCTCTCGGAGATCGAGCTGGTCACTGACGGCAGCTCCTTCGCGCTGATGAAAGAGATGCTCGAAGGCTGCGATCACGCGGTCAGCTTTTACCTGCGCATGCCGTCGGAGGACATCCGTCTCTCTTTCCCCGAATTCGCCCTGATCGCGTCGGAGAATACGATGGCCAGGACGATCCAGTTCGCTTACGAGGGCGGCGGATACGCGTACAGGCAGTGCGTCAGGAAAAAGGAGATCCGCTTCCGGGAGTATGACCGCCTCTTCCCCTTCATGGAGCACGACGACCCGTCCTTTGCGGCGGTGATCGCCGCGGACAGGCTTTTGTACCCGCACGATCTGGACGCGGCAGCGGAGGAGAGATACACCGCTTTTCTCAGAGCGCACGCCGCTGAGGCGCTGGACCGATTCATCAGGGACAGCAAGATCGATCAGGTGCGGCTGATCACGCAGAGAGGCCTTGCGGACGAGGAGGCGGTCTCCCGGGCGCTTGAAGCGGCTTCACTGCGGAAGGAGACCGCGATCTGCGCGGTGCTTATGGAGAGCGGAAGGCAGCTCAGGGAGACGAAGGGCGGCCCGCGGAGTTCCGCGCTGGAGCTGGATGACTGGTAAGGGCGTATTCAGGCAGTGCGCGTTGGAGGACAGAGAATGTCGCAGACCAGGGAAAAACTGGAGGAGATGGGATTTCGGATACTGGACGCGGTGAGGACGGAACTCCTTGTGTCCATGCGCTTCATGGCGCCCGCGCTGAACAGTCTCGGCTTCAAGATGGACCTGGCGACCGCCACAGCCGGCACGGATGCGGTCTTTATCCGTTTCAACCCGGGATTTCTGCTCCAGGTTTACGTGGAGCGGCCCAGGCGCCTTAACCGGATGTACCTGCATATGCTCCTGCACTGCCTTTTCCGCCACATGTTCTCCGCGAAGGAGAGGAAAGATCCGGACCTGTGGGACCTCTGCTGTGACATCGCCGCGGAATCGGTGGTGGACTCGATGTCCTATGATGTGATCGCAAGAACGCACAACCCCTTCCGGGAGGCGTGGTACGAGCGCCTGCGGGACGAAGTCAAAATACTGACAGCCGAAAAGATCTACGACTGGTTCCTTAAACGGGACCGCGACTACAGCGCTGAAGTGGACCTCATGAGGGAGTTCAAGGTGGACGACCACAGCTTCTGGCAGCGCCTGGAAGACGAGGAAAGCCCGCAGAAGAAACCGCCGGGGACACCGCCCGGATCGCCGCCGAACAGGGACGGGGACGGCAGCCGGGAGACGGAGCAGACGTCCAGGGACCTGAAGCCGGTAAGCCCCAAAGAGGACGAGTGGAAGAAGAACGCGGAGAGGATCGAGGCGGATATCGACATCATGGGGAAAGAGAAGTCCGAAGAGACCGGCTCCCTGTCGAGGATCCTGCGGTTCGAGATGCGGAAGCGGACGGATTACAGGGAGTTCCTGCAGCGCTTCTCTATTTTGCGCGAGGAGGCGGGCGTGGACCTGGACTCCTTCGATTACGGGTTCTATTACTACGGGATGGAACTTTACGGAAACATGCCGCTGATCGAGGAGAACGAGTTCCGGGAGGTCCGCAAAGTGGACTCTCTCGTCATCGCGATCGACACGTCGGCGTCCTGCCAGAAAGTGCTGGTCCGGCAGTTCCTGAATGAGACCGCGGACCTCCTGTCAGGGATCGGGAGTTTCTTCAAAAAGACGGAGATCCACCTGATCGAGTGCGACGACAAGGTCCAGGATGACATCCTGATCACGGATCCCGCGCAGCTTGCGCGGTATGCGGAGGAGTTTGAAGTAAAGGGCGGTTTCGGTACGGACTTCAGGCCCGTATTTAACTATATCGAGGACCTGCGGGCAGCGGGCGAGCTGGAGAACCTGAGAGGCCTTATGTATTTTACCGACGGATTCGGGGAGTACCCGAAAAAGCCGACGGACTATGACACGGCTTTCGTCTTCTGGAAGGACGAGGAGCTTGACGACACCGGCGTGCCGGACTGGGCGATCAAATTGTTCCTTGAGCCTGATGAGGTTGGCGCCCGCGTGACTATTGTATCGGAAG
>CAMOXN010000060.1 GCA_946629175.1 uncultured Lachnospiraceae bacterium | reverse complement strand
AGGGATCTACGCCCGCGTTCTTAAGAGCATCTCTTACGAAGGACTCGTTGGTCAGAGTCTCCAGAGTCGTTCCGGACTTGGACACGACGATGAACAGGGAATGCGCGACATCGACGGATTTAAGGACTGCAGCAGCGTCATCGGGATCGACATTGCTGATGAACCTTGCTTCCATCTTCTGCTTGCCGTTCACTTTCGCCCAGTTCTCAAGAGCGATATACAGAGCGCGGGGACCGAGGTCGCTTCCGCCGATACCGATCTGGACGACAGTCGTGAACTTCTCGCCCGCCGCATTGGTGATCTCGCCTGCATGTACCTTGTTCGCGAAGTCAGCAGCTTTCTTCTGCTGGCCGGTATAGAAATCACGCTTGTTGACGCCGTCAGCAATGACGTCCTTACCGAGCTGGCCGCGGCACAGCTGATGGAGGACAAGACGCTTCTCGCCTGTATTGATCACAGCGCCGTTGTAAAGTTCCTCATATTTCTGAGTGAGCTGCGCCTCATCCGCGAGCTCCTGCAGGACTGCAAGAATCTTATCATCGACAGCCTTGGCAGCAAAGTTGTACTTCATTCCCTCTGCCATGGGGACCGAGTACTCCGCGACGCGCTTTGCGCCGTTCTCACCGGACATGACCTTTACCAGGTCCACGCTGCCTTTAAGGCCCATCAGTTTTCCGTAAGAAGCCAGTGTGTCAAAGTTTTTCCAGGAAACCATTTTCATCATCCTCCTTATCCCTGTAAATGGGCAGTTTAAACTGCTGTCATTAACTATCATTATAAACTACATTCTTCTCCCATGTCCATATCACCACAGGACAGTCTGACGCTTAAGACGCTTTTTTTCCGCCCCTATGAAAACCGGTGCATTTACGGCCGGAAGCCTTTCAGGCCGTACGAAATCCGCCCGGCTGAAGGCCGGACCCGCCATGACGTCGCACACCCCCTGCTCGAAATCCGCCCGGAAACCCGGCTGTTCGTCACTCGATCTTCTCCACCATCTCACCGACGGCTTCCTTCATATCCTTGACCGCGTCCTTGGCTTCCTTCTCGTTGTCCATCGATTTGGCGTAGTAATAGAACTTGATCTTGGGCTCTGTGCCCGAAGGCCGCATCGCGAACCAGTTGCCGTCCGTCATATGGTAGATCAGCACGTTGGAGGCCGGGATCCCTTCGTACCCCTTCAGGTAGTCGATGCACTTCTTTACGGTAAATCTGCCAAAAGACTGCGGCTTTTCGCTCCTGAACGCGTCCATGATGCGCCCAATCCTCTGCGCGCCCGGAATGCCCTGCAGTACGAAGGACACCTGGTCTTCCGCGTAGAAACCGAACTTACGATACAGCGACTGGAGATATTCGCCCAGGGTCATGCCGTTCTTGCGGCACCAGGCAGCCAGTTCCATGATCAGCATCGCGGCGCAGATCCCGTCCTTGTCCCTGACTTCCTCGCCGGGCGCGGATCCGATGCTCTCCTCATAGCCGAAGAAATACTCATATCCCATCTCTTCCGCTTTCGGGATCACACCGCATATGTTCTTGAAGCCTGTCAGCGCCTCGAAGACACGGATCCCGTAATGCTCGCAGATCGCCCGGCCCAAGTTGCCCGTGACGATGGACTTTATCATTGCCGCTTTAGCCGGGAGCGTCCCCTTTTCGAACTTGCTCCGCGCCATGTAGGCAATGAGGAGCGCGCCGGTCTGGTTGCCGTTGAGCGGAACATAGTTCCCGTTGCCGTCCAGGACTTCGATCGCCATTCTGTCGCTGTCGGGATCCGTGGCGATGAGCACCTCCGCGCCTTTCTCCCGGCCAAGCGCCTCTGACAGCTCGAACGCCTTCGGATCTTCCGGGTTGGGATAACCGACAGTCGTGAACTCGGGATCCGGATCTTTCTGCTCGGGAACAATGAAGAAATTCACATAGCCGAGCTCCTCGGCGAGCTTCTGCATGGGAATGCTGCCTGCTCCGTTGAGCGGCGTATAGACGATCGGGATCGTCTTGTCGATCTCGTCGTCGTCCCGCTGCCGCATGGATTTGACATAGTCCAGGTATGCCAGGTCCATTTCCTCGGTGATCATCCTCACCTTCCGCTCTTCGATGGCGTCCTCGAGCGGCTCTATTTTGAACTCGTCAAAAAAGTCCAGCGCCTGGATCTCCCTCAGCATCCCGTCGGAGATCTCCCCCGAGATCTGCGCGCCGTCCATCCAGTATACCTTGTAGCCGTTGTATTCCTTGGGATTGTGGCTGGCCGTCATGTTGATGCCGCCGAGCGCCGCGAAGCTGCGGATCGCGAAGGACAGCTCGGGAGTCGGCCTGTGGGACGGGAACAGATATGCCTTGATCCCGTTTCCGGCGAAGATCTGCGCCGCGAGCTCCGCGAACTCCTTGGAAAAATACCGGCAGTCGTAGGCGAGCACCATGCCGCGGTTCCTGTCCTCGCCGGACGCGAGGATATAGTTGGCAATGCCCTGCGTCGCGCGTCCGACGGTAAGGCGGTTCATCCGGTTCGTTCCGGCGCCTCTGATCCCCCTAAGGCCTGCAGTGCCGAACTCGATCTCCGTGTAGAAGCGCTCCTTGATCTCTTCGTCATTGTCCCTGATGGCGATCAGTTCTTCGCGCATCGGATCGTCCGCAGGCAGTTCCGCGATCCATTGTTCGTACCTATCCCTGTAACTCATGACTTGTACCTCCCTATGGTCCCATTCCGTTACCAATATATTACCATAACGTGCGCAGCATTATTTACGGACGTCCGTTATTCAGGCTTACGGCCATCGTTATTCAGGCCTCCGATCATTATTATTCAGGCTTCCAGCCAGAAATTCCTGTCCGCCATGCTGACCGCCTTCGCGTCCGCGGACTTTCCGATCGTGAGGATGAGGTCCGCCTCCTCCTCGCGATCCGTGACCGCCGCATTCTGCGCCTCGATGAGAAGCTCCAGATACTTCTTCAAAGACAGGTACGGCGCGTTCGCCCTGTACATCCCTCTTGCCGCCGCGAAGCGCGAGCCCTTCTCAGGCTCCTTCCCGGTGAAGAACAGCAGCCGCCTCTTCACATCCACATAGCCGTAGCTGAGCTCTCTCCCCTCCGAGCGAAGCTCGTGCGTGAAGAAGCAGTTCTTCGGGTCGTAAAGCTTCACTTTCTCCTTGAACCTCTTTACGGCCATCATTCCGACGTAGCAGGTCTGTATTTTGCCAAAAGACGGCTTTCCGTAGTACAGATGGATCACAGCCTCCGCGTGCCGGAGCGGCGCCTCCATGTCGATATCGATATACTCCGCGGCATTGCTGTGCGTGATGTCGCCGGAATGGATGATCCCCGTCTTGTTGAAATGGGCGTTCCAGCCGACGTGGATGTCTTCCCCGTCCAGGCTGTAAGCCATCGCGTGAAGATCCACGTCCACGCGCTCCTTGTCGTTCCAGTAGACAAAAAAGCGAAGCCTCCTCACCTCCTCCGGGATCCGGATCGCCATCCCGCCCGGCAGGTAGCCGCCTTCATCGGACTTCTTACCTGCTTCCAGCCTGCAATAGGACAGGTCGTACTCATCCGTTCTGAGGAACACCTTCCTGCCGGCGAGCTCCGTCTGCGCTTTTTCAAGGTGCGCGCGGAGCACATCCATAAGAATTGCCCTCACTCTGTCCGTATAGGGCGCCGTGCGCCTGTAAAGGTCGCAGGCTGCCTCATATTCCCGGTCGAGTTCCGCGATCCTCTGCCGGCAGTACCTCTCCTGGTTCCTCGCGACTCTCAGTCCATCCTCAAAATATCCCTTCGAGATCATGTATTCGGTGAAGAAGTTCCCGGGATTCTCGATGACCGACACGAAGTGTTTCCGATTTCCTTCTTCGATCTTCCGAAGCGTTTGATAGATACTTTCAAGAGGCGCGTCCTCTTCCTTGCGGTCCAATGCATTCAGGATATCCACGACCGTGTGCGCGCTGATGGCCCCGGCATTCTGCACGAGCCTGCTGCGGATCTCCTCGTCCGGGTATCCCAGCCTCAGGAGCCAGCAGATCATGCGAAGCATCATTCCGGGGCGTTTCGCGATGAAGTCAAGCGCGCCTTCGCTCCCCGGAGCGGATCGCTCGGGCCGAGTCCCGACCTGCGCGCCTGCCTCTTCTGATCCGGGCAGCTCTCCGGCCTGCGCGCTGCACGCCTCTGAAGCCAGCAGATATTTGACCTGCGCCTCCCAGGACCTCAGTTCTCCGTTGCGCAGAGCCCTGACCGCCTCTTTGTGCGCTTCACTGCGGGAATACATGTTGTAATCCAGGTACTGCAGGACCGTAAGGCTCTTCTCCCGTTTCCCGCGTGACAGGATCAGATTTGCCTTGAAGTCAGCTGCCGGATACGACTCCAGAAGTTTCACGACCGCCCTCTTCTGGCTCGTCCTGAAATGATAGTGATATCTCGGCAGAATAGCATTGACACTCTTTATCACATCCCCTGTATGCTGGCAGATCTGCCTCCACATAGGGATCCTCCGGTCATTACAGCCGTCTGTATTATCCTGCGGGGTCCTTAAGATCGCGTCGAACAGCTCCGTCAGGTTCTCTTTGAACGGGACTTTAAGGCCGGCGAGGTCCTCCGGCTCAAGATAGGCGAGCGCCTCCACTGTCAGCGCTCTGCCGGGCAATGTCAGCCGCTCTCTCCTTCCCATGATCCGGGTGAGCGCCGTGACCGGCGCCGCCTCTTCCGGCACCAGTTCCAGCACCTTGGCTTTGAGGAGCGTATCATCGCTCTCCGTCTTCTCAGTTGACTCCACACTTGGCAGCCATCCGCGCTTCACTTTCTTCCCCGTGATCCACTCCAGATCGTAAGTCGAGAAGTAGTGGATCATCTGGTGCAGGCGGAACTCCGCCTCATCCATCTTCATCACCTGAAGGGGAAAATCGGGATACATGGGCGGCGCGGCGACCTCCGGCAAAAGACTCCTGAAATGCCGCGCGAATCCCTCCAGCGACGGGCTGCACGCGAGCCGCATCAGGTCTGCGGGCGTCAGCGTGTAACCGAGATTCCTGAGCTCTTCGTTGACGGTCACTGCCTGCACGATACTCTCATCGGTCGGCTGGGACTCCTCCGTGCCCACGGCATATGCTGCCAGTCTCAGTTCGGATAATATGAGCTTTTCAAACGCGGCTGTAAGATGCATCTCGCGGTCTCCTCCTGATATCCGGAAAAAACAGGATCAGGGGCAGGCTATCTGATGACTGACACTTGTACACCATAAGCCTCAGGGTTTCCCCCAACGCTGATCAAGTAAAAGGATGTCATCATAGGGTGTACAAAGACGCCTGCCCCTGATCCGGATTAATCGTTTACATTATACCATATTTGAGGCCTGCTTGCTATGGATCGTTCCTCCAAATGCATGGCCGCCGGCTGCGGACCGGCCCTCCGAACACGCATGAAAGGCAGACCGGGTCTTATGATCAAGTACTTCATTTAGAACAATTATGTACAAATTCAAAAAAGTGTTATAATATACAGCGGTCGCAGAAAGGACATATATTATGAGCACTAAAAGATTATTCATTTTAGCGGCTGTATTGATCATCTGCTGTTCAGGTTTCAGCGCGCAGGCTGCGGAATCGAAGTCCGGCGCGCAGGCAGCGCAGGCCGCGGAATCAAATACCGACGCGCAGGCAGCGCAGGCCTCGGAATCAAATACCGACGCGCAGGCATCAGAGACCGGCGCGAAGCAGAAGAAATCAGGGAAGACACAGCTGACCGTCTATACCCCCCAGCAGCTTTGCTGCATGGCGAAGTATTATTACAAGAAGACCAGCAAAGACGGTTATTACCCGCCGGAAGCTTACTGTCAGGAAGAGCAGGACGGAACTTATACGATCGATCTCCGCGAGCGCGTGAAGGATAAGAATGGTGATTTCCACTACGCGACTTACGCCTGGTACAGCCTGGAGAACAACGGAAAGGGCGAAGATACAATACTGGGCAGCTCTGTCGATCTGACAAAATACAGCAAGGTCTACACTCCGGAACAGCTCTGCAGGCTCGCGCAGGATTATTATTACCGGATGTATGACTTCTATCCGCCCAGCGCGACGTACACGGCTAATGCTGACGGCACATACACCATCTGCCTTTTCGAGGTGGTCAAGGATGACGGAAGGTGCGAGCACAGTTCGACATGCGGATGGTATACAGTCGATGTCTGCGGAGTCGGGCAGGACGACATCATGCTGCAGGCGGTGGATATCAATCCCTGAATACTCCGGCACATCGGGAGAGGATCCGTGGCAAATAACAGAAGAAGACGCAAACGATCACAAAAGCAAGGTTGGAAGCGGCTATGGAGAAAAGGCATCAGTGCCCTTCTCCTGGTGCTGCTGATCCTTGCTTTTTTGCGTATTCAGGCGGATGAAAATGCAGGCGGCTCCGGAAACACAGAGAACGGCGGGAACGCAGGGCCCGGACAGGTGCAGGAAACCCATACAAATGTTGACGTTCAGGGTGATCCGATATACGCAGGTGATCCGACAGATTCAGCTGATTCGGAAGACCTCTTTACCCTCGATATGGTGCCCCCGTATTCGGGAAAAGCCTATGCGGACATCAACGGGGACGTGCCCTTTTTTACCGAGGAGGAAATGACCTCGGAAGCTTTTCACGAATACTGGCCGCTGGATGACCTCGGACGCTGCACGGGAGCTTATGCCTGTGTCGGTCCCGAGACACTCCCGAAACAGAAGCGCGGCGACATCAGCATGGTGAAGCCCACGGGCTGGAACACGAACCGCTATGACGATATCGACGGTGAGATGCTGTTCAACCGCTGCCACCTGATCGGGCATCTCCTGACGGGACAGGATGCCAACGAGCGCAACCTGGTAACAGGAACTCGTTACATGAACGTCGAAGGCATGCTTCCCTTTGAGGAGTCCGTCGTCATGTATGTGGAAGGGACCGGGCATCATGTGATGTACCGGGTGAGGCCGTATTTTGACGGAGATGACCTCGTATGCAGCGGCGTGCTGATGGAGGCGAAGTCTGTGGAGGATCCGCTGGTGCAGTTCTGCGCATTTTGTTACAATGTACAGCCGGGGATCACGATCGACTACGCGACGGGCGGGAATTGGAGGACCGAGCCGCAATAAGCAGTCTCATCAGGACCATTGGAAAGCCCCACAAGATCTCCGGCAGGCTCAGCTCAGTAAAGTATGGCTATAATGTGTCTTGCGCTGTTTAACAAATTTCATTTACAGTATAATTAAGAATAGTTTGTAATGAAGAACCGACATTTTACTCATCAAATACAGATAATTGACATACAGGAATACACCGAAGCCGTACATAACTGTCAATACACGGAGGCACAATGCTTCAATTAAAGAATATATGTAAGAAATATGTGACCGGCGGCTTCACGCAGACCGCATTGGACAACGTCTCCCTGAACCTGAGAGACAATGAATTTGTGGCCATTTTAGGGCCCAGCGGCTCGGGTAAGACGACACTCCTCAACATCATCGGAGGGCTGGACCGGTACGATACGGGTGACCTGATCATCAACGGCGTCTCCACGAAGAAATACAAGGACAGAGACTGGGACTCCTACCGCAATCACTCGGTGGGCTTTGTCTTCCAGTCTTACAACCTGATCCCGCACCAGACTGTCTTACAGAACGTGGAGCTGGCGCTGACCATCGGCGGCGTCTCCGCCGACAAGCGCAGGCAGATGGCGCTCGATGCGCTCGACAAAGTCGGCCTTAAGGACCAGTCCCACAAGAAGCCCAACCAGATGTCCGGCGGCCAGATGCAGAGAGTCGCGATCGCCAGAGCTCTGGTCAACGATCCCCAAATACTGCTCGCCGATGAGCCCACCGGCGCTTTAGATACCAAGACATCCGTTCAGGTCATGGATCTCTTAAAAGAAGTGGCCAACGACCGCCTGGTCGTCATGGTCACGCACAATCCCGAGCTTGCGGAGCAGTACTCCAACCGCATCGTGCGCCTCAAGGACGGCCGCATAACGGATGACACCAATCCCCTCACGATTGAGCACGAAGAACCTGCCGTCCACAAGAACCTCGGGAAAGCTTCGATGTCCCTGGCGACATCCTTCGGCCTGAGCCTGAACAATCTGATGACCAAGAAGGGGCGCACTATTTTGACCGCGTTCGCGGGATCCATCGGCATCATAGGCATAGCGCTGATCCTGTCGCTCTCCACCGGATTCCAGAATTACATCGACCAGATCCAGGAGGAGACCATGAACAGCTATCCGCTGACGATCAACACGGAAGCGGGGGATCTGACCAGCATCATCCTGTCCATGCGGGAGGAGTCGCAGCACAAGTCGGAAGGGAATTTCATGCGGGAGCAGCAGTACATCACTTCCTTCACCGACTCGATCTCCAACAACGACCTGAAGAGTTTCATGGACTATCTGGACGCGCATCCCGAGGAGTACCAGCAGGATGTCCGGATGATCAAGCGAACCTACTCCGTGACGCCCCTTATTTACACCATCGACGGGGCGGACAATCTGGCGCAGATCTATCCCAGCACCGCGGCGAACCAGAACAGCGGGATGATGTCCGGCCTGATGCTTGGCGGGAGCGGAGGTATGACCGCTTTCAGCGAGATCATTGAACCTGAGCGGATGAAAGAAGAATACACGCTGCTCTACGGCAGCTGGCCGTCAAAATACAATGAGCTCGTACTTTCCGTCAACGACCCCAACCAGATCTCCGACCTTCTTCTCTACTCGCTCGGTTTCCGCGACACCAAGGAACTGACGGAAATCATCAAGAACCTGTATATGGGGGATGAGATCGACATCCACAACGAGCCCATGACGGTCTCCTACGACGATCTTCTTGCCAGGGAACTGAAGCTGGTCGACCGCACCGATCTGTACAGGTATAACGACGAATATGAAGTCTACGAGGACATGACCGACGATGACGACTACATGATGGAAGTCTACGAGAACGCGGAGCCCTTAAAGATCACCGGCATCATCTATAAACCGCAGGGAAACGGTTCCTCTTCTTCCTCGATGACAGGTGTCCTGTATCTGCCGGAATTGACAGACTATGTCATGAATAAAGCCAGGGAGACCGAGATCGTCCGCCGTCAGCTCACGGATCCGGATTACGACGTGTTCTCCGGCAACACCTTTGATGAGAAAGAGAATGACGACGAGCTGGATTTTGAAGATATGATCACCATCGACGAGGACCTCCTTGCGGAAGCCTTCGTCGTCAACATGGACATGGACGGAATGGACGGGCTGGACATGGATCCGGACGCGATGGCGGATATCGTCATGAACTCCGCCAAGGCGACAGCGGACAGCATCGACGAGCTGACGCAGACCATGGTAAAGGGCGTGACCGAGGCCAATGCGGCTTTTGCCAAAGGGATCATTGAGGGATACAAGCAGATCGCGACGATCCCGATCACGACCTCTGACGCGCCGGAGGCCAAACCGGACGTCTCCGCCGTCACGGGCATGCTTGAGCAGCAGATGGACGCGATCGGGAAAGAGACCGAATCCAAGGTCCGACCCAGCGTCGAAACAGGAGTGAAAATGATGATCGCGCGGACGAAGATGCGCCTGCAGGCCGCGACAACAGTCGAAGAAGCGGAAGCTGTCATCGACGAGCTCGGGCTCGACGAAGAAGCGGCGGCGCAGCTGAAAGCAACGCTCAGGGAAGTGCCGGCGGAAAGCGGCGGCTCCGATGGCTCGGGCGGGTCCGGC
>CAMOXN010000059.1 GCA_946629175.1 uncultured Lachnospiraceae bacterium | reverse complement strand
CCGGCTATGTGCCGGGCGGAGAGAAAGGCCCGGCGTCAATGCCGCGAAGCAGAGAAATTGAACAGGCATAGAAAAAGACCGGCTGTGTCCCCGTCAGATAGCATTAGGAACGTGAGCATCTGACGGGGACACAGCCGGTCTTGAACTATGCCGAGCTATATCTCAAAGTTTCGTGACATTGACGGCCTGCGGGCCTTTCTCTCCCTGGACCACGTCGAATTCGACTTCCTGTCCCTCTTCAAGAGATTTGAATCCCTCGCCGTTGATACCTGTATAGTGTACGAATACATCGTTTCCTTCCGAATCACTGATGAATCCAAAACCGCGCTGGTTGTTGAACCTCCTGACTACGCCTTTCATAATTATGCCACCTCCAAGTGTAAAAAAGTAAGATATGCTGCTCTAAATGTTTGTGAAAAAAGAAACAATTTGTGCAACGTTAATAAAATAGCACAGCTAAACTAAAAAGTAAAGAGTAAAAATGGATAATCGTTTTCCCGATTATAAAGCCATAAATACAAACGGCATTCAAATCGCTGTCCAAAATCCTTTACTTTAAAACTTTACAATGCTAAAATATTCTAAGTGACTGACATATTTTAGCAGCTCTGAGAGGGGTATCGAATATCATGAATAAAAAGATCAGGACCGGCGCCGTTGAAAGCCTGTTTGAAGCAATACTGACACTGGAGAACAAAGAGGAGTGCTTCAAGTTCTTTGAAGATCTATGCACTGTGAATGAGCTTCTCTCCCTGTCACAGAGGTTCGAGGTCGCGACGATGCTCCGCAAGCACGATACTTACCTTAAGATCGCTGAAAAGACAGGCGCTTCTACAGCGACGATCAGCCGCGTGAACCGCTCTCTCAATTACGGAGAGGACGGATATACCGTAGTCTTCTCGCGCATGGAGAGCATGAAGGATTTTATTGAGAACGAGGACGTTTCCGGATATAAAAAGAATAAATAATAATACTACTCAAGTATTTCAGAGGGACATGTTTTGACAAAAAAAGGTTCGGCCGGATTGCAGTATATACTGATCTTTGCGGGAGGAGCGCTGTTGTATCTGACAGCGGTCCTTCCCTTTTTGGTCTATCACGGCGGGATCTTTTTCTATTACGGCGACTACAACGTGCAGCAGGTCCCCTTCTATATCCTTGCCCACAGAGCCGTCAGGAACGGACAGTTCTTCTGGAATCCTTATATAGACCTGGGGAGCAGCATGGGCGGAAGCCTTTCCTTTTACCTGTGGGGCAGCCCTTTCTTCTGGCTGACCATCCCCTTCAAAGAGGAGACCGTGCCGTATATCCTGCCCTTTATCATGTCCCTTCGGTACGGTACCGCCATGGTCACTTCCTATGCGTGGATCAGCAGGCAGGTCAGGGACCGCTCCTGGGCCCTCATCGGAAGCCTCCTCTATTCTTTTTCCGGTTTTCAGGCCTGCAACATCGTATTCCAGCACTTTCACGACGCGACAGCATTCTTCCCCCTTTACCTCCTTTCCTTCGATGAGATCGTCCAAAAGAGGCGGTTCAGCGGGTTCGCGTTCATGACGGCGCTGATGTCGATCGTCAATTACTATTTTTTCTTCGGCCAGGCCGTATTTCTGGTCCTGTATTACTTCGTCCGCTATTCCCGAAAGAGGGGCGCTCAAAAAGCGGTCACCGAGATCCTTTTCATCGCGGCGGCCGGGGTCACGGGACTGTTAATAGCATCCTTTTTCCTCGTGCAGTCGGTCGGAGGCGTCAGCGGGAACAGCCGTCTGGACAATCTGATCAACGGCTACGGGATACTTGCCTATGAGGATGGGACGACGCCGCTCGCGATCATCAAATCCCTGTTCATGGTTCCGGATATCATCGCAAAGCCCACGCTTTTTTCCGGGGAACAGGTCCGGAACGGCTCGCTCGCCGCTTATCTTCCCTGTTTTTCGATCGCCGGCGTGATCGCATACTGCAGGATCTTCCGGGCCTCCTGGAAGAAGAAGATGGTGCTCCTGTGCGGCGTCTTTGCTTTCATTCCGGTCCTGAACAGCGCATTCAGCGCTTTCAACGCCGGTTATTACGCGAGATGGTTCTACATGCCGATCCTCGTCATGTCCGCCATGACCGCGCGCGCCCTTGAAACAGGCCTAAGGAGCGAGCTTTCATCCGGCGCGAAGATCACAGCGGCCGCTACGTCCGCGATCATGCTGTGCGCCTTCCTTCCCGTTCTTGAAAAGGGCAAGGTGAAGTGGTTCGCGGTCAGCACCAACAGGGACCTCTTAAAGACAGAGATGATCGCCACGGCGGTACAGCTGGCCGCGCTCCTGTTCCTTCTGGTGCTGATGCCCGGCATGAAGAAACTGTCAAAATACAGAAAGTCCGCTCTTATCATAGTCACTGCGGCCTCCTGTCTTTTGACGAGTATGGCCGTCCTGTATAACGGAAATTCCCTGATCGCGAAGACAGGAGGACAGAAGTGGAAGCGACAGATGCTGGAATCGAAGCCGGCGCTCAGGGACACCTCTTCCTTCTTCAGGGTGGAGACGGACGGAACGTCGACCAACTATGAAATGGTGTGGGGGTATCCGACGATCCACTGCTTTGAGAGCACGGTCAATCCGTCGATCTTTACTTTCTACAGAAAGATCGGCATGATCCGCACCGTGGAATCCACACTTCCGATCGAACGGGTCGGCGCCAGGTCGCTCCTCTCCGTGCGCTATTACATAGAGAACGATCTGGTCAAGCCCTCGGAAACGCTGGAGGAAAAAGGCGGCATGACCGGCTATGAGGAAGGCCTGCCCAACAACGGATACAGGATCTATGAGAATACCAATTACATACCGATGGGCTTTACTTTCGACAGCTATATATCCGATGAGGATTACAGCTCGATGAAGAAAGGCGAGCAGTCTGACCGGCTTCTGGTCAAGGACATCATACTGACCGAAGAACAGATCTCCCGATACGGGCGCTTCCTGCAGGAAGACCTGCACGCGGAAGAAAAGACGATCAGTGAGGAGGATCTTGCCGATCTCTGCGCGATGAGAGCGGAAACAGCCTGCACGGAGTTCTCGTTTACAGTAAGCGGGTTCAAAGCCACCGCCAACCTTGAGAGAGACAACCTCGTCTTTTTCTCCGTCCCCTATGACGAAGGCTTCACCGCGGCGGTGGACGGAGCGCCGGCAGTGATCGAAAAAGTGGACGGCGGCCTGATGGCGGTATTCGTTCCTTCGGGCAGCCACAGGATCGAATTCACGTACTATCCCAAGGGGCTCAGGACATGCATAGTCATTTCGGCAGCTGCCTCAGTCCTTGTTGCTGCGGCGTTCCTTATAAATATCCTTGCATTAAGGAAAAAAGAGTGATACGATTTTTTAGTTGATTTCTTTTTTTGAGATGGACAAGATAGGAGATACTAAGATGATACAGATGGCAGTTCTCGGATTCGGCACGGTCGGAAGCGGTGTCGTTGAACTTATTGACCGGAACCAGGATGTGATCAGAAAGACTGTACCTGAAGGGATCTACGTCAAGTATATCCTCGATCTTCGTGACTTTCCGGGGAACCCCTATGAGGAGAGGGTCACTCACGACTATAATAAGATCCTTGAAGACGGGGAAATATCCGTGGTCTGCGAGACGATGGGCGGCAAGAAGCCGGCTTATGAATTTACGAAAGCGGCTCTTGAGCGCGGCATCAGTGTATGTACCTCCAATAAGGAACTGGTCGCGGCGCACGGTCCGGAACTCTTGAGGATCGCTGCCGCCAATAACTGCAGCTACCTGTTCGAAGCGAGCGTGGGCGGCGGTATCCCGCTGATCCGCCCGATCAATTCCTGCCTCACACAGGAGAACATAACCGCGGTATTCGGTATTTTGAACGGAACGACCAACTATATCCTTACCCGCATGGAAAAAGCGGGGCTCGGCTTCGCGGACGCGCTCAGGGAGGCGCAGGAAAAAGGCTACGCGGAGAGAAATCCCGAGGCTGACGTGGAAGGCCATGACCCCTGCCGTAAGATCGCGATCCTTTCTTCGATCATCTGCGGAAAGACGGTCCGCTACGAGGATATTCCCTGCGAAGGCATTTCGCGGATCACACCGGCGGATTTCGGCTACGCGCGCGCGATGAACATGGCGATCAAACTCCTCGGCACAAGCCGCAGGAACGCGGACGGCAGCATGAGCGTACGCACTGCGCCGTTCCTTGTCCGCGAAGATCACCCGCTTCACAGCGTGCAGGATGTCTTCAACGGTGTGTTCGTGCACGGGAACATGGTGGATGACCTCATGTTCTACGGACGCGGCGCAGGGAAGTTCCCGACGGCAAGCGCAGTAGTCTCCGACGTCATGGAGTGCGCGAAGAACTTAGGGAGGACGATCCGTTTTCTGTGGGACGAAGAACTCATGACATTGTCTGACCCGGCGGGCGAATCTTACCGGCATTTTATTCGTATAGATAACGCGGAAGCGGGAAAAGCCCGTGAACTGTTCGGGCAGACAGCCGAGATCAGCTGCGAAGGCGCGCCGGAAGGGGAAACCGCGTTCGTCACTCCCCTTATGACGGAGAAGGAATTCACGGCTGCAGCGGACTCTCTGGATTCGATCAGACAGAACGTACGTCTTTTGCACGATTAATGACGACAGATTGGAATAAAAAATGAAAAAAGTGGTAAAATTCGGCGGCAGTTCCCTTGCGGACTCCGCGCAGTTCAAAAAAGTGGGCGGGATCATCATGAAGGATGCATCCAGGGTATATGTCATCCCGTCCGCGCCCGGCAAGAGGTTCAGCGGTGATACAAAGATCACCGACCTTCTCTACATGATGTACTCCAAAGCCTCCAAGGACGAGGATTTCGGCGAGGAACTGGATCAGATCAGGGAGCGCTACAACGAGATCATCGAGGGACTGGGACTTACGGGATTCAGCCTGGAAGGCGAGTTCGCCCAGATCGAGCGGAGGATGCACCAGAGTCCGGACAGCAACTATGCCGCTTCCCGCGGGGAGTACCTGAACGGGCGCATCATGGCGCGCTATCTCGGCTACAGTTTCATAGATGCCAAAGACGTGATCTTTTTTGACGAGCACGGCAATCTTGACGCCGAACATACCAACGAAGTCCTTTCCAAAGCCCTGGCCGAGAACCCCAGGGCGGTCATACCGGGATTCTACGGAAGGGGCGCCGACGGACACGTAAAGACCTTCTCCAGGGGCGGAAGCGACGTGACCGGCTCCATCGTGGCGAGAGCCTGCAAAGCGGATGTCTATGAGAACTGGACGGACGTCTCCGGATTTATGGTAGCGGATCCACGCATTATCAACTCTCCCGTGGGGATCGAGACGATCACATACAGGGAACTGCGTGAGCTCTCTTATATGGGCGCTTCCGTGCTGCACGAGGACGCCATTTTCCCCGTAAGGCACGAGGGGATCCCGATTAATATCAAGAATACGAACAGGCCCGACGATGACGGGACATGGATCGTCGAGAGCACGTGCCAGAAGACCGGCTACGTGATCACCGGGATCGCGGGCAAAAAGGGGTTCTGTACCGTCACGATCAACAAGGCCCTCATGAATTCGGAAGTCGGTTTCGGCCGCAAGGTACTTCAGGCTTTTGAGGAGAACGGCATTTCTTTCGAGCATATGCCCTCCGGAATTGACACGATGACGATCGTTGTTCACGAAGATGAATTCAAGCACAAGGAGCAGCGCGTCGTCTCCGCCATCCACAGACTGGCAGAACCTGACAATATCGAGATCGAGTCGGATCTGGCCCTGATCGCGGTCGTCGGAAGGGGGATGAAGTCACAGAGAGGAACCGCAGGCAGGATCTTCTCGGCGCTCGCGCACGCGCAGGTCAACGTCCGCATGATCGACCAGGGATCGAGCGAGCTCAACATCATTATCGGCGTCGACAACACCGATTTTGAGACCGCTGTCCGGGCCATTTATGATATATTCGTGAAAACAAGGTTCTGATTCTTTTGATTTCTGTACTTTTTTCGACCTTGATTTATAGATTGTTCTGATATAATATGTTTA
Source organism: uncultured Lachnospiraceae bacterium (assembly GCA_946629175.1). Lineage (GTDB taxonomy): Bacteria > Bacillota > Clostridia > Lachnospirales > Lachnospiraceae > CAG-791. The sequence continues at coordinate 3,701 of CAMOXN010000059.1, read as the reverse complement.
GAAACAATCTGAAGAATCGTAGAGAGGGATCAAGGTATGGAAACCGGCTGCCTGGAAATTATTATCAACAGGGAAACAAGCACACTGGTCAAGGCTATGCGTATCGTCGCGATCGTCCTTACAGTGTGTTTTTGTTTATTGTTTTTTTTCACCATGAATTTCCTGTTACTGATCCCTGCGATCGCCTGCGGAGTCGGATTCTATTTCGCGTGGCTTGAGAGCGCGGTGGACTATGAGTACGACTACGTGGACAAGGAACTCCGCGTCGCCAAGATCCAGCAGAAACAGCGGAGGAAAGAGCTCGCGGTCTACGATCTTACGAAAATGGAGATACTGGCTCCCGCGGATTCCTATCAGCTCGACAGCTTCAAGAACAAAGAGCTCAAGGTGATCGATTACAGCTCAGGGAGGGAGGAAGACAAGGCGGACCGCTACGTGCTCATCCTTTCCGACAACACGAAGCTCATATTAGACATTGTCGGCGACTACGGAAAAGAACTTCTGGATATCCTGAGGATCTACAGTCCCCGAAAGGTATTCAGGAAATGATCATAATTCACACTGACACCATATTCTAATCGGACCATCATTTGTCAACGCATACAACAGGAGGAAAAAATGGCAAAAATCATCGGTGAAGGCATTACTTTTGACGACGTGCTCCTTGTCCCCGGATATTCCACGGTCATTCCCAATGAAGTCGACCTGAGCACCAACCTCACGAAGACGATCCGTCTCAACATCCCCATGATGAGCGCGAGCATGGATACCGTCACTGAGTACAGAATGGCGATCGCAATGGCCAGGCAGGGCGGCATCGGCATCATCCACAAGAATATGTCGATCGAGGCACAGGCGGAAGAAGTCGACAAGGTAAAACGCTCCGAGAACGGCGTCATCACGGATCCTTTCTCTCTTTCTCCCGAGCACACGCTCGGGGACGCGGAGGATCTCATGCGCAAGTTCCGGATCTCCGGCGTTCCGATCACGGAGGGAAGAAAGCTCGTCGGTATCATCACGAACAGGGACCTCAAGTTCGAGACGGATTACACCAAGAAGATCCGTGAGTCCATGACCTCGGAGAACCTGATCACCGCCAAAGAGGGCATCACTCTCGAAGAAGCGAAAATGATCCTTGCGAAGTCCAAAAAGGAGAAACTCCCTATCGTTGACGACGACTACAATCTTGTCGGACTCATCACGATCAAGGATATCGAAAAGAATATCAAGTACCCTAACGCGGCTAAGGACAACCAGGGACGCCTCCTGTGCGGCGCCGGCGTCGGCATCACCGCCAATGTCCTTGAAAGAGTGGAAGCGCTCATAAAAGCGAAGGTAGACGTCGTTGTACTCGACTCCTCCCACGGCCACTCCGAGAACGTGCTGCACTGCCTGCGCATGATCAAGGACGCGTTCCCGGATCTGCCCGTCATCGGCGGAAATATCGCGACCGGCGAAGGCGCGCGCGACCTGATCCTTGCAGGAGCTGATGCGGTCAAGGTCGGTATCGGCCCCGGTTCCATCTGCACGACACGCGTCGTCACGGGTATCGGCGTGCCCCAGATCTCAGCAGTCATGAACGCCTATGAAGTCGCGCGACAGTATGATATCCCCGTCATCGCCGACGGCGGCATCAAGTTCTCCGGCGATATGACCAAGGCGCTCGCGGCAGGCGCGAATGTCTGCATGATGGGCTCCATGCTCGCCGGCTGCGAGGAGAGCCCCGGAGCGACCGAGCTCTACCAGGGCCGCAAGTACAAGGTCTACAGAGGAATGGGATCGATCGCGGCCATGGAGAACGGCAGTAAGGACAGATATTTCCAGGAGAACGCGCGCAAGCTCGTTCCCGAAGGCGTCGAGGGACGCGTCGCTTACAAGGGCGAAGTAGAGGATGTCATCTTCCAGATGTGCGGCGGCATCCGCAGCGGTATGGGCCTCACCGGTTCCCATACCATCAAGGAACTGCAGGAAAAGGGCCAGTTCGTGAAGATCACCGCGGCTTCCCTCAAGGAGAGCCACCCGCATGATATCCAGATCACGAAGGAAGCGCCCAACTATTCCATGGAGGACGCCTGATCCCGGGGATCTGCCTGATCAGTCCGGTATGCGGACAGACCGGACTTAAATGAAAAGGACGAGACCGTCCGGTCCGAAGTGTAAATGTTAACCGAAGTATTTAGGAGCAGCTATGGGTAAAGAAGAACTGAAAAAAGACGGCGCGCCGGCAGCAGCTGCAGATCCTTCAGAAGAGAGGACGAGCCGCCACTTTATAGAGAAAGAAATTGACAAAGACCTTGCAGAGGGCGTATACACTACTGTTCACACACGCTTTCCGCCTGAGCCGAACGGCTATCTCCACATCGGACATGCCAAGAGCATTCTGCTCAATTACGGAATGGCGCAGGAGTACGGCGGCAAATTCAATCTCCGCTTCGACGACACCAACCCCACTAAGGAAAAGAGCGAGTTCGTGGAATCGATCAAGGAGGACGTGAACTGGCTTGGCGCCGATTACGAGGACAGGCTCTTTTTTGCCTCCGATTACTTCGATAAGATGTATGAGATCGCGGTGGAACTGATCAAAAAAGGGAAGGCCTATGTCTCCGACCTCACTGCAGAGGAGATGAGGGAGTACCGCGGCACGCTCAAGGAGCCCGGTAAGAACGACCCCAACCGCGACAGGAGCGTGGAAGAGAACCTTAAGCTCTTCACGATGATGAAGGACGGGGCTTTTAAGGACGGGGAGAAGACGCTCCGCGCGAAGATCGACATGGCCAGTTCCAATATGAACATGCGCGATCCGATCCTCTACCGCGTGGCGCATATGACCCACCACAATACAGGGGATAAATGGTGCATCTATCCGATGTACGACTACGCGCACCCTATCGAGGATGCCGTGGAGGGGATCACCCACTCCCTCTGCACCCTGGAATTTGAGGATCACAGGCCGCTCTATGACTGGGTCGTGCAGGAAGCCGGCTTTGAGATGCCGCCGCGCCAGATCGAGTTCGCGAAGATGTATCTGACCAATGTGGTCACCGGAAAGAGATATATCAAGAAGCTCGTGGAAGACGGGATCGTGGACGGATGGGACGACCCGAGGCTGGTCAGCATCTCCGGACTCCGCCGCAGAGGCTTTACGCCCGCGTCGATCAAGCGCTTCGTGGAACTGAGCGGCATCTCCAAAGCGCAGTCCTCTTCGGATTACGCGATGCTCGAGTACTGCATCAGGGAAGAGCTCAAGCATGACTGCTGCAGGATGCTCGCGGTCCTCGATCCGTTAAAGCTCATTATCGACAACTATCCGGAAGATCAGGTCGAGATGCTCGACGCTGACAACAACCTGGAGAACCCCGATCTGGGCGTGCGCAAGATCCCGTTCGGCCGTGAGCTCTATATCGAGAGGGAAGATTTCCTGACAGCTCCGATCCCCAAGTACAAGAGGCTCTATCCCGGCAACGAAGTCAGGCTGATGTACGCTTACTTTGTCAAGTGCGTGGGCTATGATACGGACGAGAACGGCAATGTGACCGCCGTGCATGTGACTTATGATCCCGAGACTAAGAGCGGAAGCGGGTTCACCGGCCGCAAGGTCAAGGGGACCATTCACTGGGTGAGCGCGAAGGAAGCTGTCCAGGTGAAGGTCAGGCTCTACGAGAACATCGTAGATGAGGAGAAGGGCGTCTACAACGAGGACG
>CAMOXN010000058.1 GCA_946629175.1 uncultured Lachnospiraceae bacterium | reverse complement strand
CCCATGAACGGTTTTGGAGACCGTGATACTGCCATTGTATGATTCCCCTTTATATAAGCGGCGGACGATTCATCCGTCAACATTTGAGAGTATAGCACAACAGTTTAGGATGTTCAACCTAAATTTTTAAGATTTTGTTTAGAATCCTTAGTCAATACGGCGTATGTACAATCCGACAACCTATGTTATAATGCGGTGAGACAATTCAAAATTTACGCCTTAGGAGGAGAGCGCATTCAATGAGTAAAGTCAGACGGGTCTACGTGGAGAAGAAGGAGCCCTACGCGGTGGCGGCCGGACAGCTTAAGGAAGAGTTCATCGGCTTTTTGGCTGTGAAAGGACTGACGGGGGTCCGTAAATTGATCCGGTACGATGTTGAAAATGTATCCGACGATGTATTCGAGAAGGCCTGCACGACGGTCTTTTCGGAGCCGCCGGTCGATATCTTATACAGGGAGACCATCGAGGTCCCCGAGGGCAGCCGCGTTTTCAGCGTTGAGGCTCTTCCGGGACAGTTCGACCAGAGAGCGGACAGCGCCGTGCAGTGCGTCGAGTTCCTCGGTGCGGGTGAAAAGCCCGTGATCCGTACAGCGGAGACCTATATCCTCTCCGGACAGATCTCGGACGAGGAATTCGGGCGGATCAAAAAATACTGCATTAACCCCGTGGATTCCCGCGAGAGCGGTATGGAGAAGCCGCAGACCCTGCAGGTCAGATATCCGGAACCCGAAGATGTCCGGGTAATGACCGGTATGAACGAAATGAGTAAAGACGAGCTGGCGAAGCTGTACGGATCTCTCGGGCTCGCCATGACCATAGACGATTTTGCCTTTATTCAGGAGTATTTCAGGGATACGGAGCACAGGGATCCCACGATCACCGAGATCCGCGTCCTGGATACTTACTGGTCCGATCACTGCCGCCATACCACTTTTTCGACGGAACTTAAGGATGTGGAATTCGAGGACGGCTATTACAGGGATATCATAGAGCCCACATATTTCAGCTATCTCGACACGAGAGAGGAACTCTATAAGGGCCGCAAGGACAAGTTCGTATGCCTGATGGACCTCGCTCTCATGGGCATGAAGAAACTGAAAGCAGACGGGAAACTGACAGATCAGGAAGAATCCGATGAGAACAACGCCTGCTCTGTTGTCGTTCCTGTGGAAGTGGATTACGGCAGCGGTCCAGTCACCGAGGAGTGGCTCGTCTTCTTTAAAAATGAGACACATAACCACCCCACAGAGATCGAGCCCTTCGGCGGCGCCGCGACATGCCTTGGCGGCGCGATCCGCGACCCGCTTTCGGGCAGGGGATATGTATACCAGGCGATGCGCGTGACCGGCGCGGCCGACCCCACCGTTCCCGTTTCGAAGACGCTCGAGAATAAGCTGCCCCAGAAGAAGCTCGTGCTCGGCGCGGCCAAGGGCTACTCCAGCTACGGCAACCAGATCGGCCTTGCGACCGGTATTGTCAAGGAGATCTATCACCCGGGCTATGTCGCGAAGCGCATGGAGATCGGCGCCGTCATGGGCGCTGCCGCGCGCAGAAATGTTAAGCGCGAAAACAGTGATCCCGGCGATATCATCATCCTGCTCGGCGGACGCACCGGCCGTGACGGCATCGGCGGCGCGACGGGATCCTCCAAGGCACACAACGACCAGTCCCTTGAGGACTGCGGCGCTGAAGTCCAGAAGGGCAACGCGCCTACAGAGAGAAAACTGCAGAGGCTCTTCCGCAGGCCCGAGGTCTCCAGCCTCATTAAAAAGTGCAATGACTTCGGCGCGGGCGGCGTTTCCGTCGCGATCGGCGAACTCGCGGACGGACTGAACGTCAACCTTGACCTCGTGCCCAAGAAATACGAAGGCCTTGACGGCACAGAACTTGCGATCTCCGAATCCCAGGAGAGAATGGCGGTCGTCGTCGCGCCTGAAGACAAGGACAAGTTCCTTGCCTATGCGGCCGAGGAGAACCTCGAAGCCACCCCTGTGGCAGTCGTGACCAAAGAACCCCGCCTTGTCCTCAACTGGAGGGGAAGACCGGTCGTAGATATCTCCAGGGCGTTCCTTGACACCAACGGCGCCCATCAGGAGACAGATGTCAAGGTGCTGATGCCTTCCGAGGAAGACAATTATTTCGAAAAATTTGCCTCCGAAGGCGTGAGCGGTATTCTGGCTGACCACAGCAGCCGCGAGCTGACCGGAGAAGATTTCAGGAACGCTATGTCAGCCTCCCTTTCGGATCTCAATTCCTGCTCCCAGAAGGGCCTCGTGGAGATGTTCGACGCCTCCATCGGCGCAGGGACTGTGGATATGCCGTACGGCGGCAAATACCAGCTGACAGAGACACAGACGATGATCGCGAAGCTCCCTGTGCTGGGCGGCAAGACGGACGCTGTCACAATGATGAGCTACGGCTTTGACCCCTACCTGAGTTCCTGGAGCCCTTACCACGGCGCGGTCTACGCAGTTACGGAGTCGATCTCCAAGGTCGTCGCGGCAGGCGGCGATTTCAGGAAGCTCCACCTGACCTTCCAGGAGTATTTCGGCAGGATGTCCAAGGATCCCGAACGCTGGAGCCAGCCTTTTTCGGCTCTTCTGGGCTCCTATGACGCGCAGCTCGGCTACGGCATCGGCAGCATCGGCGGAAAAGACAGCATGTCCGGCACCTTCAACGACATCGACGTGCCCCCGACTCTGGTCTCTTTTGCCGTAGACGTGGCAAAGCTTTCAGACGTGATCACGCCCGAGTTCAAGAATGCCGGAGACACGATCGTCCTGATCGACATCGAGAGAGACGAGTACGATATTCCGGTCTATGACGACGTGTGCGCTAATTATGACAAGGTGACCTCCCTTATGAGGGAAGGAAAAGTGAAGGCCGCGTATACCGTTGACTGCTACGGTATCGCTCCCGCTGTCGCGAAGATGGCCTTCGGCAACGGCTTCGGCGCCAAATTTAGCGAAGAAGTGCCGTTAAAGCATCTCTTCCGCAACCGTATTGGTGACATTCTTCTTGAGATGGAGGATGGCTGCGAAGAGATCCTCGAGGAACTCATCCCGAACAACTATACGGTGATCGGAAAGGTGACGGACGACGGGTGCTTTACATGGCACGAAGGCGCGCTTCCCGTAAAGGACGCTCTTAAAGCATGGAAAGCGCCTCTCGAGAAGGTGTTCCCCACAAAGGCGTCAAAAGATACGGAAGTGCTGGATACCCCCATATATGACAAGGGGCCCGTCGCGGTCTGCACGCACAAGATCGCGCAGCCCACGGTATTCATTCCGGTCTTCCCCGGTACGAACTGCGAATATGACACGGCGGCGGCATTTGAGGAAGCCGGCGCGAAGACGATCACCAGGGTCTTCACGAACCTCTCCCCGCTTGACATCCGCGAGAGTGTGAACGCCTACGCGAAAGCGATCGAACAGTCCCAGATCATCATGTTCCCCGGCGGTTTCTCCGCGGGCGACGAGCCGGACGGAAGCGCGAAGTTCTTCGCCACGGCTTTCCGCAACGCGGTGATCGAGGACGCGGTCGCAGATCTCCTGAATAAGAGAGACGGCCTGATCCTGGGCATCTGCAACGGCTTCCAGGCGCTGATCAAGCTCGGCCTGGTCCCTGACGGCGAGATCACCGGCCAGAACGGGGATTCTCCCACACTTACCTATAATACGATCGGACGCCATATCTCCAAGATGGCGTACACCAAGGTCGTCACCAATAAGTCGCCCTGGCTCGCCGGCGCGCAGCTCGGCGGTGTCTATGTGAATCCGGCATCCCACGGTGAAGGACGTTTCGTGGCACCCAAGGAGTGGATCGATAAGCTCTTTGCGAACGGCCAGGTCGCTACGCAGTACTGCGATCCCGAAGGAGTGATCTCGATGGACGAAGAGTGGAACATCAACGGTTCCTTCGCGGCGATCGAAGGCATCACATCTCCCGATGGCAGGATTTTGGGCAAGATGGCGCACTGCGAGCGCAAGGGAAGGGGCGTAAACCTCAATATCTACGGAGAACAGGATCTTAAGCTCTTTGAGAGCGGTGTAAAGTATTTCAGATGACCATTCACGCACAGCAGTCCCGGATGCAGGCCGTTTGGGACTGCTGTGCGGAATTCATGTAATGACGCAGGAGACAGAATGAGACCCAATTACAGCAAGGAGCTGGACAAGGAGATACAGAACCTTTCTGAGAGCGGCGCAAGACCGAAGCTCCTTCTGCACAGCTGCTGCGCGCCCTGCTCCAGCTATGTGCTCGAGTATCTGAGGGAGTATTACAGGATCACGGTGTTCTTTTACAATCCCAATATCACGGAAGCGGGAGAATACGCTTACCGGCTTGAAGAGGAGAAACGCCTGATCAGGGAATATAACCGGCAGGTGGAGGAGCATGATCTGTCTTCCATGAATTCCACCGGGGCGGCCGAAAAGATCGCTATACTGGAGGCTCCCTATGATCCTGAGAGCTTTCTTACGGCTGTCAGGGGATACGAGGACTGCCCGGAAGGGGGAGACCGCTGCGGGATCTGTTTCGCTCTGCGGCTCGATGCCGCCGCGAGAGCGGCAAAAGAAGGCGGATTTGACTGTTTTACGACGACGCTCACCATCAGTCCCCTGAAGGATGCGGCAAGGCTCAATGAGACCGGTATGAGAGCCGGTGAGAAATACGGCGTCCGTTTTCTTCCCTCTGACTTTAAGAAAAAGAACGGATATAAAAGGTCGATCGAACTGTCAAGGCAGTTCGGTCTTTACAGACAGAATTACTGCGGCTGCTCCTTCTCGAAGCGGGAAAGAGAAAGCCGCAATACATGACAGGAGGCAGCAGTGGAAAAATTTTTGAATCTGATCTCCCGGGAAATGGAAGAGGCGTTTGCTGCCGCAGGCTATGACCGGGAACTCGGCAAGGTGACGGTATCGAACCGCCCTGACCTGTGCGAATACCAGTGCAACGGCGCTATGGCCGGAGCGAAGAGATATCACAAGGCCCCGCTCATGATCGCGGAGGACGTCGCCGGAAGGCTCCGGGATTCCAAGGTGTTTTCCGGCGCGGAAGCCGTAAAGCCCGGCTTCCTGAATCTTAAGCTCAGGGAGGAGTTCCTCGCGGGTTACCTGAGGGAAATGAACGCGTCGGAGAAGTTCGGACTTGAAGAGCCCGAAAAGCCTGCGCTCATCATACTCGACTACGGCGGGCCCAATGTGGCGAAGCCCCTGCACGTCGGCCACCTTCGAAGCGCCGTCATCGGCGAGGCAGTCAAGCGCATCGCCAGGTACCACGGCGAAAAGGTCATCGGGGACATCCATATGGGCGACTGGGGCCTTCAGATGGGGCTTGTGATCACCGAGATCAGGAAAAGACAGCCGGACCTTCCGTATTTTGACCCCTCCTATGAGGGAGAATACCCTGAGGCGGCCCCCTTCACCGTGACTGAGCTTGAGGAGATCTATCCGACTGCGAGCAGGCGCTCCAAAGAAGATCCCGAATATTACGCGGAAGCGATGGCCAACACGCACAGACTGCAGGAGGGCGATCGCGGTCTGCGCGCGCTCTGGCAGAAGATCATCGAAGTGTCCGTCGCCGACATGAAGAAGAATTACGCGAACCTGGATGTGGACTTCGACCTCTGGTGGGGCGAATCCACCGTGCACGAAGCGATCCCGGGCATCGTGGAGAAGATGAAGGAAGAGGGTCACGCGTACGAGTCGAACGGCGCCCTTGTCGTCGATGTGGCGGAGCCTTCGGACACGAAGGAGATCCCTCCCTGCATTATACTGAAATCCGACGGTGCCGCGCTCTATACGACTACGGATCTCGCCACGATCAGCGAGAGAGAGCGGCTCTATCACCCCGACCGGATGATCTATATCACCGACAAGCGGCAGGAGCTGCACTTCCAGCAGGTCTTCAGGACCGCGAGAAAATGCGGCCTTGTCAGCGACGGAACAGAGCTCACGCACATCGGCTTCGGCACGATGAACGGCAAGGACGGCAAGCCCTTCAAGACAAGGGACGGCGGCGTCATGAAGCTCTCCGACCTGATCAGCGATATCAACGCCGAGATGCGCGGAAAGATCGCGTCCAACCCGGAGATCGGGAGCGAAGAAGCTGAAAAGACCGCCCGGCAGGTCGCCCTCGCGGCGCTCAAGTACGGCGATCTCTCGAACCAGGCTTCCAAGGATTATATCTTTGATATAGACAGGTTCACCTCATTCGAGGGAGACACCGGCCCCTACATCCTCTATACGATCGTCAGGATCAAGTCCATTCTGGCAAAATATTCATCGGCCGAAGGCGTCACACCTGTTGAGGACTGCGTGATCGGCTGCGCGGGGAGCAAGGCGGAGAAGGACCTGATGAGCGACCTCGCCGGTTTTAACACAGTGATGGACAACGCGTATAAGGAGATCGCGCCGCACCGCGTCTGCGCGTACATTTATCAGCTCTCCAATGACTTCAACAGCTTCTATCACCAGACGAAGATCCTGACGGAAGAGGACAGGGAGAAGAAGGAGAGCTGGATCGCGCTCTTAAAGCTGACGCTGGATATCCTTACCGTGTGCATCGGAGTGCTCGGTTTCTCGGCGCCGGAGAGAATGTGACCTGTGACCGTCATCCGCGGCCGGGGCTGCCCTGACACGGATGCGGAATTTGCATGATTTACATAATCAGTAAAAGGTGCTATTTTGATAGAGAATATTGTTACAGGTCATGACAACAGTATCAGAAAATATGGAGATTCTTTATGGCTTCTGGAAAAGTAATGATCTTTATGGGCGACGGATACGGCAAATCGGCGGCAGCGTTCGGTATTGCCATGAAGAGGGCGTCTGAGAACGACCGGGTCGTCATTATCCAGTTCCTGAAGGGGAAAGGGATCACGGAGAGCGAGTTCACAAAGAGACTGGAACCTGAGATCAAGATCTTCCGGTTCGAGAAATCGAAGATCGATTACAGGGACCGCTCCCCCGAGGAACAGGAAGAGGCGGCGGCCAACATCCGCAACGGGCTGGCTTTTGCAAGGAAGGTCCTGGGAACAGGTCAGTGCAATCTTCTGGTCCTGGATGAAGTGCTTGAGGTGGTCAATCTGGGGATCATCAGCGTCGACGATCTAGCGGATCTTGTGGAATCCGATATTGACACCGATATCATTATCACGGGCAAGGAAATGGACATCGGGGTCTGCAGGTTCGCGGACAGGATCTCCGAGATCGTAAACATGCAGTTCAAGAAGTATTAAACAAAAGTACCCGATAAGAAGTACTTAATAACGAAAATATTGATCCGCACGGATCAGGCGGCGCGGAGTGCGCGCTCAGATTCGGGATCGGATCTGAAATGGAGGAAAATATGCCGGTATTTAAAGGATCCGCGGTAGCAATTGTGACGCCTTTTAAGAGAGAAGACGAATCGATCAACTATGAGGCGTTCGCGAACTTCATCGACTATCAGATCGAGAACGGTTCGGACGCGATCGTCGTATGCGGCTCCACGGGAGAAGCAGCGACGATGACTGAACAGGAGCACCTCGACGCCTGCAAATTCTGTATCGAGTATACCAAAGGCAGAGTGCCCGTTATCGGAGGTACGGGCTCCAACAGGACACAGACCGCGATCGAGCTGTCCAGGGAAGTGGCATCTTACGGAGCGGACGGGCTTCTCCTGATCTCTCCTTACTACAACAAGGGAACGCAGGAAGGCATTTACAGACACTTCAGGATGGTGGCTGACGAGGTCAACGGAACGCCGGTCATCCTCTACAACGTTCCGAGCAGGACGGGCAGCAACGTTCTTCCGTCAACTGTGGCGCGCCTTGTGAAGGACGTCCCGAATATCGTCGGCATCAAGGAGGCGAGCGGCAATATCAGCCAGATCGTCAAGCTGATGGCGCTCACGGACGGAAATATCGAACTCTATTCCGGCAATGACGACCAGGTAGTACCGCTCCTGTCCATGGGCGGTATCGGCGTGATCTCCGTTGTCGCGAATGTGGCGCCGAAGACGATGCATGACCTCTGTTATAAGTTCTTCGAGGGCGATGTTGCAGGCGCGGCAAAGATCCAGAGGGATATCGAAGAGCTCTTTGAGCTTCTGTTCTGCGAGGTCAATCCCATTCCCGTCAAGAAGGCCGTGGATCTCATGGGCTTTAACGCGGGCCCGCTGCGCATGCCTCTGACCGAGATGACACCTGCCAACACGGAAAAGCTCAGACAGGCAATGAAAGATTTCGGAATTCTGTGAACAGCGAAAGGAGTAAGACATGATCAGGATCATACTGCACGGCTGCAGCGGCCGTATGGGCCATATTATCACCGGGATCTGCGAAGGTGACTTTGATACGCAGATCGTCGCCGGTGTTGACGTGTTCGGAAGCGCGTATGCGGATTATCCGGTCTACCGCTCTTTGGAGGAGTGCCCGGAAGCCGATGTGATCATCGACTTTTCGACCGCCGCCGCGATCGATGAGCTGCTCAGCTACGCAGCCGCCCGGAAGATCCCCGTCGTCGTCTGTACGACCGGCCTTTCCGAAGAACAGACCAAGGAACTGCACAAGACTGCCGAAAAGACTGCTGTCCTCAAATCCGCCAACATGTCCGTCGGGATCAACCTCCTCGAGGTGCTGATCGCGCAGGCGGCGCCGAAGCTGGCGGCAGCGGGCTTTGATATCGAGATCGTCGAAAAACACCACAGGACCAAGATCGACGCGCCGAGCGGCACGGCGATCGCGCTTGCGGACGCTGCGAATGAGGCGCTGGGCGGCGATTACGAATATGTTTATGACCGCTCCGTGAGAAGAGAGACCAGACCCGTAAAGGAGATCGGCCTCTCCGCTGTCCGCGGCGGAACGATCGTGGGAGACCACGACGTGATCTTCGCAGGACAGGACGAAGTGATCACGCTTTCCCACAGGGCTTACAGCCGCGCTGTTTTCGGGAAAGGCGCCGTGGAAGCCGCGAAATTCCTGGCCGGGAAGGAAGCGGGATTCTACACGATGGGCGATGTGCTCAGCTAAGATACTGATGAAAATGCCGCGGCAATGAAGAGTTCGCCGCGGCATATTTATGTGTTCGGAGAGAATTCATGAGGATCAGACCTTGTATCGATATACATAACGGCAAAGTCAAACAGATCGTGGGCGGCACGCTCCATGACCGGACGGACCGGGAGGAAGGCACCGCCACGGAGAACTTCTCGACTGATCTCGGGGCCGGCTATTACGCGGAGATCTACAGGGAAATGGGATTGTCCGGAGGACACATCATTCTTCTTAATTCCGTCATGGAGAAGGATGCCTACCAAAAGGACCTTGAACAGGCTTTTGCCGCGCTGTCGGCTTTTCCGGGCGGAATGCAGGCGGGAGGCGGGATCACACCTGAGACAGCCGGCATTTTCCTCGATGCCGGCGCGTCCCATGTCATTGTGACTTCCTATGTCTTTAAGAACGGGAAGCTCAATGAGACGGCGCTTGAGGAGATGATCGGCGCCGCAGGCAGGGACAGGCTCGTATTGGACCTGAGCTGCAGAAGAAGAGAAGACGGAAGGTATTATGTCGTCACTGACAGGTGGCAGAAATTTACGGACCTTGAGATCGGGACGGAGACGCTTGAGAAACTCAGCAGATGCTGCAGCGAGTTCCTGATCCACGCCGCGGATGTGGAAGGCAAAAGGTCCGGGATCGAGGAGGACCTGGTCAGGGTGCTCGGCTCCTTCCAGAAGGAGTCCGGATTCCCTGTCACGTACGCGGGCGGCGTCCATGCGCTGAGCGACCTCGACCTGATCCGTTCGCTCTCGGGAGGCCTCATGGATGTCACGGTCGGCAGCGCGCTGACACTCTTCGGCGGCAGCCTGGACCTGACCGATCTCACCGCGTA
>CAMOXN010000057.1 GCA_946629175.1 uncultured Lachnospiraceae bacterium | reverse complement strand
GGTCATTTGACCCCTGCGCGCCCTGACCGGGACACCCGTGGGTCATTTCACCTCAGAGGTGAAATAGCCCTCGGCGAGCGCCCTGAACAGATCGACCGCCGTCTCCAGGATCTTGTCATTGAAGTCATAACCGGTCGTATGCAGAGGAGGATGATCCTCCCCGCTGCCGATATAGATGATCGCCCCCGGGCACTCTTTCAGATACCACCCGAAGTCTTCGGAAGCTCTCCACATATCTTTCATGGGGATCACCTGCAAGCCCAGTTCGCGCGCCGCGCTGACCACAGTCCTCACACACTCGCAATGGTTCCTTGTCTCCGGAAAGTAGTCATGAATGGAGCAGCTTGTCCGGATGCCGCAGCGTTCCGCCTCTTCCTCAGCAAACCTGCGGATCTGCTCCTCGACCTGCTTCATCCTGCTCTCCTTCTCCGCGCGCAGGGTCATGCAGAGCTCAGCGTCCCCGGGCGAGATCCCGAAATCTCCCGTCCCGAGCCTGATGCCCGTGACAGTGCACAGGAGCATTCCGTCGGTCCGGTCCCCGGTCAGTTCTTCGGCGCGCAGGATCGTCCGGGCAACTGTTCCCGCCGGATTCCTCCCCTCTTCCGGCGCGCTCGCGTGGGAAGTCCTTCCCTCGAACCGGATCCGGAGGCCTTCCGACGCAGGCTGGGTGAGTCCCTCCCGAAAGACGACGCTCCCCTCCGGATAACCGCTCAGGTTATGGAAAGCATAGATCCTGCTGATGCCCTCCTGCCTCAGCAGATCCCGGCAAAATACTGCCCCTCTCCCGATCTCTTCGCCCGGCTGGAAGATCAGGTAGATATCGGGGGCTGTCTCTGTTTTGTCCAGTTCGAGGGCAAGCCCGCACAGCGCCGCGCAGTGGCCGTCATGCCCGCATTTGTGGGAGACGCCCGCATTCCTCGAATGATAAGTGAGCGCGTCGTCTTCCGGGATCGGCAGCGCGTCCATATCCGCGCGGAAGGCGATCTTCCGGCTGCCGTCCGTTCCTTTTTTCAGCGCATAGAACCAGCTTCCCCTGTCGATGACCTGAAAGCCGGTGTTCTTGATCAGGAAATTCCTCAGCCTTTGCGCGGTCTCTTTTTCCTCCATGGAGAGCTCCGGATGCATGTGCAGTTCATGGCGGAGATTTGTGATCTTCATAAGATTGTCTTTTTGCATGCTGCCACCTCGCTGCTGCTTGACAAGCCATTTGACCTCAGAGGTCAAATGGCCCGTTTGCCCCCCGGCGTTCAAATCCCCAGCCCGATCGAATCGGCGAACGTCCTGCGCGAGCCCGCCGTCGCCTCCAGGAACAGGTAATTCGGCTTGCCTTCCTGATACGTGATCTTGCAGTCGTAGTGCTCCGCCAGCTTAAGAACAAAGAGCGCCTCAATGAGGTCCTCGTACTGCCGCTTCCGCTCCGCCGCCGCTTTCGGGACCATGACCTGATTGTCCGCAGAATCCGGCCGCCCGCCGAACCTGGCCGGGATCACTTCAGCCGCGCAGTAATTGCCGCGCGCCGCATCCTCCAGGATCCTGTACCGCCACTGCAGGTCCTCCTCATAGGGCGGCTCCGCGTCGCCGTATCCCCCGAAGGCCACCACATGGTCTCCGATCACCGTGAACGAGATCCCGTGTTCCGGCTCCCACTCGCTCTCGCCGAGCGCCACATAAGCATATGCTGCCCCGCTCGATGGATCCGGCCTGAACACGACCACTTTGTAGGGCGAGAAGTGCCGGATCACCCACTCCGCGGTCGGCTCCTCCGGCAGGTCCGCCACGCAGTACTCGATCAGGTGCTCCGCGATCTCCGACCGCAGGCCCGGGCTCATGGCCCCATATGCGGCAGCACACTTTCCCGCATAAGCGCGCGGTGTGCCGGGCTCAGCGAACAGCTCCGCTTCCGTGTCAAAATACTGAGATCTCAGGCGCTGTCCGTAATCCTCCAGCTCATCCTCGTCAAAGGCGACCCGGCGGAACTCGTTGAGCCGCCGGTCCAGGACCTCCGACAGCCGCCTGAAACTGTCCCGATTAAAATCCACACAGTAGTAGCGCGGAATATCGAAACTGCTGCAGACCGCCTTGTAATAATCAAAGAAATATCTCCTCATCCCGTGGTTAAGGGCCATATCTCTTGTCCCGTCGCGGAAATACAGGTCCACGAATTTCAGGATCTCAGGCGCGATGTCATCTCTCATAAGGACATAATCCATATACCCTGCGTAAAACTCCACAGGCGTCATGCGTCCGTCCCGAACAGCCCGGATCGTCTCGTGATCATAGGTCCTGCGGAATTCATCGCTGACCAGATCTTTCTGAATGAGCCAGCCGAGAAAATAAGCTGTCGGCGTGCCCGCGTATCCGTAGATCTTCTCGTTCTCTTCATCCGAGAACGCCCGCCCGGTCGCGCCTCCCGTAAGGCGCAGGTACTCCTCCGCCGCGTCGTCCCAGGCCCACTCTGCCTTATCTCTTGTAAACTGCGGCAGCAGCTGCGCGGTCCGTACCGGCTGCGCCTTCTTACTGTTCTCCCTGAGTCTTGGGAGGCAGATGAACAGCGCTGCCAGCGGGACTGACAGGATCACAGCGAGCCAGCCCGCTTCCGGAATATCCAGGGCGAACCACATGATCCCCAGCGCGAAGATCACTACCGGGAACTTGAGAAGGAAGCCGTAAATGACCGGGGCTTCTCTGTCTTTTGCCACATTGATGAAGCTCTTTATCGTAATGCCGAGCAGGACCATGGCGCAGACGGTGACTGCCGCGACTACCATGATCGGCACATCCGGATCGGGATCGCCCCGGTACGCGATGAATCCCGTGATCCCAAAGGTGAAAAGGGACGCTTCTGCGAGCGCGCATATGGTTAAAAAGATGTATCGAAATGCTTTCATGATCCGGATCTCCTTCTGATTCCGCCTGTCAATATTTTACAGGGATGAGCCCTTCGGGGTCAAATGACCTTTTGGGGTCGTCTGTCCAAATTGGTCAAATGACCTCTGGGGTGAAATGACCCTCCGGATGCCCCGCAAGGGGGGGCAAACGGGTCAAATGACCTCTGAGGTGAAATGACCTTTGTGCCCTGATGTGTTACAATCTGAATAAGGAGAGCGATCCCCGCTCTCGCTGATCATGAAATAATCCGGGAGAACACGACTATGCCGACATACAAGCTTGCCGCCTTCGACATGGACGGCACCCTGCTCAATTCCAGCAAAGAGATCCCTTCCTCCGCCATCGCAGCATGCAAAAAAGCGCACGCCGCAGGAAAGATCCTTGCCCTCGACACCGGACGGGCCGTCTCGGAGCTCTCGACCTATCCCTTCTCGGAAATGGGCATCCGCTACGGTTCCTGCGCCTGCGGGACCGTGATCTATGATTTTCAGTTTTCCAAAGTACTGGCAGTGAGGACCATCCCCGCAGATCTGGTCCCTGTTCTGGTGGCCGCCTCCCGGCAGGAGGACCTCATGCTCCAGGTCATGGTCGACGGTATCTCCTATGTGGAAGCTGCCGATGTGAAGAACATGCCTCATTTCCAAATGGGCGTCTATCAGCCACTCTATGAAGCCACCACCTCTTACGCGGAAGACATCCGGGCTTTCGCGCTCGAGCATGCGGAACGGATCAACAAGATCAACATGTATCACACCGATTCCGCGAGCCGTGCGCGGACGCAGGAGCGGCTGAGGCATCTCCCTTTGGACTTTACCTTTGCGGAAGAAACTTCGCTTGAAACGACCCCGCAGGGTGTTTCCAAAGGTTCAGGGCTGGCCGACCTTTGTAAGGTACTCGGTGTTGCCATTGAGAACGCCATCGGTGTCGGAGATGCCTTTAATGACGTTCCGATGCTGGAAACGGCAGGGCTCGGTGTTGCCATGGGGAATTCCAATGAGGCAGCGATCCGGGCAGCTGACGTCGTTGTGAGTGACAACGACCATGACGGTATTTCAGAGGTGATCGACCTCTATCTGCTGGGTCGTTGAGCTGAAGAGGGGCAGCAGGGTCATTTGACCTCAGAGGTCAAATGACCCTCAGAGGTCAAATAGCCCCTCACAGACAATAACAGGGAGAACAAAAATGGGACATCTTACATCACGAGACGCATACAAAAATCTGGAAGACAGGCTCAACTGGTTCACGCAGGGCGCGCCGTCCTCGGAGACGCTCACGAAGATCCTGAACGTCCTCTTTACGGAAAAAGAGGCTAAATGGGTGGCCAGGCTCCCGATCAGGCCCTTCACCCTGAAAAAAGCGGCGCAGCTCTGGGGCACATCAGAGGCCAAGGCTGAGAAGCTTCTCGACCGTCTCTGCGAAAAAGGCCTTCTTGTCGACTCCTATGACCATGGAGTGCGCAAATTCGTCCTGCCGCCCCCGATGATCGGCTTTTTCGAGTTCTCCCTGATGCGCACAAGGGGCGACATCGACCAGAAGTACCTGAGCGAACTCTTCTACCAGTACATCAATGTGGAAGAGGATTTCATCAAGGATCTGTTTCTGGGCATGGATACCAAGCTCGGGCGGGTCTTCGTCAACGAACCTGTCCTCATGACGGAAAAGACCAATCACATCCTGGACTATGAGCGGGCGACCCATATAATCGAGGAGGCCGATTTTATCGGCGTCGGCACCTGCTTCTGCCGCCACAAGAACTACCATCTCGGCATCCCCTGCAAACTCGGCGCTCCCATGGAGACCTGCCTCACCTTCGGCAACGTCGCGCGCTCTCTTGCCGAGCACGGCGGCTACACCAGGCCGATCGACAAAGCGGAAGCCAAGGAGATCCTCGAGATGTCCTACGGCTATAACCTGGTCCAGATGGGCGAGAACGTCCGCGAGAATCCCGCCTTCATGTGCAACTGCTGCGGCTGCTGCTGCGAGGCTCTCGAGGCCGTGCGCCGGTTCAGCCCCATGCAGCCCATTGCGACGACCAATTATCTTCCCCATATCAATCGGGGCGATTGCGTCTCCTGCGGAAAATGCGCGAAGGTCTGCCCCATTCTCGCTATCTCCATGGAGGAGAACGCCCCCATGACCGATGTGGCAAAATACAGCCCTGCGGCAGTTGAAGCACAGGATCCTCAAACGGCAGGCACAGGACAGGTCGCCCCCGCTGCCGGCGCTGAGCAGGATGCTCCGGCACCGACTGCGTCAAAAAAGCGCCCGGTCATCGACACGACCATCTGCCTCGGCTGCGGCGTCTGCGCCAGGAACTGCCCCAAAAAGGCGATCACCCTGCAGCGCCGCCCGATCGAAGTCATCACCCCTGTCAACAGCACTCACCGCTTCGTCCTCCAGGCTATTGAGAAAGGGACCCTGCAGAATCTGGTCTTTGACAATCAGGCCTTTGCTAATCACAGAGCCATGGCAGCTGTCTTCGGCACCATCTTAAAGCTCCCGCCCATCAAGCAGGCGCTTGCCAGCAAGCAGTTCAAATCCGTCTATCTGGACAATCTTCTGTCCAGGCAGAAAAAAGAGACCCTGCAGAACTGAATCTGCAGGGTCCCCGTGCAGTCAGGGCCATTTGACCTCTGAGGTCAAATGACCCCCCGGCGGTCAAATGACCCCCCGGAGGTCAAATGGCCCTTTAATGTCCTCAAACTCTCTCCTGCAGCGCTTTCGTCAGCATCTCCACGAACAGTTTGGTCGCGGGAGCCTTTTTGTGTCTGGACGCGATCCCGATGCGGACCTTCTGCGGCGGCTCCAGCCTGCGCACGCACACGCTCTGCGCGGCGAACTCGCACCCGATCTCATTGAGGAGCGCCACTCCTATTCCGGCCCTGACCATGGCAACTGTCGCAAATATGTCGTTGGACAGGAACACGTTTTCCGGCCGGATCCCGTTTTTGCGCAGCATGCGGGAGTTGTCGATATCCCTGCCGGGATAAGTCTCGATATATGGTCCCTTTTCGAGTACGGAGAGCGGCACGCGCTCGCTTCCTGCGGACGGATGTCCCTCCGGCAGCAGGATCGCCAGTTCATCCTCGCACAGCAGGTCAAAAGACAGCTCCGCCTCACGCTCGCTCACGATCGCCACATCGATCTGCTGCTGGAGCAGCTTCTCCACCAGCTCAGAGCTGTAACCTCCCTCGGCGATCTCAACTGTGATCCCGGGATACTGCTCGCGGAATTCCTTGATCACTTTAGAAATGCGATCATAATAAGCGCTGTAAGCGGTCGCGATCCTGACAGTTCCGCACAGATATCCGGAGATCTGCATCCCGGTCTGATACAGTTCCTCCGCATCAGCGAGAAGTCTGCGTATCACAGGGAGGAGCTGAATGCATTCCTGAGTCGGAACGACTCCCGCTTTGCTGCGGATCAGCAGGGGAAATCCATGCTCTTCTTCCAGAGAAGCGACCATCCGGCTCACCGCCGAGACCGTGTATCCCATCTGCTCCGCAGTCCGGCTGATAGTCCCGCAGTCGATCGCGCTGACCAGCGCTTTGTATTTCTCGACGTCCATATTTATTTCCAGCTCTTTTCCGCGTACGCCCGGAGCTCATCCCTGAACTGCGGGTGCGCGATCTCGATCATCGCCTCCGCTCTCTCGCGGACCGTCTTGCCCGTAAGATGCGCGATGCCGTACTCCGTCGCCACGTTCTGGATCATTGCCCGCGGCGCGGAAGTCGTGCATCCCGCGGGAATATAGGGAACGATATTGGAGATCAGGCTTCCGTCCTTGGCTTTTCTGGAAGAAGCGATGCAGATGTAGCCTTTGCCGCCCTCCGAGCGGAAGGCGCCTTCCAGAAAATCGAGCTGCCCGCCGGTGCCCGAAAGCTGCCTCAGGCCCGCCGTCTCCGCGTTTTCCTGCCCCATGAGATCCAGCTGCACGCCTCCGTTGATGGAGATCACATTCTTCATGCTGCCGATCCTCTCCGGAGAATGGATAAAATCCAGATCGGCCGGATAGAAAAGATCGGGATTCTCCCGCAGCCAGTCATAGAATTCCGCGGAACCGATGGCGAGATTCCAGGCGGAGCGTCCTTTGGCGACTTCCTTCCTGCTGTTGTCGAGCTTGCCCGCCTTCCAGATGTTCATGAAAGCATCGCTGATCGTCCCTGTATGACAGCCGAGGTTCTTCAGATCCGACTCCGCGATCATGTTGGCGACAGTAAAGGGCACGCCGCCCACGCCGAGCGCAAGTACCGCGCCGTCCGGGATCTCCTGCACAACATGCTTGGCAATGGCAAATTCAGTCTCTGTAGGAGCCTTGTAGCTCTGCACCGGAAGATCGGAATGCTCGCCTTCCACGATATAGTCCGCCTCCGAGAGGTGGACCCTGTGGTATCCGTCCAGTCCCTGCAGCGTCGGAAGCTTCTCATTGATCTCGAATATGACTTTTCCGGCGGTCTCCATGATAGTCCTGTAAGTATAATCCGCGATCCCCAGACCGCAATAGCCGTCTTCATCCGGGACAGAGACGGGCACAAACGCCACATCGGTGCGCAGATACTGCCTGTACAGGAAAGGCACCTGCCGCAGGAGCGCCGGCACGAACCGTATGAGCCCCTTGCTCTGCGCCTTTCTCTCATAGCCGCCTATGTGCCAGCTGTACCAGGAAAATGCTTTCTGTTCAGGGTCACATTCTATGACCTCGATCCTGGGATTGTACACCAGGCCGCCGCGGATCTTAACATCAGACAATTCGTCCCTCCTGGCCGCGAGCGCCTTGTCCAGAAGCTCCGGGAAGCCTCCCGAAAATCCGTAGTCGACCCAGTCGCCCGATCTCACAGCCATGACTGCCTGCTGCGGTGTCACTATTTTGTCCATATATGCCTGTTTCATTTCATACCCCCGTTCCGATAATTTGATATCTGATATAATTCTATAATATAATCATGAAAGGGCCATTTCAAGGCATCTCACTGCCCTGCGGTCCCAATGCATCGCGACTGTTCCGCGCAGATCCGCACAGCCTGTATGCAGCGATAAAGAGGGCAGAATTCTCATACACCCGGGAAGGACAGAACAGCTTATGAGCCAGCAAAAAGAAGACGACCGGATCTATATACTGCGGAGCGAGAGGCCTGCGAAGGCAGTGGTGAAACTGGGGGTGCCCCTGATCGCCGGCATGTTCATCATGGTCCTCTACAATCTGGTGGACACCTATTTCATCGGGCTCATGCGCGACGACTATCAGCTCGCCGCGGTGAATCTGGCCTATCCGGTCATGATGATCATGATCGCGATCTCCAACATGATCGGGACGGGCGCTTCGTCGCTGATCGCCAGGAGCCTCGGCGCGGGGGACACCCGCAAGGCGGACCACACGCTGACTACCGGATTCGTCCTTACCGTCGTCAACAGCGTGATCGTCGCGGCGGTCGGCCTCCTGCTTCTCGACTCCATCGTTAAGGGCCTCGGCGCGCAGGCGAACACCTTCGAGTATACGCGCCGGTATGTGCAGGTGATCCTGGCCGGCAGTCTTTTGACAATGGGGAATTACACCCTCGGGCAGCTGCTGCGGAGCGAGGGATCTGTCAGGCATTCCGTTGCGGGCATGATCGCCGGCACGGCGGTGAACATCGTTCTCGATCCGGTCTTTATCTTTGCGCTCGGGATGGAGATCCGCGGCGCCGCGATCGCCACGATCCTCGGGAACGGGGCCGGAATGCTGGTCTCGCTGTATTTTTACATGAGAGGCAAAACACTGCTGCGCCCCTCTGTCGCCTATATCCGGCCGACGGCGGAGATCCTCAGGGAGATCTTCTGGGTCGGCGTTCCGGCGACCCTGGAGACGCTTCTAACGTCCGCCGCGTATATCGTGAACAACAACCTCGCCGTCCGGTACGGAGAGCTGACGGTCGCGGCCATGGGCATCGCGCAGAAGATCCTGTCGCTCGGCAATTATATCTATCAGGGGTTCGCGGCCGGGACGCAGCCGATCATGGGCTACAACTACGGCGCCGGGAACTATCGCCGCATGCTGGATGTGCTGAAGGCAGGGGTGATGGTCGTCAGCGGAACGGAGCTCTGTGTCATGGCCGTTTACGGGATCTTCGCGCCGCGGCTGATCGGGATCTTTACCGGTTCGCCGGAAGTCGTCGCGACCGGAAGTTATGTGCTGCGGAATATCATGTTCATCCTGCCCTTTGTCGGCGCGACCTCTATGAGCAGGATGTCCTTCCAGGCTATGGGCAAGCCGCAGTACGCGTTCGGCATCACGCTCATGCGGCAGCTGTTCCTGTATGTGCCGCTGCTCATACTCCTGAACAGGCTGTTCGGGTTTGGCGGAATGATCAAGGCACAGCCCATAACAGAACTGATCATGATGGCCGTGTCGGTGAGTCTCCTGGCGCGCGTGATCACCGGCCGGGAGAATAAGGGCGAAGGTTGACGGGAGGCGGTTTGAGGGACATCGGGTCCCGCACCCGCCTTGCATTTATGATTCCTCAGTCTTTTTACAGGTCCTTTACATCTGCGACATGAAAGCCGTTCTCCATGAGGAGCTGCGCGGTCACGCCCGCCCCGCTCGTCAGCGTCCCTGAAAATGTGCCGTCGTACCGCTCATGTACGCCGCAGCTTGGGCTTCGGGACTGCAGCACGATCAGGTCCGGCTCTTCACGTCTTGCGATCTCCAGACACTTCTCCGCTCCTGCGCGGAATTCCTGATCCACGACCCGACCGTCCCGGGTCATGACCACGCCGTCACATATCTCGGACGGCACCCGCGGTGTCGGAAGCCCGCCCAGCTGTTCCGGGCAGACGGTGATCACCTCGTTGTCCTCCATCAGCCGGAGGACTTTTTCATTCAGGTTATTTCCTCCGTTGTATTTGCAGTTTACGCCTGCCAGGCAGGCACTGACCATGATCTTCATATGTGTTTCCGGCCTTTCTGTCTTCTTTGGGGAGTTCATATAAAGAGTATAGGGTCATTTGACCTCTGGGGTCAAATGGCCGCTTTGCCCCCCC
>CAMOXN010000056.1 GCA_946629175.1 uncultured Lachnospiraceae bacterium | reverse complement strand
CTCGAGGAAGACCACAGGATCTGTGCGCCGTTCTGGAGAAAATAGCTCACGCCGATCGCAGTGATCAGGACCGCAAGGCTGGGAGCCTGGCGGAGCGGCTTATAAGCGAGCCTCTCGATCGTCACGCCCAGCATTGTACAGATCAGGATCGCAGCGAGGACCGCAACAGGAAAAGGAAGCCCGAATCTTGTGAGCGCAAAGAACGCGATATAGGCGCCGACCATGATCACGTCGCCATGCGCGAAATTGAGCATCTTGGCGATGCCGTAGACCATCGTATATCCGAGCGCGATGATCGCGTAGACGCTGCCGAGCCCCAGACCGTTTATTAAATAGGATAGAAACTGCATTGTTGCCTTCCTTTCAAAACTGCCTTTGTTTCAATCATAATATCTTCATTCAGATATCTTTATCCGAATATCTTTAATGAAGCGCTGTTTACATAAAACAGCAAGCCCGCGCATAAACAGGCGGGCTTGTGCCTTAAGTCAGAATACTGACTATCCAACTATAAGTTGTGAACTTGTGAGTCCCAGACCGATCAGTCCTCAACACCGACATAGACGCCGTCCTTGATCACGACAGCCTTGGGGGACTTCGTGACTTCGCCGTTCGCATTCCATGTCATCTCAGAGCCTGTCAGGCCGCTGAATGTCATGGTCGTGAACTGCTCGACCATCTTGGCGCAGATGTCCTGAGCGCTCATATCAGCTGTGACGCCGGCCGCTTCGCAGGCCTGGGCGATCGCATAGACGCAGTCATAAGCGTCAGCTGCGAACTGGTTCGGGATCTCTCCGCCGCACTTCTCTTTGTAAGCGGCAACGAAATTTTTTGTCAGCTCGTCTTCCGCGTCAGCAGAGAAGGGAGTCAGCAGGTAGACGCCTTCTGCCAGGGATGTGTCAAATCCTTCCAGAGTGAGGATTCCGTCCATGCCATCGACACCGAAGAATGTGGGAGCATAGCCCATCTGGTTGGCCTGTGTCAGGATCAGGGATGCGGGATCATAGTAGATCGGAAGGAACACGATGTCAGCGCCGGCATCCTTGGCCTGTCCGAGCTGAACAGTGAAGTCCTGCGCGTTGGAATCATCGAAAGTGCCTTCGCTTACGACCTCGAGTCCGTTCTCAGCAGCCTTGGCTACGAATGTGTCACGGATACCCTTGGAATAGTTGTCGTCGTTCTTGTAGATGATCGCTACCTTGGAGCCGAGATCCGCATGTGCGGTGATGTAGTCCGCGCTCGCGCTTCCCTGGTTAGGGTCTGTGAAGCACATCTGGAAAACATTGCCGTATGCGCCGGTCTGGTTATCGGGATCCGCGAAGATGACTGCCGTAGAGGATCCGGAAGGTGTGATCGCGAAGATCTGGTCTTCCTGATAAGAAGGAGCTACAGCTGCGCCGGGGGATGAAGTAACGGTAGCGAGGGATACCTGCATACCTCCGTCCTTGAGAACGCCGTAAGCATTGACTGCCTTCTCGGGATCATGCGCGTCGTCTTCGAACTGCAGCTCGAACTGCTGTCCGCCCTTAGCGTTGATCTCCGCGACAGCGATCTCAGCCGCGTTCTTGACTGCCTGTCCGTAAACAGCCGCGCCACCGGTCAGAGGGCCGGAGCCGCCGATCTTGATCGCGCCGCCTGCGGGAGCAGCCTCTGCTGCCTCTGTTGCCTCTGCGGCAGGCTCAGCTGCAGGAGCGGAGCCGGAAGCGGACGAAGATCCGCCGCAAGCTGTCATAGCCGCTGCCATGCAGATCGTCATCGCGACTGCGATGCTGGTCTTAAAAATCTTTTTCATGTTTAAAGTCCTCCCTTGTGTATATTTGGCGATTTTCCGCCAATGCTCTAATTATAGATTCTTCAATCCTTCATTGCAATAGAGTTTCAAAGCAGAAAAGCTACATTTTTGCTCTATCCTGCTCATTTTTATACTTCGCGGACTCCTGCAGATAGAATCTGACGTCCTTCCCTATATCCCTTATTTCCTGCTCCGTAAGCTTCCTCACCACTTTGGCGGGGCGCCCGTACGCCAGGCTGCCGTCGGGGATCACAGTGCCGAAAGTGATCAGGGATCCCGCGCCGATGATGCAGTCTCTCCCGATCACAGCGCCGTTCATGACAATGGATCCCATGCCGATCAGCGAGTTCTCTCCGATCCTGCAGCCGTGGAGCAGCGTCATATGGCCCACAGTCACGCCCTTTGCCAGGACCGTCGGCTCATCTTCTTCCGCGTGAACTACGCAGCCGTCCTGTATATTAGAATTTTCCCCGACTATGATCTGTCCCCCGTCTCCGCGGAGGACAGAATTGAACCACACGCTGCTGTTCTTTTCAAGCACGACGTTCTTAATGATCCTTGCTCCGTCGGCCACAAATGCCGTTTCATCGATCTTCCTCATGACAGCCTCCTGTAATGATCTCCCGCGTCCGTGCTTCACGCATACTTCACGGACACAGTATTTTGACACGTTTATATCAACTATCTGCTATAATAGCATATATCAGCGTTCAATACCTGAAGAATGATTTTAAGAAAGAGTGATACCATGTACAATTGCCCCAATTGCAGCGGGAACCTGAGCTTCGATATCGCATCGCAGCAGCTCAAATGCGATTACTGCGGGACGCAGCTCGATCCCTACGAATACCAGAAGACGCAGGACGCCGAACAGAGCGACGTTTTCGGCGTCACTGTTTTTACCTGCCCGCAGTGCGGCGGCGAGATCATGACGACCAACGTCACGGCGGCCGGTTTCTGCACCTACTGCGGCGCGTCGACCATCCTGGACAGCAGGATGAGCCAGGAAAAGAGGCCGGCGCATATCATCCCCTTCACGCGCACCAAGGAGGACTGCCGGAAGGCCTATTCATCCCTTGTGAAAAGAGCGCTTTTCGCGCCGAAAGAGTTCAGGGATCCGGCTTATCTCGACAGGTTCCGCGGGATCTATATGCCCTACTGGGTCTACAACTGCAAGATGGACGGGAACCTCTGCCTGAAAGGGACTAAGGAGTACCGCAGGGGGGATTACGAGATCACGGAACATTACGATTTGACCGGCCAGGTCAACGCGGTCTACGAAGGCCTTACCCACGACGCGTCGTCCTCCTTCGACGACACAGTGGCTGCAGCGATCGCGCCCTTCGAAGCGAAAAAGATGCAGCCCTTCACGCCTTCGATCCTGTGCGGCTTCTATGCGGATGCCCCCGACGTCAAGAGCAATGTATATAAAGAAGATGTGAGGGAAGCGATCTGCACCGATTCCCTGGACAGGCTTTCCGGCGTGCCCGAGTACCGCGCGAACGGAGTCGATCTTCCCGACGAGGAGGATTTTAACAAAAAACTCTCCTCCTACGGTATCTCGCTCAGCACCGATGAGCCCGTATGCGCCTATCTTCCGGTGTGGTTTTTGACCTACCGAAAAGATGACCGCGTGGCATACGCTGTCATGAACGGCAGCACCGGAAAGATCACGGCGGATCTTCCTATCGACGAGAAGAAATATATTCTCGGGAGCCTGTTGCTCGCTGTCCCCTTTTTCGCGCTGCTTGCTTTCTTCTTAACGCTGACCGGACATATGGTGCTCCTTCTGTCCTCTGTGGTCGCCCTGATCAGCCTGATCCTGTACACGGCGGAGGTCTCGGCTATCTCCGACAAGGAATCCCACGCGGGGGACAAGGGGTTTACATTCAAAGGGGAGAAAATATCGCCCGGCAGCAAGAAGAAGAAAGAAAAAGACACCGGCGGGAAGAAAAAGCTCCCGAAAGGAGTAAAAGACATCGCGGTGATCGCTGTCTTCCTCATCATTTACGCTATTGTCGGCCTGAGGCCGTCCATTGATTACATAATGGGGAACGGAAGGATCACTTTCTATACGATCTACGCGATCGCATCGACCCTGGTCCTTATCGGCACCCTGTACTTCACCCATGAATTCGCGGAAACGGAAACTGCACGAAAGAGCCTTATCCTGCATACCGCAGGTTCGATCCTTGCTGTGATCGCTGCCGCAGGCATTCTTGTCTGGGATCCCGTCAGCGACCTCTGGTTCTACGGAGGATCGATCGCCGCGGCGGCAGGCGTATGCCTCACTTTTACGGGCATCATCAAGAAGTACAATGTGCTCGCCACAAGGCCGCTCCCCACGTTCTACGACAGGAAAGGAGGTAATGACCGTGCGAAATAACAGTAAGACCGGACTCTTTCCCGCAATGAAAAGGACGGGCAGCCTCCTGCTTGCCGGATCCTTATTCGCCGCAGCCCTCCTCGCGGTCCTGACCGCATCGCTTGAGGCCCGCGCGCAGGACTCTTTCTTCGCGTATACAAATCCGGATACGAATTATGTCGTCTATATGAATGACGAATACGACCTTCTCAGCGACGAGGAAGAATCCGAACTGATCAATGAGATGATCCCGCTCACGGAGTACGGCAACGCCGGCTTTCTCTCCTGCGAGAACAACAGCGAGAGCACTTCACAGTACAGTGCCCGCGTGTACAGTTCCCTTTTCGGCACGGAGAGCGGCACTCTCCTCGTCATCGATATGGGACAGCGCATGCTGTACATAAAGAGCAACGGGGCGATCAGCGAGATCGTGAGCAACGCCTATTCCAATACGATCACGGATAACATCTACCGCTACGCGTCGGAAGGGGATTATTACACCTGCGCCTCCAAGGCATACGGGCAGGTCTACACACTGCTCAGCGGCGGGAAGATCGCGCAGCCCATGCGCTATATCAGCGCGGCTCTCCTTGCTCTGATCCTCGGACTTATGATCAACTATATGATCGTCCGCACAGTCTCTAAGCCCAGGAAGGCCGACACAGAGGAGATCATCGACGCAGCCAATGTTGACTTCAGGCTGCGGGATCCCGCGGCGCGCCATTCCCACACCACCAAGGTCTACAGTCCCGTCCGCAGCTCGAGCGGCGGCGGTGGCAGCCGCGGCGGTGGCGGCGGCTTCTCCGGAGGCGGGGGAAGCGGCGGTGGCCACCGGTTCTGAATAACACAAAGATCTGCCGCACTGAGAATGTGATTTCTCAGCGCGGCAGATCTTTTTACACTCTTCAGCATCCGGACAGGAAGTCCGCCAGCTGTCCGATCCCTCTTATGGGCACCAGCCTCATCCCTTCCGGGACCTTCATTCCCCTCGTGCTCGAGGCAGGCAGGATGCAGGTGTGAAAGCCGAGCTTAGCGGCTTCCTGGACGCGATTCTCCGCCATCGAGACCGCCCTGACTTCCCCGGACAGGCCCACTTCCCCGAATACGATCAGGTCATCCGGAACAGCCCTGTTGTGGAAGCTTGACAAAATAGCGAGTATAATGCCCAGGTCAAGCGCGGGTTCTGTCTGCCTGATCCCGCCGGCCAGGTTGATGTAGGCGTCGTATTCGGAAAGCGGAATGCCCATTCTCTTCTCAAGGACCGCCATAAGGACGCTCACGCGGTTGGAGTCGGTCCCCGTAGACTGCCTCCTCGGATATCCGAAATTCGTGCGGACCACCAGAGCCTGGACTTCCGTGAGCATGGGCCTTGTCCCTTCCATGGAACAGGTCACGACGGACCCGCTGGCTCCGAGCGGCCTTCCGCTCAGCATATACTCCGAGGGATTGAGGACTTCCTGAAGGCCCTCGCGTCTCATCTCAAAGACCCCGATCTCGTTCGTTGAGCCGAATCGGTTCTTGACACCACGAAGGATCCTGTAGGAGGCATATCTGTCCCCTTCGAAATACAGGACCGTATCCACCATATGCTCAAGGACCCTGGGACCGGCGACGGTCCCTTCTTTCGTGACATGGCCGACGATGAAAAAAGTGATCCCTGTCTCTTTTGCGAGCCGCAGGAGCACTGCCGTGGTCTCCCGCACCTGTGAGACGCTGCCCGGCGCGGAGGCCACTTCCTCGCTGTACATCGTCTGGATCGAGTCGATCACGACGACCTGCGGCTTTTCATGTACTATGATGTCCGTAATGGTCTCCAGGTTCGTCTCACAGAGAAAACGCAGCGTTTCAGGCGCCCCGCCGACCCTTGAGGCCCTGAGCTTGATCTGGCGCAGCGATTCCTCTCCGGAAATATAGAGGACCGAAAGCCCTCCCCTTGCCATGTTGCAGGAAGTCTGCAGGAGGATCGTAGATTTTCCGATCCCCGGATCGCCGCCCACAAGAACAAGGGAACCCGCTACGGCGCCGCCTCCCAGAACGCGGTCCAGCTCGCCGAATCCCGTCGAAAAGCGCGCTTCTTCCGCCTCCTTCACGGAGGAGAGAGAAACGGGACGGGCCACCCTGCTGTCCTCGCCCAGCATAAATCCGGGGCTCCGGGAAGAGGACAGCCCCTTGGGACTGCCGGTGCCGCGTCCGCCCGCGGTGATCCTGACAGGCTCTTCCACCATACTGTTCCAGGCCTTGCAGGACGGGCACTGCCCGGTCCACTTTGCCGATTCAAAACCGCACTCCTGGCAAAAGAATGCTGTCTTTTTCTTATTCCCTGCCATCGAACACCACTTCGCCTCCTCTGAATCCGGCTGTCACGGCCTGTCCGGGCCGGATCTCTTCCGAAAGAAGCTTCTCCGAGAGAGCGTCCTCGATCACTTTCTGGATCGCGCGTTTGAGCGGTCTTGCTCCCATCTTGGGATCCGCGTATTTGCTGACAATGTGCTTCTTGAGCGCAGGCGTCACTTTAAGCCTGATCCCGAGCTGCTTGTCCGCGCGCCTGATCAGGTCTTCGCAAAGGAGCGTGCAGATCCTCTGCATCTCATCACCACTGAGCGAATGAAAGACGAGGATCTCGTCGATCCTGTTGATGAATTCCGGGCGGAACATCTTCTTCACTTCTTCCATTACGCCGTTCTTCATCTTTTCGTAGGACTGTTCCGCGGTCGGCTTGTCCGCGAATCCAAGCGTCTTGGGCTCGATGATCCGCTGCGCGCCGACATTGGATGTCATGATGATCACGGTATTCTTAAAGTTCACTTTGTGGCCCTTGGAATCAGTGATGTGGCCTTCGTCGAGGATCTGCAGAAGGACGTTGAACACATCCCTGTGGGCCTTTTCGATCTCGTCGAACAGGATCACGCTGTACGGATGCTTGCGGACTTTTTCGGAGAGCTGTCCGCCCTCCTCATAGCCGACATAGCCGGGCGCGGAGCCGATGATCTTGGAGACGGAATACTGCTCCATGTACTCGGACATATCGACGCGGATCAGGTCCTGGTCGGAACCGAACATCACTTCGGCGAGAGCCTTTGAGAGCTCGGTTTTGCCAACGCCGGTCGGCCCGAGGAAGAGGAAGGAACCGATCGGTCGGTTCGGATCCTGGAGCCCTACACGGCCTCTCCGGATCGCTTTCGCCACCGCGCGCACAGCTTCCTCCTGTCCGATCACTCTCTTGTGGAGATCGTCCTCGAGTTTCAGAAGGCGCGTGCTCTCCTTCTCAGTGAGCCTCGATACCGGTACCTTGGACCACATCGAGACAACTGCCGCTATATCTGCTTCCACGACTTCCGGGAGCTTAGCGGTCTGCTTTCTTTCTCTTCTTTTCTGAACGGCCTGCGCTTTTTTGACCAGTTCCTGCTGGTGGGCGCGGAGCGCTTTCGCGCTGTCGATATCATTCTCGGAAAGCGCGGACGCGATCAGCCTGTCGTCCTCCGCTATACCGGCCTCGAGCTCCTTGAGGGAATCGTCCTTATCGGTAATACTCCTCAGCCTTACTGCGGCGCACGCCTCATCAATGACGTCGATCGCCTTATCGGGAAGATTCCTGTCATTGATATATCTCTCCGACAACTCTACTGCAGCGCGGATCGCCTCGTCCGTCACGACCACTTTGTGATGCTTCTCATAGGTCTCGATGATCCCCCTGAGGATCTTCTCAGTCTCCTCCACTGTGGGTTCTTCCACCTGTATGGGCTGAAATCTTCTCTCGAGAGCAGCGTCCTTCTCCACATATTTGTGGTATTCACTGAGTGTCGTAGCGCCGATCAGCTGGATCTCGCCCCTGGCCAGTGAGGGCTTGAGGATATTGGAGGCGTCGATCGCGCCTTCCGCTCCGCCGGCTCCGATCAGCGTATGCATTTCGTCGAGGAACAGAATGATATTGCCGTCCTCGATCACTTCCGCGATGACTTTCTTGATCCTCTCCTCAAATTCTCCCCTGTACTTGGAACCGGCCACCATACCGGACAGGTCCATCGTGAGCAGCCTTTTATCCCTGACTGTCTCCGGGACGTTGCCATCGACGATCCTCTGCGCCAGTCCCTCTACGATAGCAGTCTTTCCTACGCCGGGTTCACCGACGAGACAGGGATTGTTCTTGGTCCTGCGGCTGAGGATCTGGATCACGCGGCTGATCTCTTCCTGGCGCCCGATCACGGGATCGAGTTTTCCTTCCCTGGCCAGCTCGGTCAGGTCCCTGCTGTACTGGGAGAGGATGCCCTTCGCGGCCGGATCCGCGCCGGCCCCTCCCATCAGGTCCTCTTTGTGGGCGGCCGGATCCTCTCCGATCGCCGTAAGGATCTCCAGATAGAGCTTGAGCGGATTGATCCCTATAGTCTCAATGAGCTTGAGGGCGATATTCTCCCCCTCCGTTATGATCGCGAGCAGAAGGTGCTCCGTCCCGATCTTCTCGGAATGGAACCTGTCCGCCTGCTGTCCCGCGATCCGCATGATCTTCTGGCATCTGGGGGAAAAGCCCTCATGGTCCAAAAGAGCGAGATTCGCCGAGCGGATATTGAGCTGGGAGATCATATCGCTTACTCTTTCCAGGGTGCAGTTGTTATCGCGCAGCACCTTGGACGCGACGCCGTCCGGCTCCGCAATGAGACCGAGGAGCAGGTGTTCCGTCCCGGTATAGTTCTGTTTGTTCTGTTTGGAAGAACTTTTGGCAAGCCTGATCGCTTCCAACGCATTTGCTGTGTAATCTTTTTTCATAACTGTTCCTTATTTACGCCATCGTATTCATCATAGATCCTGTTAACGAGAAGCAGCATCTCATTCCTGCTCAGCCCACGGCATCTCGCCTCGGCCAGAAGGACCCGCATTTCCTTCTCCATTATAGCGAGGGCTCTCTCCCTGTTCTTCTCATCCACGGAGATAAAAGCGCCGCGCCTTCTGTCGACCTTTACAAAGCCCTCCTGCCTCAGGATCGTATACGCCTTATTGACCGTGTGCATATTGATCCCGATCTCGTCAGCCATCTGCCTGACCGACGGCAGTACCTCTCCGTCGACGAGCCTTGACGTCGCGATCCCGAGTATGATCTGATCGCAGAGCTGCTGATAGATTGCCTCGTCACTGCTGAAATCAATTTCAATCAACATACTATCACCTTCTTTATTGCTGAATAATCATAAAATCCACCTGTTATATACATAGTATAACAGGTGGATTTATATGTCAAGTTCAGCTGAGATCACAGCATTGATCCAATGCCCCCTGCGGGATCACTTCCTGCGGGTGCTGCTGATGAATGAATACTCCATGTCGTCGTCATCGTTGAACAGGGAGTCGGACAATTCGTCCATATCATCGCTTTCGGCTTCGTTGTATTTGACGTTCTTCATGACTTTCTGCATCGTAAGCCTTCCGCGGTCACCCTGATCAGCGGCGTCGTCTTCAATGAGCTCATCGTCATCGGGAAAGACTTCATCCGGATGATTCTCTCTCGGAAGAAGGTCGATATCTTCGGGATAGTCCTTGAATTCGTCGAATTCGCGCCTTACGGGCTCATCGTCGAAGTCATCGAAGTCATCGCCATCCTCTTCGGAATCAGTCCCGAAGACTTTCCTGATAAATCCTAAGAATCCGCCTTTGTTCTGCCCGGAACCGCGCGAAGACCTTCCTCTCCGGCCCGCGCCTTCATCCTCGTCGTCCTCATCGGATTCATCATCCTCATATTCCTCGTCTTCGTAGTCTTCGTCCTCGTAATCCCCGTCGGACTC
>CAMOXN010000055.1 GCA_946629175.1 uncultured Lachnospiraceae bacterium | reverse complement strand
GAGCCCGAGATGGTGTCGGAGGACTCCGACCTCTTCCGCGCGCACCCCGACTGGGCTATGGAGATCCCCGGGCGCCACGCGGTAAGGAGCCGCAACCAGCTGGTGCTGGACGTCGGACGCAGGGAAGTCCAGGACTACCTGATCGAAAGCATCAACAGGATCCTGGACAGCGCCAATATCTACTATGTAAAGTGGGACCTCAACCGGGCGATCACGGACCTCTGGTCCAACGCGCTGCCCGCGGACAAGCAGGGTGAAGTCTCCCACCGCTATGTGCTCGGCCTCTACCGCGTGCTCGACGGCATCGTGAAGACGCACCCCGACATCATGTTCGAGGGCTGCGCAGGCGGCGGCGGAAGGTTCGATCCTGCGATGCTGTGCTATTTTGTCCAATATTGGAGTTCGGACAACACCAAGCCGCTCGACAACCTGAAACTGCATTACGGCTCTTCCTTCCTCTATCCGGTGTGCACCATGGGCGCGCACGTCTCGACGGCAAGCCCTATGGTCCCCTTCGAGACCAAAGCGGCCATCGCCATGTGCGGCACTTTCGGATACGAGCTTGACGCCACCAAACTCAGGAAAAAAGAGATCAAGGCCTGCAAGAAGATGAGCGATCTCTACCACAAGTACTACGACCTCAACTTCTTCGGCGATTACTACAGGCTGGCCAACCCCTTCGAGCAGGTCAACCTCGTCGCGTGGGAGTGCGTCGCTAAGGACAAGAGCGAGGCGCTGGTGACGGTCATCACGGTCAACCTGACCGTCAACGGACCGCAGGAGTACATCAAGTGCAAGGGCCTCGCGCCCGACAGGTACTACCGCGTCGAGGGCGGCTCCGCCGAGCATGTGGCGACCGGAATGGCGCTCATGCACGCGGGCATCCCGATCCCGCGCGAGATCCCGGAATTCACGGCGTTCATCTATCATCTGGTCGCGGTCTAGGGGCATTTGGGGGTCATTTCACCTCAGAGGTCATTTAGCCCCTCTGCCCCCCGCAGGTCATTTAGCCCCGGCCTGCTTCTATCACAATTCGGTTCTTCCTTTTTTGGCTCCCGAGGTCAGCTGCCCGCTCTTTGTCACGATCCCCCCGGGCGGGCAGCCTGGCTTCGGGGGCCTTTTTGCGGCCATTTCACCCCAGAGGTCATTTGACCCATTTGACCCCGTGGCCCGCTTGGCCTATACTTGATTATGCTGCCCGCTGCGGGCCATTTTTGCCGCCGCGGGCCATTTCACCTCTGAGGTCAAATGACCTTCTTGCCCCCAGCAGGGCTATTTCACCTCAGAGGTCATTTGACCCATTTGCCCCCACCACCAAATAAGGAGACTATATCACCATGATCACACACGAACAGATCCGCCGCTTTCACGAGCTTTACAGACAGGACAGGAACGCACAGGCCCTGACGGCCGCCATGGCCGGCACGGCTATGTCCGATCTCGCATTTGTCCCGCTAAACGCCGCGAAGCTCTCCGGCGCGTTTGAGATAGAAGTCAAGACACACGGCATCACGGCCCAGCAAAAGAGCGGCCGCTGCTGGCTTTTTGCCGCGATGAATATTATGCGGGAAGAAGTGATAAAAAAGACCGGCCTGACTGAATTCGAGCTCTCCGGAAACTACCTTGCTTTCTTCGACAAACTCGAAAAAGCCAACAACGTCCTGGAGATGGCGATCGCGGAGGCGGCCAGACCGCAGGACGACCGCATGACGGAATACATCCTGAACGGCTTCCACGACGGAGGCCACTGGTGTATGGCAGCGGATCTGGTGCGCAAATACGGCGCCGTGCCCAAGAGCGCCATGCCCGAGTCCTACCAGTCCACCCACACGGAGACCTTCATGGATAAGCTCACTTTTCTTGTCCGCAAGGATGCCTGGGAGCTGCGTGAAATGGTCCGGAGAGGCGAGGACCCTTCCGCCCGCAAGGAAGAGATGCTCTCCGAGATCTTCCGCGTCGAATGCATCGCGTTCGGTGAGCCCGTCGCGCAGTTCGATTTTGACTACACGGACGCGGACGGCGTCTACCACGCCAACCGGAATATGACGCCCGCATCTTTCTATGAGACCTTCATCGGTCTGGACCTGGGCGACTATATCACCGTGACCAACCACCCCACCCCGGGCAAGCCCATGGACTACTATTACAGTTTCCACTACATCGGCAACATGGCGGAAGGAAATGTCCGCTGTCTGAATCTGTCGATGGATGAGATCGAGGATCTGTGCATCCGCCAGCTCAAAGCCGGCATGCCCGTATGGTTCGGATGCGACTCCGACTGCTACGGCAACCGCAGGAACGGGATCTGGGACCCCGACAGCCTGGACTACGAAGGGATCATGGGCGGCATCGAACTGTATATGGAGAAAGGCGCGCGGCTGCAGTCCCACGCCAGCTACTCCTCCCACGCCATGATCCTGATAGGCGTCAACTTTGATGAGAACGGCGAGCCCAACCGCTGGAAGATCGAGAACTCCTGGGGAGAAGAAGCCGGGCAGAAGGGGTATTTTGTCTGCAGTAAGAAGTACTTCCGCGAGTATGTCTACGAAGCGATCATCCACCGGTCCCTGCTGAGCGGGCCCCAGCTCGCGCTTCTTGACCGTGAGCCGGAGGAGATCCCTGCCTGGCACTACGACTGGATGTGAAAGGGTAACGAACGATGGGAATGTTTTATGAAGAAGTCAGGGACAGGCTGATCCGCTACGCCCGGATCAACACGCAGTCCGCGCACTTTCAGGGCACCTGGCCCACGACCGCGCGCCAGTTCGACCTGGCAAGGCTCCTCGAAAAGGAACTGAACGAGATCGGCGCGTCCGACGTGTATCTGGACGAAGAGTCCTGCATCGTATATGCCAAAATACCGCCCACCCCGAACATTGAAGCCGCAGCCAAGGCAAGGCCTGTCGGCTTCATCGCGCATATCGACACTGCCCCGGACGCGAGCGGTGAGAATGTGAAGCCCTGGGTGCTGGAGAACTACGACGGATCGGACATCCTCCTGAATCCGGAGAAGAAGATCCTCATGAGGGCTTCCGAATTTCCCTATCTGTCCCGCTATATCGGCCAGGACCTGATCCTGACCGACGGAACCACGCTCCTCGGCGGCGACGACAAGGCCTCGATCGCGGCGATCATGACGATGGCCGCCTATACTTGCGCGCATCCCGAGATCCCACACTGCCCTGTCTCGATCGCCTTCACTCCGGACGAAGAAGTCGGCGGCCTCGCGCACATGCTGGACCTCGAGCGCTTCGGCGCTCCCGTCGCCTATACGCTGGACGGCGACCACCTGGGCTATTACGAGGACGAGACCTTCAACGCGTCCGAAGCCCGCATCCGGATCCGGGGCCGCAGCGTCCACACCGGCACCGCCAAAGGAGTCATGGTCAACGCCGCGGACATTGCGTCCGAATTCATGCAGATGCTCCCGCCCCGTGAGAAGCCCCAGTACACGGAAGGCAGAGAGGGCTTCTATCACGTCGTCAGCTGCAGTGCGACCTGCGAAGGCGCGGAACTGTACCTGATCGTTCGGGATTTTGACCGAAATGCGTTTGAGGCGCGGGAAGCCTTCCTCACGGACTGTGTCAAAAGACTGAACAGCCTGTACGGTCCGGACACCGTGACGATCGAGATCGAGGAGCAGTACCGGAATATGAAGGACGTCCTCATAGATTACCCGGAACTGGTAGCTGATCTCAGGCAGGCGATCTCGGACGCCGGCCTCACGCCGGTCTGCGAGCCCTTCCGGGGCGGGACCGACGGGGCGACGCTCACCTTCCGGGGACTGCCATGCCCCAACCTGTCCGCGGGCTACGAGAACGCGCACGGGCGGTTCGAGTTCGTCCCGATCCAATCCATGGAGAAGAACGTCGAGATCCTGCTGCGGCTCTGCGGCGGTCATTTGACCTCTGGGGTGAAATGACCCTGCAAGGGGGCAATGGGGTCATTTGACCTCTGAGGTGAAATGACCCTGTAAGGGGGCAGAAGGGCCATTTGACCCCAGAGGTCAAATGGCCCTGAATGGCCCTGAAATGCCCGGAAATCACGATCTTGCGCACTTCATGAACGCTTCAATGACGCTCCACTGGTAGGAACTCGACTGATATCCGAACCGGATGCAGGTCCTGGCATCGTCGCCCGGAGAGAAGACCATCATATTCCGATATTCATCAGCTGTCAGCATTGCCACGGCAAGGTTCTCCGGGCAGAAACAGGCTCCGATCCCGCGGGAACACAGGCTCAAAAGCATTCCGACATTATGGGATACCGCGCGGACCACCGGCTGTCTGATCCCGGCACGCTTCAATACAGCCGCAGCGATACGCCCGTCAACGTCTTCTGAAGTGCCCAGCACGAGGGGACACTCTATCAGCGCACTGAAATCTCCTGATCGGAACCGCGCTTCATATAGCCCGGACTCATCTCCAAATACTCTCTCAAACAGACCCCTGTTAATAAAGAGCATAGTTTCTTCCTGATAGAACTCCTGTACACATATATCCGGGAGCGTGTCGGGAAAATCGGCGATCGCCAGATCCAGATCTCCCTGCCGGAGCATTTGGCACAAAAAATCGTTCGCGCCTTCAGTCAGATCGACGCGGATATTCGGATACTGCTGTTGAAAACGCAGAATGGCGGGAGGAAGGACCGCCCGTCCGCGGGATGACGCCGCGCCAATACGCAGAACACCTTTCTGGTTCTGAGAAATGTCATTGAATTCCCGCAGCATGTCCGTCTGTGTATGACAAATGCTTTCCGCATAGCGAAGGAAGACCTCGCCCGCGTAGGTCAGCTCCAGCGGAATATGCCGGATGAGCAGCTGGCAGCCCAGTTCTTTTTCCAGTGAAGCGATATGGGAGCTGAGAGACTGCTGTGTTATATACAGCTTCTCAGCTGCCTTGGTGAAGCTCCGTTCTCTTGCCAGTACGGCAAAATACTCCATAGACGATAAGTTCATGATGCCTCCTCCCAAGATACATCTTTCACTTGTATCATATACAAATCCTAACAGTTTTACAATGTATCTTGTGCTGTGCTATGTTTTGACTGTAAAGAAGAACATCTATTGAACTGTGAAGGAGGTAATGAAATGCCTATTGAGATCATTCCGACATTTATTATGTATTCCGCTGTTTCCGCCATCACGCCGGGACCGGCCAACCTGTGCTCGCTGGCGTCAGCCATTTCCTACGGACGAAAAAAGGCGCTGCGTCAATGGAGAGGGATCTTCACCGGATTCGCGGTCGTCTCCGTGACGATCTCCGTAGTCGTCTGGTTCATAGGAATGGCGTTCCACAAGTGGCTTCACGTGCTGACCTGGATCGGAGCTGCGTATATACTGTGGCTGGCATGGCATATACTTCGCAGCGAGAGTACCGGGCAGGCGGAAGCCCGGGAACATTGCAATTTTCTGACCGGATTCTTCGTGCAGCTGACCAATCCCAAGATCATGGTTTTCTGCGCGACGGCATTGGCCACCTATGCGCTTCCTTATGCAGACAGTTACTGGGATATGCTCAAAATAGCGCTCCTCCTGCCGTTCCTGGGCGGTCCGATCGGCAATCTTGTGTGGCTGTTCGCGGGCGCTCAGCTGCAGCGTTTTTTCAAAGATCATCGGAAGATCGTAAATATTGTGATGGCTTTGGCGCTCGGTGTCTGCGCGGTCTCTATCGTTCTGCGAGGCTGAATGGTCATTTGACCTCAGAGGTCAAATGACCCTCCGGGTGGCTGCCGGGGTCAAATGACCCCGGAGGTCATTTGACCGGATATATGATCTTCCGGATCAGTTTGTACGAAATCCCGGTGATCCGGTTGGCCTGTTTGGCAGAGATCCCGACCCGGTGCATTTCGCGCAGAGCTTTGTTTCTGTTCGCAGGTGTGAGCTTTTGGAACTCCGCAGCACAGCTGCAGCCTGAGATATCTCTCATGATCTTCGACGCGATGTCATCGGTAAGGACCCGGGGCGCTTCCTGATCAATATCCATACACTGATCGTCGTTCTCCGTCCGGTTAAAACTCCAGAAGAATTCCTTGCTGACCAGGTCCAGCACTATTTTGGCGTCGATCAGGTCGTTGTCAAAATAGTCCTTAAAGCTGCTGTATCTGTACTGACCGGGGTCTGAACAGATCCGGGCTTTGACGGGATTCCGGTGGATGTACCTGATCACGATGAGAAGGTGAGACGCGTCGCGCACGGGCTCGCTGATAAAGCGCGCCTGAAAGAGGTGGCCGACGCGCTGGTACTTGATGTTGTACCAGATTGCGAAGCTGGTGGCGATGTGCTGAAAGATCTTGCCGAGCGGCATCCCGCCGGTCCCCACCAGGAGATGAATGTGGTTCGACATCAGGCAATACGCAAGGACCTTATAGTCGCACTCACTCCGGTATTTGCGCAGCATCGACAGGAACTTGTCGCAGTCCTGCTCATCTTCAAAGATCCGCTGCTTGTCGACGCCGCGGTAGATTACGTGATAGATTCCGAGAGAACTGGTTTTTCGTGGAGTTGTAGACATGATTCTCCTTTTCTGAAGTGCGGATCAATTTGCGGATAAAGTGACAGTATCTGCTCATTGAATTATAGATTAGCGGTGTTCTGCAAGGGTAATCAGTGGAGAAGACCACAGGGGACAGCCGCAATGACTGTTAAGAAATGATTAGACTTGCTGGAACTAAGCGTAGCACAATTGGAATTCCTGCGCAAGGGGGCAATGGGGCCATTTGACCTCTGGGGTGAAATGACCCGTTTGCCCCCTCGCTGCTATTCAGGCGGTCATTTGACCTCTGAGGTGAAATGACCAAATTTGTTAAAATTATCTAAAAATATTGTATTGAAAATTCCAGAATTATATAATTTATTCAAAGAACCGGCTGCAATGCGGACTATGCAGCCTAAAGTCGACGTCAGCAGTATATTCCATACCGGACTGCATGACGGGTCTTAAGTTATTCTGTAAAGGAGGATAGCAGATGAAGACGTATGAACTGTTTATCAACGGTGAATTTATTCCGAATGGCGACAGGGAAATGCTCGACGTGATCAACCCCGCCACGGAAGAGGTGATCTCGCAGGTCCCCAAGGCGACGGAAGCGGATGTACAGGCCGCTGTAGATGCCGCTTATGAGGCGCAGAAATCCTGGGGCAAGCTGCCGGCGATCCAAAGGGCCAACTACCTGATGGAACTGGCCGGTCTGGTCAGAGAGAACAGAGAGCTCTTCGCCCGCACCAATACCGAAGAAATGGGCAAGCCGCTCGCTCAGTCGATGGACGAGGCCGGATGGCTCGGTGACTATATTCAGTATTTTGCCGCGATGGCAAGACACATCAAGGGCGAGATCATCCCTTCGGACCGCCCCAATGAGAACATTCTCCTGTACAAGATGCCCATCGGCGTCGTGGCAGGCATCATGCCCTGGAACTTCCCTCTGTTCCTGATCGGCCGAAAGGTCGCGCCGGCCCTGATCGCGGGCGACACGGTCGTCCTCAAGCCCTCCAGCGATTCCCCGAACGGCTGCTACGAGTTCGCCAAGCTCGTCGCGAAGAGCTCCCTTCCCAAGGGCGTCATCAATGTAGTGACGGGCTCCGGCGCTGTCGTCGGCGAAGCCCTTGCCAAAAACCCGAAGGTCGCCCTGGTCTCCATGACCGGCAGTACCGCTGCAGGCAAGAAGATCATGAAGACCGCGGCGGACAACGTGACCAAGGTCTCCCTGGAACTGGGCGGCAAGGCTCCGGTCATCATCATGAACGATTGCAAGCTCGATGAGACGGTCGAGCATGTCTACAATTCCCGTATCATCAACACCGGCCAGGCCTGCAACTGCGCGGAGCGCATCTATGTGCAGGAAGGCATTGCGGACGAGTTCATTAAGAAGACGATCGAGCGCTTCAGCAAGACGACCTTCGGCCCCGGCCTCGGCGGCACATTCGACATGGGCCCGATGGTCAACAAGCAGCAGCAGGATCACGTGGACGAGCTCGTGAAATCGGCTGTTGAGCAGGGCG
Source organism: uncultured Lachnospiraceae bacterium (assembly GCA_946629175.1). Classification (GTDB taxonomy): domain Bacteria; phylum Bacillota; class Clostridia; order Lachnospirales; family Lachnospiraceae; genus CAG-791. The sequence continues at coordinate 1,981 of CAMOXN010000055.1, read as the reverse complement.
CGCAGATCCGCCTGGGCGGCCATAAGGCTACCGTCGACGGAAAGGGATTCTTCTATGAGCCCACCGTCATCACCGGCTGCACGCACGACATGAAGATCATGAAGGAAGAGATCTTCGGGCCTGTGCTTCCGATCACGACCTTCAAGACTCTGGACGAGGCGATCGAGCTGGCCAATGACTGCGTCTTCGGCCTCACCTCCTCCATCTACACCACGGATTATGACACAGTCATGCGCGCGATGAATGAGATCCACTTCGGCGAGACCTATGTCAACCGCGAGCACTTCGAGGCCTTCCAGGGCTTCCATCAGGGCGTGCGCCAGTCCGGTCTCGGCGGAGACGACGGCGAGCACGGTCTGGAAGAGTTCCTCGAGACTCACATCTGCTACATCGACTATGACCTGAAAGCGGGCAACTGATCTTTCCGGTCAAAATAGAGACAGGCGCCTCCGGGCGCACGACCATAAAAGGGACAGGCTTCGGCCTGTCTCTTTTTTGCTTCAATGGGGGGCAAAGAGGTCATTTCACCTCTGGGGTCGTTTGACCCTTCTGCCCCCCTGCGCGGGCTATTTCACCTCAGAGGTCAAATGACCCGCATCCTTGCGTTTTCCGCAACACATTCTTTCTGATGTTTCTCTTTTCTCAATTATAGAATCCGCATATACTTTTAACAGTTACATACTTGACCACCAATATATCAAAGGCTGATACACCCCAAAAACGGAGAAAACATGGCAGAAAGAACCACAAGAACCGATAGATCCCTGAATACAGCAGATCATTACGCGCGCAGCGGGAGCGTGACCGCGCAGCTGATCCGCCTCTCTCTCCCGCTCATTCTCAGCAACATACTGCAGCAGTTCTACAATACGATCGACACCTGGATGGTCGGCCGCTACGCGGGCTCTACCGCATTTGCCTCCATGGGCATTGCGGGAAGCCTCATGAACCTTTTTATGTTCATCGTGATCGGCGCCTGCACCGGCATCTCCATTATGTTCGCACAGCTTTACGGCGCCGAAGACCTCAGGAATTTCCGCCAGGAGCACTATCAGATGCTGGCGACCGGTACTGCAGCCGCTCTGGTCCTGTCAGCGGGCGGCCTGCTCTCCCTTTCTTCCCTGATCCGCATTATGCAGACGCCCGGAGACATGGTCCCCTATGTGTCGGGGTACCTGTCTCTTATCTTGGCCGGCCTTCCGCTGACCTACCTCTACAACTATTACAACGGCCTCCTGCGCGCCGTCGGGAACGCGCGTGTCCCGCTGTTCATACTTGCAGGCGCCACTATTTTGAACCTGGTCATGGATTATCTGCTGGTAGGCGTGCTGTCCATGGGCACCCGCGGGGCCGCCATCGCGACGATCCTCTCCCAGGGCTTCTCCGCCGCGCTCTGCATCCTGTACCTGATGCGCTGCCACCGGGAATTTATGTTCAGGCGTCCGGACATGCACATCTCGGGCGAGCTCCTGAGAAAGACGTGCGCGCTCGCCCTCGTCACCGGCCTTCACCAGACCGGCCTCTACATCGGCAAGATGCTCGTGCAGTGCGCGGTCAACATCTGCGGAGCCGACATGATCGCCGCCTATACGGCGACGACCCGGATCGAGGCCTTCATCAATTCCTTTGGCGACAGCGGTGCGGCTGCGACCTCAGTTGTCGCGGGACAGGCTTACGGCGCCGGGTCAAAAGACCGCGTCCGCAGGACTTTCCTCTCCAGCGCCCGGATCCTTATCATCTTCGGAGTTGCCTGCTCCGCATTCCTGTGGCTGACTGCTCCGCAGACGTCCGCCTTCATGCTGTCCGGCAATGGCGGAGAGGCTTTCACGCAGGCTGTCGCGTACCTGCGCCTGGTCTCCTTCTTCTATATGTTCTGTTTCTTCGGAAACACCTTTGCCGGGTACTATAACGGAATCGGCAAGCCCAAGATCACCTTCATGGGGTCGGTGTCGCAGATCACGATCCGCGTCATCTTATCCTT
>CAMOXN010000054.1 GCA_946629175.1 uncultured Lachnospiraceae bacterium | reverse complement strand
AAATGAAGATCGTAGTTTTGAACGGAGCAAAGGTAAATTACGACGGGATCATCGATTACAGCGTATTGGCGAACGAGGGAGACGAGCTCGTTGTGTGTGACATGTGTAAAGACCATGGCTATACGGAGATCTCAGAAGGCGCGGAAGTCATCATCAGCAAAGAGCTTCCGATCAGCCGCGAGGATATCATGGCTCTGCCCGATACCGTAAAGCTCATCTGCGAAGCAGGAACAGGCTACAACAATATCGATCTGGCCGCCTGCCATGAGCGCGGGATCGGCGTTTGCAACGTCCCGGCTTACAGTTCCGAGCGTGTCGCGCACACGGCGGTCATGCTCATGCTCATGCTGGCTTCGTCCATGCAGAGGCAGATCAGTATGCTTGCGAAGGGTGACCACACGAATTTCGACAAGTGCCTGTCCGTTCCGCATGTGGAGCTCAACGGCAAGACGCTGGGCGTCATCGGCGCCGGCAATATCGGCAGGCAGACCATCGCGGTCGGCCGTGCGCTGGGCATGGATGTCCTTGTGTATAACCGGACCAAAAGAGAGGATTCCGAGGGCGTCCGCTTTGTGACTCTTGAAGAAGTCCTCAGGAACGCTGATTTTATTTCGCTGCACTGTCCTTTGAACGATGCGACCCGTCACCTGATCAACAAGGAAACATTGGCGCTCATGAAGCCGGGCGCGTTCATCATCAATACGGCTCGCGGCGCGCTGATCAAAGAAGATGACCTGATCGAAGCGCTTAGAGCGGGGAAGATCGCAGGCGCCGGCCTGGATGTGCAGGAAGTGGAGCCTTTGGCGGCGTCGAGCCCGCTGTTCGCGCTCGACAATGTCATTGTGACGCCGCACATGGGCTGGAAGGGTCTGGAGACCCGGCAGCGGCTCGTGTCGATCCTCAAGGACGGGATCGACGGATACAGGCGCGGCGAGAGAGTGAACAGGGTGGACTGAGCCTGGAAATAACAATGACCGGGAGGAGCCGTCAGGTGCTGAGCCATAGGGACAGCACTTGGCGGCTCTCTCTAATTTCCCGTTGCGCAATCATAAAACTGTGAGTATAATTGATACGGATTTTTTTTGTTAGCACAAAAGGAGAAGACAAATGAGCAATACAAATCGCAGAGTCGGCACAGTGTCAAGAGGCATCCGCTGCCCCATCATCAGACAGGGAGACGACCTGAGCACGATCGTAACGGACAGCGTTCTGGAAGCAGCAAAGAGTGAAGGTTTTGAGCTCCGCGACCGCGACGTCATCGCCGTGACGGAGTCCATCGTCGCAAGGGCGCAGGGCAATTACTGCAGCGTAGACGACATTGCGGCAGATGTAAAGGCCAAGCTGGGCGGCGGCACCATCGGCGTCATTTTCCCGATCCTGTCCCGCAACCGCTTCGCGATCTGCCTCCGCGGCATTGCGATGGGAGCGAAGAAGGTCGTCCTGATGCTGAGCTATCCTTCCGACGAAGTCGGGAACGAGCTCGTGAGCCTCGACAAGATCGATGAGGCGGGCGTCAACCCCTACAGCGACGTTCTTACCCTGGCAAAATACAGAGAGCTCTTCGGTGTCAACCGCCACGAGTTCACCGGCGTCGATTACGTCGAGTATTACGGCAAACTGATAGGTGACGCGGGCGCGGAGTGCGAGATCATCTTCGCGAACCAGCCCAAGGCGATCCTCCCTTACGCGGACCACATCCTCAACTGCGACATCCACACCAGAAAGCGCACCAAGAGGATCCTCCTTAACGGCGGCGCCAAGGTCGTTTGCAGCCTCGACGAGATCATGAACGGTCCCGTGAACGGCAGCGGCTACAATGAGCTGTACGGCCTCCTGGGCTCCAACAAGTCGACGGAAGACAGGATCAAGCTCTTCCCGCGCGACAGCATCGACCTGGTCCTCGACATCCAGAGGAAGATCAAGGAAGAGACCGGCAAGCATGTGGAAGTCATGGTCTACGGCGACGGCGCGTTCAAGGATCCCCAGGGCAAGATCTGGGAGCTTGCTGACCCGGTGGTCTCTCCTTTCTTCACGGACGGCCTGATCGGTACGCCCAATGAGCTCAAGCTCAAGTACCTTGCGGACAACGATTACAAGAATCTGTCCGGAGACGAGCTTCGCGAGGCGATTTCCAAGAGCATCCGCCAGAAGGACGCGGACCTCAAGGGCAATATGGCGTCCCAGGGCACGACGCCCCGCCAGCTGACCGACCTCATCGGCTCGCTCTGCGACCTGACGAGCGGATCAGGCGACAAGGGCACCCCTGTAGTGCTGGTGCAGGGATATTTTGACAACTATACGAACGAATAAAAAAACGACCGATCTCAACCGCAGGCCCGCCCTGCGGTTGATGCGGTTGAAGATACGAAGAGATGAGAAACAGATTCAGAAACAAAGGCTGGTATAACAACGCGGTGGCGATCCTGATCGGTGTCGCCGGATATGTCGCGCTCACTCATCTGGGAACGATCAGCAGCTGGCTGGGCGCTTTTCTGGGGTACTTAAAGCCGATCATCCTGGGGTGCGTCATCGCGTATCTGGTCAATCCTCTCGCATCCGTACTGAACAGGGAAGTCCTGAGCGGTATCAAAAGAGATCCGCTTCGCTGGGGACTGTCCGTAGCTTTGGGGATGATCACGGTGATACTGCTCTTATCACTCCTGCTATTGGCGCTGATCCCGCAGCTGGTCGAGAGCATAGGGCTTCTGCTGGGAAATTTAGACGGCTATATCGCGTCCCTTCAGAAGTGGCTGCAGGAGCTGAACATCGCCGGGATCGACATAGGGAACCCTCTGGAGGAATTTGTGACCTCTTCGGAGGACCTGATCAAGACAGGGTCGCAGCTGCTGTCCTCCTCGCTCAAGAGCATCGTAAGCACATCGAAGGACCTCGGTAAAAATATTGTGAGCTGGGGACTGGCTCTCGTCCTCTCGTTCTACCTTCTGAGCGCGAAGAAAGCGCTTAGAGAGGGGACCACCAGGCTGCTCAAGGCCCTGATGCCTGCCAAAGTGTTCGGGGAGACGATGCATTTTCTGGGCAAGTGCAACGACATTCTGGTCCGCTACATCGTGTTCTCTATCCTTGACGCGGTGATCGTGGGCGGAGCCACAGCGGTCTTCATGGCGATCGCCCGGATGGACTACATCGGACTGATCGCTGTTGTCTGCGGCGTCACGAACCTGATCCCGAGCTTCGGGCCGATCATCGGCGGGGCGATCGGAGGATTTATCCTGCTTCTGGTCAATCCCTGGCACGCGCTGATGTTCCTCGCGTTCACGGCTGTCCTGCAGGCGCTCGACGGCTATGTGATCAAGCCTAAGCTGTTCGGGGATTCCCTCGGCGTTTCCGGACTGCTGATCCTGGTCGCGATCATTGTGTTCGGCAATATTTTCGGTATCGTGGGGATCCTTCTGGCGATCCCTTTGGCTGCTATTCTTGACTTTGTGTACGAGGAGGCATTCCTGCCTCAGCTGGAAATGCGCAGGGCGAGACTGGACGCCGAAGAGGCGGCGCTTGCGAAGACCGGGCCGCAGGGGGAAGACCTGCTGGACGAGCTTTAGATCTGCCGGACGGCCCGGTGATTCCGTTCTGGTATATGAAAGAGTCGGGAAATTGTTTCCCGGCTCTTTTTTTATTATAATAGAAGCAGCAGTTATTGATTGGAACATCACTGGCATTGCGGAAGGGAAAGGGTCAGTCTATGAGTCTTCTTAAAGAGGAAACCGGCTGGGATACCGTCCGGCTCATCAATCTTCTGATACTCATCATGGTGAGCAGCGGCGTTTTCGGCTTTGTTTACGAGCTTCTGTTCTACAGGATCGACACGGGGAAATGGATCAAAAGAGGGTCGACTTTCGGCCCCTGGATCCCGATCTACGTTTTCGGAGGAGCGGCCTATACATTCCTTGTCTATCCGAGCAAGGAGCATCCGTTCCTTGTGTTCATAATGTGTGTCGTTGTCTCCGGTATCATGGAATATGCCACGGGCTGGGTCCTGTATGAAGCCTTTCACGTGAGGCTGTGGGACTACAATGTTGAGAAATGGAATTTCGGCAATATCAACGGATACATATGCCTGAGGTCCGTGCTGTTTTTTGGCCTGTCCGGACTGCTCCTCGTCTACATGATGATACCGCTCATCATCTTCTCGATGGGCCTGATCGACCCCGGGATCCTGACGGTCATCTGCCGCGCGCTGGCTGTGGCGTTCATCGCGGACTGCGCGGCCTACAAAGCGTTCGAGTTAAGCGGGAAGATCAGGCATTAAAGGAGTGGGAGTTTTGGCGGCGGTGATCCGCCATGTGCCGCGCGAAGGGGTATTTGCTGCGGCATGAGATTGCGTTGAACGCCTCAATCTAAAGAAGACTTCATTTTGGGGCGTCGGCGATTTTCACTATAACGCCCTATATGGAGAGCTTCTAATTTTTGAGGAGTGCAGAAAGCTCCTGTTTTTACGAGGCCCTCAACTATGGGAATTGAGTAAACGCCTCAAAATAGAAGAACTCTCAAATAAAGGAGTCACTTTTTCCTGAATATGAGAATCATTATCATTTTCCGGCAGAATTCTCACGCCTTAAATAACAGGATTTGTTAATTGGGGGAGTTAAAAGGTTGATTTTATGACGCCCTAAAAAAAGGCGATCTTGCGCCTGGGGCGTCGAGTGCCGGTTTCATCTTATTTAACCCAAGAACAGCGACTCCCCGGATCAAGGGATCTTAGAATTTGGGGCGCCAGGCAGAAACAACCGGGCTTCACGGTCTCAGCATGATGATGTCTGGAAGGTACAGATACCACCATTATTGACATCTCCGGAGAACAAAGGAAGCGATACAGTGAGGTAACGTGAAATGATCTTCTATGTATGCCTGGCTTTGGCAGTATTCGTCACAATATCGGGAGTCGTCGCCTGCACGCGCAGGCTGAACCTGTTCGGAAGGCTGGAGCAGCCGGTCCACGCAGTGCTGGCCGTATCGCTCATCAATACGTGCATTCTATATTTTCCCTGGTTTTTGTACTCCTGGCAGCCTGAGATCAAGGACTTTAAACACGATCTGCTCATCGTCCCGTTCATGATCGTCCGCCTCATGCAGACAGTCTCCATGGACGCCGATTACGAGTCGGCGATCGAGATCGCTTATCTGGCGCAGGCATCGGGAGTGAGCGAGGCTTTCCTGCAGTTCTACAGCGTCGTGCTCTCTTATGTCAGTGTGATGGTCCCTCTGTCCGGTATTCTCACGGTCGCGGGGATCTTCGGCAACAGGATCGGGTACCGGTTCGCGACCGGCAGACTCTCCGGAAAGAGCCGGGTGTATGTCTTTAACGGCGTCGGAGAGAAGAACCTGGAACTTGCGCAGAGCATCTTCGAATCCGAGGGCAGGGCGGCGGGGAGCTGTTCCTTCCTCTTCTGCAATGTGTACGGAGACCCGGGCGACTCCGCCAAAAGACAGATCTCCCGGCTCAAAGGATGGTACACCGCAGAACATCCGTCGCTGCTGCTGAGAACCGTTACTTACAGGCGCGGCAGGACGATCGATTTCTTTCTCCTCGAAGATGAGGAGAGCAATTTCAATGACGTCATGGGGATCCTCAAGGTGGCTGATGTGCTCATGAAAAGTGACCGGCGGCGCCCGGATGCCGGAGGGAAGCCGTCCGGTGTCAGCGGGGACCACCGGCCGGAGACTGACAGTGTGCTGGCGGCCGGCAGCAGCCGGGACCACTGGTCGGAGGCCGACAGAGTCAAAGTGCACCTGCTCCTGGAGAGCGACCAGCTCGACAATATCCTGGACGCGCAGGACAAACACGGGATCTTTGTGTGGATCATGAATACCGACAGGATGCGCGTGCAGGAACTCTTCAAGAGATGGCCGCTTTTCTCGGGGCTGCAGGCAGGGCAGGCGGACGGCGCGCAGGTAAATCAGGCTGCCGGCGCGCAGACGAAGAAGACGGCCGGTTCGCAGGCAGGGCAGGATACCATCAGCCTGATGATCATCGGGGGCGGAAACGTCGCGGAGAACGCGCTGTATACCTCACTTTGGATGGGGCAGCTCACAAGGAACCCCCTGAAGATCTATTATGTCGGTGAGGACGCCGACGAGATCCGGGACAGGATGTATATGACATGCCCGGCGCTGTTCGATCCGTCGCTCGCAGGCGGAGTAAGCTACGACCTTGCGTTCGAGGACCTGATGAACAGGGAGCAGCTGCGTCTGCACGAGAGGGAGTTCCCCGATACCAACTATATCCTGATCGCGTGCGGAGATGATGAGAAAAATGTGCGGACAGCCATGTGGGTCCGGACATGGATCGCGAGGCAGAAGCCTGAGAGCGGGCACCAGCCCTTCATCGCAGTCTGCGTCAAGGACAGCAGGCAGGCGAACAGGGCGGACGGGCTGTGCATCCAGGAGAGCAGGGAGTCCTATGATTTTCATGTCTTCGGCACGGACAGCCGGCTCTTCACGGCGCAGAACATACTGAGCAGCAACCTGGACAGGATCCTGTACAATGTGCAGCTCTCCTACAGCCTAGGCGACGATGACGAGGTGCCGACTTCGGAGCAGAAAGATCAGGCCTGGATGGAACTGAACAAATCCGTCTACAACTTCCGGAGCTCTGAGGCGAGCGCGGAGTACATCGTCAACCGGCTCTATGACTCCGGGGCGATCGAAGAGAGCATGAGGCGGGAGTCCTCCGAAGGCGGAGCAGGCGCGGCGGGTACCGGAACAGGCGGCGCAGGTGCCGATACGGCAGGGGCATCCCGGATGTATTCGGGCTATGAGCAGGCGGTGTACTGGGCGGAAGCCGTTCAGGCCGCTGAAACCGAGGGAGACAGAACACGGATCAGCAGAATTCTTTCTATCTATGAGGAGATGCTTTCGGAGCCGGGGGTGCTCGATCTTCTGGCGCAGACGGAGCATCGGCGCTGGCTCACATATCTGGCGGTGAAGGGATGGATCCCGATGCCCGCGGAGGAACTTCGGAAACGGGTCAGCACGGGAACAGGCGGGCACAAGGATTACCTGCGCCTGCGCCACGCCGCAATGGTGACGTGGGAAGAGCTGGATGAAGTCTCGGACATCATCACGGATGGGAAAGACCGGGATAAGCTTAAGGACAGCGACAGGAGAGTAGTCAGGAATGTCAGGAAGTATATTGGCTGAAAGGGGTAAAGACCGTTCGGGCAATGGATACCAGGAGATTGGATAAGGGAGGTAGTTATGCCGATACTTGCAGGATTTATGGTGCCGCATCCGCCGATGATCGTTCCGGCCGTGGGGCGGGGGAGTGAAAAGCAGGTAGAGAAGACGACCCGTGCCTACGAGCAGGCCGCGGAGGAGATCGCGGCGCTCAGGCCCGACACGATCATCATTACAAGTCCTCATGCGACGATGTATGCGGATTATTTTCACATTTCGCCGGGAAAGAGCGCCCGCGGCGATTTTGGGCAGTTCCGGGCCGGGCAGGAGAGTTACCGGGTGGATTACGACGCGGAACTTACTTCCCTGATCAGCAAGCTTGCAAGGGAGAAGGGGTTCCCGGCAGGAGTCATGGGCGAGCGCGACAGGAAGCTGGACCACGGGACGATGGTGCCGCTGTATTTTATCAGGAAAGCGTACCCGGAGATGTGCAAAATAGTGCGCATCGGACTCTCCGGCCTTCCCCTCACGGAGCATTACAGGCTGGGACAGATGATCCGCGAAGCGGTGGACATCCTCGGGCGGAGGGCTGTGTTCGTGGCGAGCGGAGACCTATCCCACAAGCTTCAGAGCTACGGGCCTTACGGCTTCGCGGCGGAAGGGCCGCAGTACGACGAGAGGATCATGGATGTGTGCTCGAGGGCCGCGTTCGGTGAACTCTTTGACTTTGAGGAGAGCTTCTGCGAGAAGGCGGCTGAGTGCGGGCATCGGTCTTTTGTCATAATGGCGGGAGCGTTCGACGGATCGGCGGTGAAAGCGACGCAGCTGTCCCACGAGGATGTGACGGGCGTCGGATACGGGATCTGCACGTTCTATCCGGGGGAACCGGACGAGAGCAGGCATTTTCTGGCGCAGTACCTGGTCAAAGCATCTAAGAAGCTCTCCGCGGCGCGGGCGCAGGAGGATCCCTACGTGCAGCTCGCCAGGAAGACCGTGGAGATGTATGTCCGCGACAGAGTGAGACCGGAAGTGCCGGCCGGCCTGCCGCCGGAAATGCTGAAGACCAGGGCGGGAGCGTTCGTCTCCATTCACGAGCACGGAAAGCTGCGGGGCTGCATCGGGACGATCGCGCCTGTGCGGAGCTGCGTGGCGCAGGAGATCATCGATAATGCTGTCAGCGCCTCGACGAGGGACCCGCGGTTCGACCCCATCACGGCGGACGAGCTGGAGTGGCTGGAGATCAGCGTTGACGTACTCGGCGAGGCGGAGCCGATCGATTCGCCGGCGGAACTGGATGTGAAGCGCTACGGCGTCATCGTCACGAAGGGGACCAAACGGGGCCTGCTCCTTCCGGACCTCGACGGCGTCGACACGGTGGAACAGCAGATCGCCATTGCGAAGAGCAAGGCGGGGATCGCGGACCGGGACAGGAACGTGCAGCTGGAGCGGTTCGAAGTGGTGAGGCACCACTGAAAACGCGGCCAGGTGCCACAAAGGAGGGATCATGGCCAAATGCGAAGTGTGCTTTCGGCACTGCGAACTGAAGGAGGGACAGACCGGCTTCTGCGGCGCGCGGATCTGCGCCGGAGGCGCGGTAAGGGCGGCCAATTACGGGAGGATCACCTCGCTCGCCCTCGATCCCATTGAGAAGAAACCGCTGCGGAGGTTCATGCCGGGGAGCGCTGTTCTGTCGGTGGGGAGTTACGGCTGCAACCTGCGCTGCCCCTTCTGCCAGAACCATGAGATCTCATGGTCGGCAGAGGCAATGCGTTACGCGGACACAGCTGAGACGATCACGCCGGAGCAGCTCGCGCGGATCGCGGCAAAATACCGGGACCGCGGCAACGCGGGCCTTGCCTTCACCTATAATGAACCGCTGGTGGGCTATGAATTTGTGCGGGATACCGCCGGACTTGTCCGTAAGGCAGGCATGGTGAACGTGCTGGTCTCGAACGGAACGGCGGAACTTCCTGTACTTGAGGAGATCCTGCCTTATATCGACGCCATGAACATAGACCTGAAAGGCTTTACGGACAGATATTACGAAGAAGTGCTCGGCGGCGACCGCGGCATGGTGATGCGCTTTATCGAGCGCGCGGCGCAGTCCTGCCACGTGGAGCTGACGACGCTGATCATTCCCGGCGAGAACGACTCCGAGGATGAGATGCGTCAGATGTGCGCCTGGATCGCCGGGCTTTCGGGCAGAGTCCCCGGAAATGAGATCCCGCTCCATATCTCGCGGTTCTTCCCTCGCTTTCACATGACGGACCGGCCTGCCACAAGCGTCAAAAAAGTGTACCGGCTGGCGGAAGTCGCAAGAGAGCAGCTCCGGTACGTGTATACGGGAAATTGCTGAACAGCCGCGCGGCAGCACGCGACCGGCAGGCCCGGGCTCCCGGTCGCGGACTTGCGGCCGAGTCTGTAGTTGCGCTGACGGCTCTCATAATGTTACAATCAGAAACATAGAGAGTTAAGAGGTAAACGACCATGATCCGCGTTGTGACGAATTACAAAGAAATTTACGATATATTGAATTATTACTCCAAGGACCTTGAACCGATACGGGCAGGGCGCATCGATCTGGAGGAAATGGCCAAGAAGTTCACGGCCTTCGGGACCGTGATCGAGCTGGAGGAAAACGCTGAGCGTGTCGGCTTTGCCGCCTTTTATCACAATGACAGGAAGCTGAGGCGCGCGTTCCTGTCAATGATCGTCGTTCTGCCTGAGTATCAGGGACGGGGCTGCGGCTCCCGGCTCCTTGCGGAGACCGAGCACGAATGCATTGAGGACGGGATGAAGATACTGGCTGTTGAAGTGCGCACGGATAACCGGAGAGCGATCAAGTTCTACGA
>CAMOXN010000053.1 GCA_946629175.1 uncultured Lachnospiraceae bacterium | reverse complement strand
CATATGTCAACCGGTTCTTCGGGATACGGTGGGAGCGCCTGAAGACCATGATCGTTGAGAGAAAACCGTATGAATAATGTGAAAAAAGCGCTCATATCGAGGAGCGCGTTTTTGAAAGGAATGCCTGCGGCATGGCTTCAGTAACGGGCAGTCCCCTGTCACATCCCGAAAGGCACCGTGAGTTCTACTTAAAAAGAGGTAATTGGACAACTATGATCGCATCTTTACGAAAAGCCGATTTTCTGCTCTTCTTCTTTTTCCTGGCTGTGGCAGCGATCGTCGCGGCGGCACCGCTTTTCCACTCTGCCGGCGGGGAACAGAAGGTCAGGATCATCAGCGGCAGAGAGACCGTCGGCGTCTATCCGCTCGACAAAGACACTGAGATCGAGATCAGCCATGACGGGCACATCAACATTATATCTGTTCAGGACAGGAAAGTCTGTATGAAGTATTCCGACTGCAGGAATCAGGTCTGCGTTCATACCGGGGAGATCTCGCGGCCAGGAGAAACGATAGTCTGTCTGCCGAATTATGTGATCGTAGAGATCTTCGGCAGTAAGGAAGGGGGTGGAGAAGATAATGCCGTCGATGTCATCGCCAAATGAGCATTCTCAGGCGCGCAGAGTGGCTCTGACAGGTCTTCTCTCCGCACTCGCCCTGATCTTCTCCTATGTTGAGGCGCTCGTTCCCTTCAATGCGGGAGTCCCGGGCATCAAACTCGGACTGGCTAACCTTGTCCCGCTGATCATTATGTACCGCATGGACGCGCGGTACGCGTTCGCCGCGAACCTGATCCGCGTGCTGCTCGCAGGGCTCCTGTTCAGCGGCCTGTTCGCGGCCCTCTATTCGCTCGCAGGCAGCTGCGCCAGTTTTCTTGTCATGTATTTACTTAAAAAGGCCGGCCTGTTCTCCGTCATCGGCGTGAGCATGGGCGGAGGCGTCTTTCACAATCTGGGACAGCTCCTTGTCGCGATATTGCTGATCTCCGGGCCGCAGCTCATCCACTATATGCCGGTCCTTATCATCTCGGGAATGGCTGCCGGGATCACCGTCGGGATCGGCGCGTCCGTTCTTATTGACAGGCTTCCTGCCGGGCTGTTCCGGTAAGCGGCCATGCAGCAGCAGAACGCATACTTAATGCCATTCATAAAGGGAAGGGTCGGACTGAGTTATGAAAATATGGATTGCCCGCCACGGGCAGACAGACCTTAACCGCGACAAGCGCATGCAGGGGCTGACAGACTGCCCCCTCAACGAGAAGGGGATCATGCAGGCAAGGCAGTCCCGGAAGAACATCGGTGATGTGTATTTTGACGCCGTCTACGCGAGCCCCTTGGAGAGGGCGCGGGTCACAGGCTCCATCATCGGAAATGTCGGTCTCTCCGAGGTCATTGTTGACGAGCGCCTCATCGAGACGGACTTCGGCAGATACGAGAAGTGCAAATATTATCTGATGGGCCCCGCCATGACCCTCTACTGGATGTTCCCGAAGGTCTTCCCCGTGCCCGACACGGTCGAGACGCTGGACTCGATGAAGGCGCGGGCCGCCTCGTTCCTGAGGGAGCTGGAGAGCAGGGATTATGAGAACGTGCTCGTCGCCTGCCACGGCGGTATCATGCGGGCGCTGTGCGGCTATCTCGATGAGGCGCCGGACGGCCTTCACTGGGAGAGGGCGAAGAACTGCGAGATCCGCGTCTATGAATACAAGGAGGGAAAGCATACTTTTCTGAGGTCCTACAGCCTGGAGAAGAAGTAGAAAAATGCGCCATAAACGGCGCATTTTTTTATACTTTTTTTAGATTTATATTGACATCGCCTCCAACAGGTGCTACAGTTTAAAACGTCGGCGCACTACACTTTAAAGTGCTAAACTTTAAAGCACTAAACTGACGAAGGCAAAGCGCGAGCGGTTCCTGCTGCTCAGCCGCAGAACACCCACAGGAGGTAAGTGAAAATGATTATCAAAGTATTGATGCTTCTGCTGTTCTTCACCATCATGGTGGGCATCGGTTTCTATTGCAAACAGTCCGCGACCGATGTCAACGGTTTCGTCCTCGGCGGCCGCTCGGTCGGTCCCTGGCTCACGGCATTCGCTTACGGCACCTCCTATTTTTCCGCAGTCGTCTTCGTCGGTTACGCGGGCCAGTTCGGCTGGAAATACGGCATTGCCGCCACATGGGCGGGCATCGGCAACGCGCTCATCGGATCCCTCCTCGCATGGAGGATCCTGGGCAGGCGCACCAGGATCATGACGCAGCACCTGGACTCCGCCACCATGCCCGAATTCTTCGGCAAGCGCTTCGGGAGCGAGAATCTCAAGATCGCTGCTTCCGTCATCACGTTCATTTTTATGATCCCCTACACTGCATCCCTTTATAACGGTCTCTCCAGACTGTTCGGCATGGCCTTTAACATCGACTACTCCGTCTGCGTGGTCGCGATGGCTGTTCTCACGGGAATCTACGTCATTGTTGGCGGTTATATGGCGACCGCGATCAATGACTTCATACAGGGCATCATTATGCTGGTCGGCATCACCGCTGTCATACTTGCCGTTCTCGGAAGCAGAGGCGGCCTCATGGCTGCTATGGACGGCCTGGCAAGAGTCAGCGACGAAACGGTCTCCTCGACGCCCGGCGTCTTCGCCTCTTTCTTCGGCCCGGATCCGTTCAACCTTCTCGGCGTCGTGATCCTGACCTCCCTGGGCACCTGGGGACTTCCGCAGATGGTGCAGAAATTCTATGCCATCAAGAATGAGAGGTCCATTGAGACAGGCACGATCATCTCAACGCTGTTCGCCATGGTGATCGCGGGCGGATGCTATTTCCTGGGCGGTTTCGGACGCCTCTTCTCCGATCAGATCGACATTGCCGCGAACGGCTTTGACTCCGTCGTTCCCACTATGCTCTCCGGCCTTCCGGACATCCTGATCGGCGTCGTGGTCATCCTGGTGCTATCCGCCTCCATGTCCACCCTGTCCTCCCTGGTGCTCACCTCCAGTTCCACCATTACACTGGACCTGATCAGGGGACATGTCTTTAAGAAACTGGAAGAGAAGAAACAGCTCCTGATCATGCGCTGGCTGATCGTGGTCTTCATCCTGATCTCCGTCATCATCGCTCTCATCCAGTACCGCTCCAACGTGACCTTCATCGCGCAGCTGATGGGCATCTCGTGGGGCGCCATGGCAGGCGCGTTCCTCGCACCTTTCCTGTACGGGCTGTACTGGAAGAAGACGTCCGGTTTTGCCTGCTGGGTGTGCTTTATCTTCTCTGTCGTGTTCATGCTGGCGGATATGCTTGCCCGCCCGGCCCTTCCGAAAATGCTCCAGTCCCCCATCAACGCGGGCGCGTTCTGCATGCTGGCGGGCCTTGTGATCGTCCCTGTCGTGTCCATGATCACGCCCAAGCCCGACGAGGCGCTCGTGGAAGACGCCTTCTCCAGCTACAGTAAGAAGGTCCTCGTACAGCAGACCGAGGCGCTCAGCGACGAGGAAGAATAAAACGCATAGACATTAAAAAGAACTGACAGCTCCCCGGAAACGCTTTGCAAAAAGAGCGCTTCCGGGGGCTTTTTTGAGCATTCCCGGGGCTTTTTCATCCCGGCGCCGCGTTCCGCTCCGGCCGCGGGGACGCATCGTCCGGATACGGCAGGAACTGCGCGGCGTCTCTCTTTTGACCTGTGAGACGTTGTTTTATTTGAGCTTTACGTTTATACTAAAGAGACAGGGCGAACGGGCGGAGCGTTTGTTCATATTCGTGTCGGATGACTGCCGGCCGGACGCGCCACGACGGTAAAACGAACATTTTTATTGATGATTTTGAGCTATTTTTGGAGAATATCACCAATTGCCGGACCGGCGCCCGTATGGATGCGGCCGCTTATGGGAACACCCGCACCGTGCGGCAGAACAGTTATGAAGGAGGATCTGTATGACCAAAAAAGAGATACGCCAGATCTATGCGGAATTATGCGCGGAGATGACCACGGAGGAATTCCTTAAGGAGGCAGGCCTTGAAAAGGAAACCGTGGAGATGCTCCTGAACCGGGAGTACTGGGAGGCACAGCTCTCCACCCTGTTCCCGATCAGGAAGCGGATCACCTGCAAGAGGCTTTACGAGGTGTGCCGTCCCACCATGTTCCTTCTGGGGAAAGAGCCGGAGGAGGGGTGGATGTCCTTCACCTATAAATTCGTGTGCCACATTCTGTATCCGGAAAAAGAGTTCACGGAGAAGTACGGAGCGTACCGCGCGGGCGCCCTGTATTACCTGAACGTGCTCCGCTTCTTCTTTGACCGGGAGCGGGAAGTGATGCCTTTCGAGCCGCTGATGGACTACGGGTTCCTGGATGACGAGGAGGCGCGGAAGTTCGAGAATTACGAGGAATACAAGAGGTTCCTCGGAATGTGGCATAAAGAGTACATATACGAGATGATGCGCCTGAACGGCGAGGTAACGAAGTTCAAGACGCTGGAGCATATCGCGGGCGTCCACTATGTGTCCATGACCATTGCGCGGGGACTCTACGAGGCGGGAGCTCCGGTCGACCTGACCCTTATATCCGGCGCGGCGGCGTCCCACGACCTCGGGAAGTTCGGCTGCAAACCGAATGAAAAAGTTCCCTTTATGCATTACTATTACACAGCGGTCTGGACGGGCAGGCACGGCCTTCCCCACATCGGACAGATCGCGGCGAACCACTCCACCTGGGACCTGGAGCCGCAGAACCTGACCGTGGAATCCCTCTGCCTTATTTACTCCGACTTCCGCGTGAAATCCAGCCGCGGCAAGGACGGGGTGGAGATCACCCATATCTCCTCCATGGAGGACGCCTTCAACGTCATCCTCAATAAGCTCGAGAACGTGGACGCGAAGAAGCACCAGCGCTACCGTTTTGTTTATGCGAAGCTCGCGGATTTCGAGAATTACATGCGGTTCCACGGGGTGGACGTGGACCTGAACGGACACCCGGCGCCGCCCGAAAAGCTCCCGCTGACCGGGCTCAGGACACCGCAGCAGACAGTGCAGTCCCTGATCCACATGGCCATCGAGCACAACATGGACGTCATGCACCAGCTGACCGCGGAGCAAAGCTTCGGGAATATCCTGGAGGCCGCACGCAGTGAAAAGAACTGGAAGAATGTCCGAGCGTATCTGAACGTACTGCAGGAGTATTTCACATACACCAGTGACGCCCAGAAGGAGCAGACGCTGCTGTTCCTCTACGAGCTCTTCATGAACCGTGACGGCGAGATCCGCGTTCAGGCTGCAGAGCTTCTGGCTGAGATCATTGCCAGGTTCAACGCCGGCTACCGGAAGAGAAGGCCGGAAGGCATGGCTGACGAGACCCAGGTGAGGATGCAGGAACTCTGGAAGTATTACCTTGAGATCACGATCCGCCCGGACCAGCGCTTCATCGACCTGCTCCAGAGAAGGATCCGCTCCCAGCTCAAGAACATCGTTCAGGCTATGCAGGAATATGCGGACTCTTCAGACCTGTCCATGTTCCTGGAGGCCCTGATGGAATGGTACACCAATCCCGCGGGGAAGAAGCCGGAGGAGCAGTTCACGCTCATGAACTGCGTGGAAGTCATTCCTTTTAAGAGGATCGATCTTGAACACACCAACCGCATCGGCAGGTTCGTCCTGTACTGCGCAAAGAACGGGAACGAGAGAGTCAGGACTGCTGCTTGGCGCGCTCTTCATCAGATCACGAGAGCGCTGTCGGAGTACGGGCTGACGGAGAACGATCTTCCGGTGCTGAGAGAGATCAGGGAAGACATTTCCGCGATCCCTACAGACAACTCCGTTCTCTATACTTTCCTGAAGTACAAGATCTTCGGGAACATGGGTCTGGACACTTCCGCCCAGGAAAAGATCCTGTACCAGCAGGACGTGGTGACGGATATTTTCCTCGACAACTTAAAGACCAACACGCCGTGGGTGCAGGAGGTCGTGAATATCCGCCTTCTGGAGGACCAGGTGCTGAACGGAGACAGCGCCCATGCGCTCCACGTCGCCACCCACCTCTCCAACATGATCAAGGTGGGGCAGTATATGCTGGTGCGCAACGAGGCCGGTAAAGCCCTGATCAGGATCGCGCCGATCCTCCGGGTGGACCAGCGCAACGAGATCGCGGTGGAAATGCTCCGCGGTCTGGAGACAGGAGAGACGGACTATTCGCGCACCATTCCCAGATGGCTGGGGCAGCTGGCGATGTGGCTCCCGCCCGAGCAGCTGGACGAGCTCATCGGTTCCCTCGGCGAGATGCAGGCCAGCACTTCCGACCATGTGACGGCGGTGGCCCTGGATACTGTGGGAACGATTCTGGAGCATTACCCCCGGCACGCGGAGCGCTTTGAAGAGGATAAAGCAGTTCAGGCCAAGCGGTGGAAACACCTGATCGGGCTTCTTATGCGGGGCATGGCGAGTTACCGCGAGAAGGTGCGCCAGGAGGCCCTGCTCGTCCTCGGCCATGTATTCGACTCGGCGCACCTGGAACGGCTTGAGAAACGGGACATCTTCCTGACAGCCTTCAGGAAGATCTGCTTCCAGCTCAACGAGAATCCCGGCGACCAGCTGACGCACTTCTACCGCGCTGCCAGCCTCTCGAGCCTGTACCGGTTCATCACCGAGTACCGGCTGCTCGAAGGAAATCTTGAGGTCAGGACCCGCAGCAAGGTCGCTTTCTTCCCGGGCACGTTCGATCCATTCACTCTGTCCCACAAGGGCATCGCGAAGATGATCGCCGACATGGGCTTTGAAGTGTACCTGTCCGTGGATGAGTTCTCCTGGTCCAAGAGGGCCCAGCCCCACTTCATCCGCCGGCAGATCGTCAACATGAGCATCGCGGACCAGTTCCACGTGAACCTGTTCCCCTATGAGCTGCCGATCAACCCGGGGAACCCCGCGGACCTCAGGGAGCTGAAGACACTGTTCCCCGGACGGGAGCTGTATCTTGTGGTCGGATCGGACGTCATAGCCCATGCCTCCTTCTACCAGAAGGAATTCGCGGACGACACCATCCGCGGCATGAACCACATCGCTTTCCGGCGCGTTGGGGATAAGGACGCGGATTCCAGATACAACCGGGAGATGATGGAGGGCATTACCGGCAAGCTCATCGAGCTGGAGCTTCCCGAGGAGCTGGAGGAGATCTCTTCCACCAGGATCCGCGAGAACATCGACCAGAACCGGGATATATCGAACCTGATCGATCCGGTGGTGCAGGAATACATCTACAACAACGGACTGTATCTGCGCGAGCCGGAATACAAGCCGATCATCCAGGCAAGGGCCATCGTTTACGAAGAGGTGGAGCATCCCTCTTCAGAACTTCTCAAAGAGGTGGAGGAAACGCTCCTCAGCGAGGAGGAGAACAGAGCGCAGCTCATAAAAGCCATGAAGGATTCGGGAGACAGGCTGCTGCTGCTTCGGAACAACATGGACAACAGCCGGCTCGTCGGTGCGGCGCGGATCCGCTATATCGCGCCGGACGATCTGTTCACGGTACTGAAGGACGTGCATCTCTGCGATATGGTGCAAAGGCGCACGGCCGGAGAAGTACTGATGATCACCGGTCTCTATATGAACAATGATCCTATGATCCACGACGCGGAACAGCTCCTTCTTACGGAAGCGGTCATGCGTTCCTTCGAACACCGCTGCGACTACGCTATTTTCCTGCCGGAGGACGGCTACTGCCCGGAAAGAGCGCTTTCCGCGATCGTGCGGCAGGGCTTCATAAAACCGGAGGAGGCGCCCGAAGACGTGCCGATCTACGTGGTCGATATGCACGCGCCGCTCATGCTCCTCGCCAACATGGAGACGACCCTTAAGGCGCCTTTCTCCTCGAACGACAGGGTGCTCAGGCTGATCCACAAGGCGCAGATGGAACTGCAGTACAGCATGACCAAACTTTACCCCGGGAACCTCGTGATCGCCATCTCCGCTTCCGTGCTCTACCACCGTCTGGTGGATAAGATCACGGCGCTGAACGGCGTTCCGCGTGAGGTGCAGGTCCCTCGTAAGCTCGGAGAGCTGATGTGCGTTCCCTTCGGCAAGATCCTCCGCGGGACCGTGGCGCCGAACACGGTGACCAAGACACTGCACACTGACAAGGTCTACGAACCGGATCTGAGCACCTGCACGGTGGAGCCTTTCCCGGGCTACACACCTCTGCGCACCCAGGTCAGGGCGATCAAGTCCTTCCGCCGGCCGGCGATCCTTGTGGACGATGTCCTCAACCGCAGCGGCATCCGTATTTCCGCGATCGCACCGCTGCTCAGGGAAGAGGGCGTCAATATCAGGACTTTCCTGCTCGGCATCATCACCGGCTACGGGAAGAACACACTGGCCACAATGGGACTGGAAGCGGAATGGGTGTATTATGTGCCGAACATGCGCAACTGGTTCATGGAATCCTCCCTGTATCCCTTTATCGGAGGCGACCAGGTGAGGCGCGAATCCATGAAGGTGGCGGGGCTCGCCCCTTCCATCAACCTGATCCAGCCCTACACGCAGCCGCCGCTGCGGGGCGCCTCGGAAGAAGCGCTGTTCGAGTTCAGCGCATGCTGCATCAGGAACGCGAGAAATGTGCTTTACGCTCTGGAACAGGAGTACAGAAAGCTCTTCGCCAGGAACCTGACGCTCTCCCGTCTCTCCGAGGCGGTGAACCTGCCGCTGTGCCCTGACAGGGGGAGCTGCATGAACTATGATCCGAATCTTGCGGCTTCTGTCTATCTGGAAAATGATCTCGAGATGCTGTACCGCTCCAAGGCGGACACTCTGGCCACAAGGCAGATCTGATCCGGCGGCAGTACGGAGCGACCGCGCCTTTGATCATGTAGTTTTTAACCGCCTGCGCGAATTCTCTGCAAGCTTTACAGGGAAACTTCGCGCAGAGCGCTTTGACAGGAGGCAGTATGTTTGATTTTTACAGAATCGGAAATGAGATCTGCTTTGTACGGAAAGGACAGGCTGTCCCGGAAGGCCTCAGCCCGGAGGGGCCGGAGGCGGCCCGCACGGCGGACAGGCTTACTTTCCTCTATTTTCGGGAACCGGGAAGCTGCCGCGCGTCTTTTCTGGTCAATGACCTCGATCTTCTGTTTCAGAGCGAGGAGAGCGCAGTCTTTCTGAGCTCCGAAGAACTCAGGAAAGCTGCGGCCGAGGAGGCTGAGATCCTGGACAGACCGGAGCACGCCGGAGAGAAAGCGCTGCTCGCAGGCTTTATGGAGAAAAGTAAGCTCCGGGCGGTGAACGCCTGTCAGTCCGGATGGAAAGAGATCCTGACGGAGGGCGCGGATGCGGCCGCAGGACCGGCTTTTCTGCCGAAAGGAAAGAAAAAAGTAAATATTCTCGCGATCGGGGATGTGGGTTCCAACCTCCTGACCGGTTTGCACCTTTTGGGCGGGGACTGTATTTCTCAGATCGGCATATGCGACCTGGACGAGAAAGTCACTGCCAGATGGGCTTTTGAACAGAACCAGATCGCCTATCCATGGGACTATGACCGCCTCCCGGAGGTCCGCGCGATCAAAGCGGAGGAGCTTTTTGACGCGGACGTCGTCGTTTTCGTCGCGTCCAAGGGGATCCCCCCGGTGGGAAGCGGCGTGAAGGACGTCCGGATGTACCAGTTCGAGAACAACCGGAAGATCGTCGGCATGTACGCGCGGCAGGCAAGGAACTGCGGCTTCCGCGGCATGTTCTGCCAGGTGTCGGATCCGGTGGACCCCCTGGCCAAGACGGCGCTTCTTGAGAGCAACCGGAATGAAAACGGGGAGCTGGACTGGAAGGGGCTGCGCCCCGAGCAGATCCAGGGCTTCGGCCTCGGCGTCATGAACGCGCGGGCCGCCTATTACGCGAAGAGAGATCCCCGCTTCAGCAGGTTTTTGACAGAGGGGCGCACCTTCGGGCCCCACGGACAGGAACTGGTCGTCGCGGATTCCATTTCGGATTACAACGATGAGCTGTCCAGAGAGCTGACGCAGAAGGTCGTGACGGCGAACATGGAGATGCGGGCGCTCGGCTTCAAGCCGTTCGTGGCGCCGGCCTTTTCCTCGGGCGCGCTGTCCATCCTTCTCATGCTGAGGGGTGAATGGCACTGCGGTTCCGTTTACCTGGGCGGCGCGTTCATGGGTGTCAAGAACCGCTATACGCCGGACGGGCTGGAGACGGAAGTGCTGCCGCTGCCCGGGAAGCTGTTCGCACGGATCCGCGAGGCCGAGGAGACGCTGAAGGCGATCTGCTGATCACAGCGGTATGCCGACAGCGATCTGCCAACAGCGATCTGCTGCAGCGATCGTCAAACAGCGGTATGCCGACAGCGATCCGGCAAAATAGCGATCTGCAAAAAGAAAGGGACGGAAGGAAAAGAGGTCTTTGAGATGTATGATCCGCAGCTGTTGCCGGTGATCTACCCGCAGGAAGGGCCGGCGGGATTGAGCGAAAGGCTCCACAAGGTACTCATGGAAGCTCTCGGCGGCGTAAAGTATGTCGTTCTTACGACTGCAGAGGAGGCCGGGCGCTATTTTAAAGAAGCGGAACGTCCCGCGGCGGGGTTTCTTCCTGTTCTGTTCGTGATCGCGCTTGGAAAGGACGGCGTCAATCTGGAGTATATGAGGCTCCTGCGCCTTCTGCGGGAAG
>CAMOXN010000052.1 GCA_946629175.1 uncultured Lachnospiraceae bacterium | reverse complement strand
CTGCAAGTTCCAGTACTACTTTATATTACTTAGTAATACTTATTAGATTTATCTATACAAAGTCCTTATAATGGGAACATGAATACACAGAAGCCCCTGAAGAGCAAAGTAAGCATCACGCTCGACGAAGATGTGATCAAGAGGATCAAGGAGCTGGCTGAAGCGGACGACCGCAACTTCAGTCAGTATATTAATCTTGTCCTTAAGAAGCATCTTGAGAAGACCTCCGGCGACACTTCGCAGGAGTAATCGGGAATAAAGACATTAATAGAAGCACTCACAAGGATGGCTGCCTTGTGAGTATTTTATTGCATTTCTCTATCAAATTGGTGGGCTGCAAGCCCACTATCTGCATTTTCCTCATCCGTTCTTGTTCCCAGCATATGTCCCCAAATATATGTCCTCGAATATATGTCCTCGAATATATGTCCCCAAATATATGCCTCAAAATATATGTCCCCAAAAAGCCCGTACAGTCTTATAATTAGGTATGATAATATGCGATGATATATGATTATATCTTCCGCAACACAATTATTCAGTGAGGAAAGGAAATGAAATGCTGTTTGATTCGCTTCATTTCTTAGTGTTCCTGCCGGTCGCGCTGGCGGTTTATTATATTATGCCGCGCAGAGTGAAATATCTGTGGCTGCTGATCTGCAGTTATTACTATTACATGTGCTGGAATGCGAAATATATACTGCTGCTCCTGTTCTCGACTGTGGTCACTTATCTGAGCGGCCTGGCTCTGGAGAGAATCAAGACGGACAGTCATATGGTAGAAGACCGCAGACAGCGGCTCAGGAAAATATGCGTGATCATCTGTGTCTTATTGAATCTATCCGTTCTGTTCTGCTTCAAGTACTTCGAATTCGCATGGCAGAATATAGAGTACCTGGCCTTGCTTCTGGGGATCAAAGCCATGAGCAGGCCATGGCGCAATATATTTCTTCCGGCAGGGATATCGTTCTATACCTTTCAGGTCATCGGATATATCGTCGATGTGTATCGGGGCGATATTTGCGCGGAAAGGAATTTCCTGCGATTTGCGCTGTTCGTGTCCTTCTTTCCCAAACTTGCAGCGGGACCCATCGAGCGCTCCAAAAATCTGCTGGTCCGGTTGTCGAAAGCCCCCAGAATCTCTTACAAGATGTTCCGCCGCGGGCTTCTCGTGATGCTTTGGGGATACTTTATGAAAATTGTGATCGCTGACAGGATCTCTATTTTTACAAATACTGTTTACGGTGACCCGGATCGGTTCCCGGGCGTTTTCCTGGCAGCGGCTTCGATCCTGTTCGCGGTTCAAATATACTGTGATTTTGCCGGGTACTCCGCGATCGCGATCGGTACGTCCATGCTATTCGGGATCCGGCTGATGGAGAATTTCGACGCGCCTTTTATGACGGGAAGCGTGTCTGAGTTCTGGAGGCACTGGCACATTTCGCTGAGCTCCTGGTTCAGGGACTATGTATATATACCTCTGGGCGGGAACCGCAAAGGGAAGGTCCGTAAATACCTCAACCTGCTGATCACGTTCGGCCTGAGCGGATTGTGGCATGGGGCCCAATGGACCTATGTGGTCTGGGGACTTGTCAACGGGCTGTTCCAGATCATAGGGGACCTGCTGCGGCCGGTCAGAGCGGGAATACGTGTCAGGATCGAGGGTGGCGCAAAAGAGGATAAAGTCTCCTTGGCGACCGGAATCTTCTGCGCGCTGACAACATTCCTGCTCTTCTCCTTTTCGCTGATCTTTTTCAAAGCGGACAGTTTTTCGAGCGCCGTGCAGATCATCAAAAGCATTTTCAGCGCGCGCAACTGGTGGATCTTATTTGACGGAAGCATTTACAAATGCGGACTTGATCAGAAAGACTTCGGGCTGATGAGCTTTTCTGTCCTCATTCTGACAGCGGCTGATCTCTGTAAAAGAAAGGGCATCTCCGTTTCCCGTGTCATCGAAGCGCAGCCTTTCTGGTTCCGATGGATATGTTACATAACATCCGTGATCTTCATTCTGGTCTTCGGCATCTGGGGATCGGGATATGATCCGGCCGGTTTTATTTATTTTCAGTTTTAAATGCGCCGGCCACACTCATCTCAACGAACAAAAATGCGAAAAAGAACTATCATTAAGCGCTCCGTATCCACGGTGGTCTTCCTCTGTATTTTGGCAGGTGTCCTGTGCGGGGTCATGAATCTCATGGAAAAGAAGACCGCAAGGGAAAAATACCGCGCCTTCTATGACTCCGGGACCAATTTCGATGTGATCTTTATGGGGACGAGCCACGCTTATAATACGATCCTGCCGCAGGAGATCTGGAGCAGCAACGGCATTGCGTCATACAACTGGGCTTATTCAAATTGCACACCCGCAGAGGATTATTACATCCTTCAGGATGTCATCAGGAATACATCGCCCCGGCTGGTGGTCATGGACCTGTACGGGATCGTTGAATATGACAGCTTCGAGGGCGGGAACGGCAAGTACCGACCGGACCGGATCGAACAGCAGCACGTTCAATTTGATTCGATCTCTCTATCGAAAAGCAAAATCGCGGCTGTAAAGGACATTTTCGATGATTACGAGCACAGAAGCGATTTCCTGTTCAATTTTGAGATGTATCACTACCGCTGGAAGGAACTCTCGCGGGAGGACTTCGACCCGCATTATTCGACAGAAAAAGGTGCGGAACTCCTGCTGGGTCATAAAGCTGTGAAGTACAAAGAGCATGAAGTGCCCGCTGATTTCGAGTTTACCAGTGTCTGTTCGGAGTATATTCCGCGGATCATTTCATACTGTAACGACAAGGGCATCGATCTGTTATTCGTGTACCTGCCGTATCCGGCTGTTGACCAGAAGCTGAACATAGCCGCTTCGTTCGAAAGCGCTTTCCGGGAATACGGCGAGTTTGATTACGTCAATATGACGAACAAAGGGATCCTGAACTATAAGACCGACATCTTCAAGGACGGCACTCATCTCAATTACATCGGCGCGAAGAAGGTGTCCCGCTGGCTCGGAGACTATATCACAGCGCACTACCCCGACATTGCAGATCATCGAAATGAGTCAAAATACAGCATCTGGAATGACGATCACAGCGACTATATTGATGATCTGATAACAAGGTTTCAGGGCGATGACCTGTATGAGTGCTTAATGCTGCTCTGCAATGAGAATCTTCGCGGGGAGATCCTCGTAACTGAATCCGTGAGGCAGGATTTTGAAAAAGACAGCTGCGTTTGGGAATTCATCAAAGAGTCGGGCGGCCGGGTGAAAGTCGGATATACGCAGGAGGAGATCCTGATCGAGGGCGACGAGTATCCGCTTATGCTGACGGTCTATGACAACAGGTCGGATGAGGAGGTATTTGCTGCCGGATACGATCTCTGAGGCAGGTACGCCTTAGGGATCCGGCGTACCGGCTGCGCGCCCGCTCAGTGCCCGAGGCGCCGTCTGTTCGTGTCCGAGGTACCGGCCTGCTGTGCAGTCCTCGACGCCTGCCTACGCCGTACCCTGCAAAGAACTTCCTCCAGTCGGCTCCGAGCCCACCCTTATTATGCCGGCAGCCGATATAATAAGTGTTATGCATGGCAATATCGGACCGACTACCGAGCAGGGCGCGAAAGATCCGCCATGAGTATTCCGGCAACATCAAGATTTATAAAAAGGCGATTTGAGTAAGAGATGAAAAGAAAGAACTCCAACAAGAAAAGCCCCAAGATCTGCTTCGCTGCTTCCACGGGCGGCCACTACGAGCAGCTGATGATGCTCAGACCTCTGATGGAGAAGTATGACAGCTTTGTCCTGACGGAAGAGACGGATTATGAGACGTCGCTGAAGGATAAGAAGACATACTATCTCCATCAGGTCAACCGCAAGGAGAAACTCTTTATTCCTGAAATGATCGGGAACTCTCTCCTGTCTCTCGGGATCTTCGTTAGGGAGCAGCCGGATGTAGTCATCTGTACCGGCGTTCTGGCGATGATCCCCATGTGCCTTCTGGCTAAGGCGTTCGGAAGAAAGCTGATCTATATTGAGTCTTTTGCCAAAGTCACGACGCCGACCGAGACCGGCAAGCTGATGTACAGGTTTGCGGATCAGTTCTATGTCCAATGGGAGTCGATGCTGGAGGTGTTTCCGAACGCCAAGTATGTGGGCAGCATTTACTAAGATCCTTATGGGAGAAGACAAATGATTTACATAACACTCGGCTCACAGAAGTTTCAGTTCAACAGGCTGCTCATTGTGGTGGACAGGCTGGTCGCAGAGGGAAAGATCACTGACGAGGTCTTCGCGCAGACCGGCTACAGCGACTACCTGCCCAAACACTATCATTATAAGCCGTTTCTTGACCGCGACGAATATGCTCAGATGATGGAGAAGGCGGATATTGTGATCACGCACGGCGGGACGGGCGCCATCATAGGCGCCGTGAAGAAGGGCAAGAAAGTAATTGCTGTTCCGCGTCTGGCAAAATACAGAGAGCACGTGGACAATCACCAGCTGCAGTGCATCGGCGAGTTCAAAGAGATGAACCTGATCTGCGCCTGCTACGACTGCGACGATCTGGAAGCGGCTCTGAGATACGTCAGGAAGACGAAGTTCAATCACTATCAGAGCAACACAGCGAAGATCATTGAGAGTATTGACGAGTTCATCAGCAGAAGCTGATGGCCGCCCGGAGGCAGGGATCAACCGGCATCCGGGTCAACTCCCTTGTCGTGCATGAAGCTGTATTCGATCTTGTCAAAAGGATAGCTGCGTCCCGGGATCTCTCTCTTGGCGCAGATAACGTAGGACAGCGTGTTTCCCTCTGAAATGCGTGACAAATCGATATAGTTCACATCGGAAAACTCCGTCTCGGAAGTAATATAACCGTTCTCATCCCGCGTGATGAACTTGATCTGCGTATTGTCCAGCAGAGAGACTGTATAGCGGTACCGGCCGTCGGGCAGCTCCTGAATGGATTCCTCCCCGATCCCGGTCGCTTTGCTGAGGTCATAGGGAATGCCGAGCTGCCCGCTGAGCCAATCCATCAGGCAGATCGTGAATTTGTTAGCCCCTTCCCGGTTCAGGTGTACCAGATCGCTGAAATCATCTGTCTCTATTCCGATGCTTGTCATCTGTTCACTGAAATTGATATAGCCGCAGACCGCGGGATCAGACTGCGCAATGTCATCCATGACCGCGGCGATTTTCGGCGCTTCATTGTCATAATCAAGTATCGGCGACATGAAGATATATACCGGGATCTTTTCTTTGGCCGTAAGATCCAGGAATTCACGCAGCGCGTCTTTGGCAGCAGGCTTCCTCAGTGGTTCTCCCAGTTCATGCAGCTCGATCAGTTTCTTCTCTACCACGTCAGGCCCTTCTTTGACATTCTTAACAATGTTATGCTGAGGGCGGAATCCAAGGATATATTTGTTCTCTTCCTCCGAATTCCGGGTATCTGTATTTTTACTGCGGAACCTTGTCCATGTATAGTTCGGTCGGAAGACCTGCGAATAAGCTTCCGGCCATTTATCGTGCCACTTTATTGAATGGACGATCGCGCCGAGTTTGTAAACGGGATTATGGATTCCGTCGAAATTGGAATACAGCAGCCCTTCTTTTCTCCTTCCGTAGACCAGTTCGGTCGTGGCGGCCAGCGCATATGATTCCAGTACAATTACCTTAGGGCGGGTGTAATGCAGCAGGACCTTCATATTTTCATAGACCTGGTCCATGGGCTGCGATCCCGCACCGAGGATCATGGTGTTCAGATCCATGCACTGGTTGATGATCACCGGGTTGACGCTGCAGTAAGCATGCGAATTTCCCATAAAGAGGATGTCGATCGGCTCCCGGTCTGTGTCCTGGATATAGTTCCAAACCCCGGTGGTGCCCGGCTCTTCAAATGTCTTCCTGTCCAGAATCGTAAATATGAGCAGGAAACATATTATAAAGATTATTGCGTCCCGCAAAGCTCTTTTCACATTATTCTCCTTAGGATATGCAGGCGCGCGTGCCTGAAACGGCGCCTAGAACCGGAAATAGATGAACGAATCAGAAGTAAGCGAGCCGTAAACTCCGAACAGGAGGATGACGAACACGCACGCCATATAGAAGACCCGGCGCACGAGCACAGGCATCTTCTGCAAAAGTGCGTATCCGCCGACCGTCTCGCCGATCACATCAGTAACGATCACGATAAAGATCAGCAGAATGCTGAAATTGACATCCTGTCTGCCGGCGCCCAAATGATAGATGCTGAAGTCAGGCATTGGCCTGAAGAACCCTTTCAGGATCACTTTGAGGTCTCCCAAAGAGTTCGCCCTGAAGGGAATCAATAATAAGACCACGATCAGAAAAGTGACCGCAACGCGCAGACAATGAATGATCCGGGACCTGTCTCCGTAACCATCTCCGAACACTCCGGCCAGCAGCCTGTTCTTGTACTTCCCGACCACCTGGCACAGCCCGTTCAAAAAGCCCCACAAGAGAAATGTCCACGAAGTGCCGTGCCACAATCCGCTCACCAGGAAAACGACCATCACGTTGAAGGCCCACCTCGCTTCGGAGACATGGCTGCCCCCGAGCGGAAAGTACAGATAATCCCTGAACCAGTTCGAAAGAGAGATATGCCACCGCCTCCAGAATTCCGAGACTGAAGTCGCGAGGAACGGTCTTTTAAAATTGACGGGGAGGCGGAACCCCATTAATTCCGCGCTTCCGAGCGCCATGTCCGTGTAACCCGAAAAGTCGCAGTAGATCTGGAACGCGAAAAAGACCGCCGCGACCCAGTAGGCCTGTCCGGAATACCCGCCGACTTCTCCGTAGACAGTATCGACAAGGACCGCGAGTCGGTTCGCTATGACCACCTTTTTAAAGGCTCCGAACAGGATCATCGCGAGTCCGTGGTTGTATCCCTCGTAATCAAAGGTATGCACTTCATCCATCTGCGGGAGCAGATTGTCCACGCGGTCGATAGGGCCCTGCATGATATGGGGAAAGAACGCTATGAACAGAGCGTATTTGCCAAAATCCCAACTTGCCTTCGTCTTCCCCCTCGCGACATCAAATATATAGCCCATCGCCTGAAATATGAAAAAAGAGAGCCCGACCGGGACAGCCGCAGCCAGGAGCCTTTTGCTGTCCGACGCATAAGAAGCCGGCATCAGGCCATGCACGTCCGCGATGTTCAGGATCCGGGAGATCAAAACGTCCTTATATTTAAATGCGATCAGGACCAGAAGCATGCTCCCGGAGCTCAGCGCGGCAATCTGTTTTTTCTTCTGTTCGTCCTGGGTCTGCGAGAGGATGATCCCCGCAAGATAAGAGATCACTATGATCATAAGGAGCCAGACCAGAGAAAAAGGATCCCAGACCGCGTAAAAATAAAGGCTCGCAAAAAGAAGGAGAGGCAAACGCATCCGTACTGGGACCACATAATAAAGCACGACTGTGATCGTGAGGAAGATCAGATATCTGAAAGACGTAAATAACATATTGGATCACCGAATGGATTGGTATTTGAAGCAACGTTCCCCGGCTCACTCGCCGGTATCATGCATAAATTTGTATTCAATACTATCGAACGGGTAGCTGCGCCCCGGGATCTCTGTTTTGGCACAGATGCGGTAGAACAGCCGGTTACTCTCCGAAACGCGCGGCATTTCTATGTAGTTGATGTCCGAATACTCCGTCTCGGAAATGACCTCGCCGTTCCCGTTCCTTATGATGAACCTGATCAGCGTATTGTCGAGCAGTGAGACCGCATAGCGGTATCTCCCGTCGGGCAGCTTCTCAAAAGACTCCTCCCTGATGCCCGTCGCCTTGGACAGGTCGTAGGGGATGCCGAGCTCACCGCTGAGCCAGTCCATCACGCATATCGTAAATTTGTTCGCGCCTTCCCGGTTGAGATGTCCTATATCACTGAAATCGTCCTTCTCGATCCCGAAGCGGGTCATCTGTTCGCTATAGTTCATGTAGCCGCTGATCCTCGGGTCCGAATGCTCCTTCTCTGCCAAAATACCGGCGACCTTCGGCAATTCCGTTTCATAACTCAGGATCGGCGCCTTGAAGATATAGACAGGGATCTTTTCCCGGGCAGCTAGATCCAGGAACGCGTCCAACGCGTCTACGGGAGCCCTGACGTTCAAGGGTTCCGCTCCTTCCTGTTCTCGCGCTTCGATCAGTTTCCGCTCAACGTTCACGGGCTCTTCTGCGGTCTCAATGATGTTGTGCCTGGGACAGTGGCCGAGTATGAAATTGTACCTCTTTCCCATATCCTGAAGCTCAGCTTCATGGTCTTGAAATCTTGTCCACATGTTCATGGGACGAATGAGCTGGGAATAAGCCTCCGGCCATTTTTCATGCCGGCTGACTGTATCGGTGATCGCGCTCAATCTCAAAAGGGGATTCCATATACTGTCAAAATTTGAGTACAGATAGCCTTCTTTTCCTCTTTTCAGAAGCGCATCCGTCGTCAGAAGAAGTCCTTCCGCTTCCAGAACGATCACTTTGGGGTGCACATAGCGGAGCAGCAATTTAAGGTTTTCGTAGATCTGGTCCATCGGCTGCGAGCTGGCGCCGAGGATCATAGTATTCAGGTCCATGGCCTGATTGATGATCGTCGGATTCACATCGCAGAATGCATGCGAGTTTCCCATGAAGAGGATGTCGATCGGCTCGGAATCCCCTTTCTGTATATATTCCCATGTTGAGGATGTGTTCGAGATATCAAATGTCATCCGATCCAGTATGTGAAAAATGATCAGAAAACACAGTATAAAAACTGCTGCATCCCGCAGCGCTCTTTTCATCAATTTCTCCTTATTGCCGTTTCGGTGATGCGGACGGGCAGGCTCTTGTCCTGCTTTTTGTTGCTTCCGGGGATTGCCGTGCAGGCTTATTCCCGGACTATTTGTTAATGCTACCTGCTCATACTTTATACTACTTCCGTGATTATTTCAATGAACTGCGCCGGGGCGGGCGATTGGCGTATTTCTACCGCAGGATCGCCCTGCGGTCGGCGGGCGACGGGCGACGGGCGGTGGGCGGCAGGCGACGGGCGGTGGGCAGCGGGCGGTGGGCAGCGGGCGGAGCTGCGCTGTTTGGGTCAATGCATAAAAAAACTCACAGAGATGCCGTCTCTGTGAGTATTCTATTTCAATTCTATTCGTGGTTGGTGGGCTGCGCGCCCACTCGCAGGAGTTTTCCTGTGAAATCCCCGGGGATCACGGCTCAAGGGCTGCGACCGAAAGCCCGGGCCTATCGGTCGCGGAGCGAGACCGGGAGCCCGGGCCTGCCGGTCGCAGCTGATGTGTCACATTCCGCGTACTCAGTACTGTTATCCTCGTTCGACACCGCCGTATATTTCACGCCGTCATAGCTGAACTGATAGCACAACTTTGTCTTCCGGCTGTACCGCAGCATCTTATTGTTCGCCGAGCGGAACCGCAGTTCTGCCACTTCACCCGGCTGAATATCCACATAGGGAAGTTTTGAGTCATTCGCTGCTGCAATGAAAAGATTGCAGTCGAAGAGCCCGCCGATCCCATTCGAGAGCCAGGCGCCCTCGGAATACACACGCATCACGGCGTTTCCTCTGTTCGTGACGCGCATCGAAAGTGCTTTGCCCACCGCCCAATAGGGATTGGTCACAATTGTGCTGAACATCGGCGCGCCGGCTTGGCCTTCGCCGATTCCTGTGGGGCCAATCTCCTCGCCGATTCCTGTGGCTCCAATTATGTCACCGGTTCCCATGGTTCCGATCCTGCCGCCGATTCCTACACTTCCGGTTCCGGAACTGATTCCTGCGCTTCCGCTGTTGCGGCCGATAGCGGAAGTTCCTGATGCAGATCCCATTGCAGGTCCCGATGCAGATCCCACTGCAGGTCCCGATGCAGTTTCCGTTACGCTTCCTACTCTGCTGGCGCGTGAATTCCTTCCGGGGATCACTCCGGCTGCGGGGGTCGCTATTTTGCCGCCGAATGCTTCGGCTGCGGACCATTCTGAATATAGATTCTTCTCGCCCTGCTTCTTATAGGACCTGACCCGCACGTAATAAGCATCGTCCTTCAGTCCGCTGATCTCCGCCGATCTCGCGGTAGAGCCGGCTCTCACGACCGTGCTGTCGGAGAAATCTCTCCGGGTCGAATACTGCACAAGATATCCGGAGACGTCATTCTGCTGCTGCCATTCGACCGTCGCCTTGTTGTCCTCGACGTTTATGCTGCCGGACAGTTCGGTCTTCGGGGGACCGACGTTGACGTGGATGGTTTTGGCCGCCGATTTCATGCAGGTCGCGGTCTCGGCCGCGTAGACTGTGATCTTGGCGGAGCCGACGCTTTTGATGGTGACTTTGCCGGTCTTGCTGACTGTCGCGACGTTTTTGTTGCTGCTCTCGTAGATCACCGGGCCATTGCCTGATTTGGTCAGGTCGATTTTGAAGGGCTCGGTCTCCACCGACTTCGTGTAATAGACGGGTACGTCGACCTTCTGCTCCCTCTTGCGCACCGTTATGGTCACCCGCATGACATTGGACTTCTTGCAGTGCTCCGTCTCTTCTGCCTGGATGCCGATTACAGCGGTGCCCGTTCCTTTGATATAGGCTCTGCCGGTGTGCGACATGTCGATCACGCTCTCGTTGCTGCTCCAGAAAATCAGCGGGCCGTCGCCGTCCGTCGACACGTCGAGGCGGAAAAAGTCGTCCCCGAGATGCTTGTCATAGGAAGGTTGGCCGGTGACGGTCTGGGGTCTCTTCTC
>CAMOXN010000051.1 GCA_946629175.1 uncultured Lachnospiraceae bacterium | reverse complement strand
TCATGATGTCGGGTTTCAGGCCGAATTTCTGCCAGGCGAACATGTATCCGGTCCGTCCCATACCGCACTGGACCTCGTCGAAGATCAGGAGAATGTCCTTCTCGCAGCAGAGGTTCCTGACCCTCCACAGGAAGTCTTCTTCCGCGGGAATGATGCCGCCTTCGCCCTGGACGGTCTCCATGATGATCGCGCAGGTCTTGTCCGTCACTGCCGCTTTAACGCTGTCAAAATCATTCATCTGAGCGAACCGCGCTTCGCAGGGCATCGCGCCGAACGGCTCCCTGTATTGAGTTTTGCCGGTCACTGAAAGCGCTCCGTAGGTGCGCCCGTGGAAAGAGTGGTCCAGAGCTACGACCTGGTGGTCGTGTGCGCCGTCCTTGTTGTAAGCGTATCTCATAGCCGCTTTGAGCGCGCCTTCCACTGCCTCCGCGCCTGAGTTAGTGAAGAAGATGCGGTCCATTCCGCTGACCTCTTTGAGTCTGTGCGCTGCCCGGATCGCGGGCTCGTTGTAAAAATAGTTAGAGGTGTGAAGGATCTTTCCGATCTGCGCCTTGAGCGCGTCATTGTAGTATTCATTTCCGTAGCCGAGCGCGAAGACGCCGATGCCGGCCATGAAATCGAGATATTTCTTACCCTCCATGTCATACAGATATACGCCCTCGCCGTGGTCGAGCACTACCTGGTAGCGGTTATAGGTGTGCAGGAGATCCCGCTCCGCCTGTTCGATCATAGCTGCCATTTTTCCTGTATTTTGGCTCATACTGACTCCTTTTCCTTAATGGTCAATTCATATCCGTGTCAGACTGCAGGTGGAACATCGTTCCTATGCCCTTTTCGGTGAAGAATTCCAGCAGCATGCTGTGCGGGATCCTGCCGTCGAGGATGTGGACGCGGTGAACACCGCCGCGCACAGCCTGCGTGCAGTTGGCGAGCTTGGGCAGCATGCCTCCGCCGATGACGCCGTCTTCGATCAGTTTCTCGGCATCCGTGATCGAGATGCGGGCTATGAACGAATCTGGGTCATTGATATCCCGGTACAGGCCGGCGATGTCCGTCAGGTATACCAGCTTGTCTGCCTTGACTGCCTTCGCGATCGCGCTGGCAGCCTCGTCCGCATTGATATTGTAGGTGTCAAAATTCTCATCCATGCCGATCGGCGCGACGATCGGGAGATAGTCGTTGTCCAGTAGATCGTAGAGGATCTTGGGCCTTACCTTGTTTACTTCTCCGACAAAACCGATGTCCTGCCCGCCCGAATACTTCTTGTTCACGGTGAGGAGCCTTCCGTCCTTGCCGCTGATGCCGACCGCCTTGACGCCGAGTTCTTCCACCATGCGGACCAGGTCCTTATTGACCCTGGAGAGGACCATCTCGGCGATCTCCATCGTCTCCGCGTCTGTCACGCGAAGGCCGTTAATGAACTTCGCCTCTTTCCCGCTCTTCTTGACCCAGCTGCTGATCGCCTTGCCGCCCCCGTGGACGATGATCGGCTTGAAACCGACCAGTTTGAGGAGGGTGACGTCCCTTATCACATCCCGCTGAAGGTCCTCGTTCTCCATCGCGCTGCCGCCGTATTTGATCACGACGATCTTGCGGTTGAATTTCTGTATATAGGGAAGCGCTTCGACCAGCACGGATGCCTTGCGCTGCGCTTCGCTCTGTTCACGGTTCAGATATGTTTCCATATTTCTCTATCTCCCTTTTCTGGAGCCATGCCAAAGGCACTGCTTCTAAAGATGCGCATCTTTTAGCTCCGGTAATCCGCGTTGATCTTCACGTAATCATAGGAGAGATCGCATCCCCACGCCGTCGCCTCGGCTTCGCCCATATGCATATCCGCCAGGATCGACACTTTTTCGCCCGACAGCAGCTCCTTGGCCTTCTCCTCGCTGTAATCCGCCGCGCTCCCGTTCGTAAAGATCAGCATCTTGTCTTCGCCTTCGCCAAAATACAGATCGCAGTTCTCGGGATCGAACTGAGCCCCGGAATAGCCGAGCGCGCACAGGATCCGTCCCCAGTTAGCGTCTCTTCCGAAGACCGCGGCTTTCGTGAGGCTGGAAGTGATGACGCTCTTCGCGAAGATACGCGCGTTCTCAAGTGTGTCGGCATGAATGACCTTTGTCTCGATCAGCTTGGTCGCGCCTTCTCCGTCCGCCGCCATCTTCATGGCAAGTTCCTTGCAGACTGCATAGAGCGCATTATAGAAGACCTTGTAGTCTTCGCTCTCGATGTCCTCGATCAGCTTGTTGCCCGCGAGACCGTTAGCGAGTACGAGCAGAGTGTCGTTCGTAGAGGTATCGCCGTCCACGGAGATCATATTAAAAGTCTCCTGCACGATCGCGCTGAGTGCCTTCTGCAAAAGCGTTTTTTCGATCGCGGCGTCTGTCGTCACATAACCGAGCATCGTGCACATGTTGGGGTGGATCATTCCTGAGCCCTTGGCCATACCGCCGATCGTCACTGTTCTGCCGCCGGCCTCAAATTCATAGGCGACTTCCTTGGGAACGGTGTCGGTCGTCATGATCGCTCTCGCCGCTTCCGCGCCGGCTTCGCGCCCGGGACGCTTTGCCTCCGCGAGCATGCGGACACCGGCCCTGATCCGGTCCATGGGAAGATGGAAGCCGATGACGCCGGTAGAACCGACCAGCACGGAATTCTCATCGATCCCCAGGCAGGCTGCCGCTTCCTGCGCGGTCTGTCTGCAGTACTCGAGGCCCCTCTGGCCCGTGCACGCGTTGGCAACGCCGGAGTTGACGATCACCGCATGCGCTGCAGCTCCGCTGTATACCTGATCCCTGTCCCAGATGACCGGCGCAGCCTTTACGACGTTCGTGGTAAATGTCCCCGCAGAGACACACGGCGCCTTGCTGAAGACCAGCGCCATATCCGTTCTTCCTTTATACTTGATCTGCGCGGCTGCAGAAGCTGCCTCAAATCCCTGCGCGGCTGTGACGCCTCCATCGATCTTCTTCATACTGTCTATTCCTCCGTTTCACTCTCTATAAATCTCGTTATGTTCTCTTCGTTGAGCAGAAATTCGTAATAATTGCAGTCCGGCCTGTAACGCCAGCCGATCTGTTTCCAAAAGGCATTCCCCGCGTCGTTGCTCGTGAACGCGATCAGCGCGATCTTGTTGATCTTGAGCTTTCTCAGCACGTTCATGCAGTGGATGACCATTGCGGAGCCGATCCCTCTTCTCCTGTAAGCTTTCGCCACGCACACATGGTAGAAGCTCGCCTGCCTTCCGTCGTGGCCGCAGAGGATCGAGCCCACGATCTTATCTCCTACGCACGCGACGACGCTCGTCGTCGGATTCCTCAATATGAATCTCTCTATATCCTCTCTGGAGTCGTCGATCGCTCTTATGCCGAACCCTTTGATGTTCGTCCAAAGTTTATGTACTTTATCATAGTCCTCCGGAAGCATCGGCCGGAGGATCCAGTCATCATCGTAAATCATTCAGTTCCTTTCTAATGTGACATGGGACAGATCCCATGCCCCATTTATGACACTTTACTGATAATAACACATTTTCCTATTTAATAAAGCAGGAAATTAACTCCCTCCTTAAGTCCGGTGAGAGCGGCGCCCGGAACTGCCCGTCGGCTAAAATATACATAATATACATCTTTTATGCATTATAATCTCATATTATGCATATTGCAATGAATATTTTGCAATTTTCTTTAAATATTATTCACTCCGCTATTGCAATTCTCCGTCTGCTGATGTATAGTACACAGTTGTAACGGAAAGATCCCGCGCTGCTAAGTATCGCAGCCGATCAATATTTTGATAAAACAAAGCTAACGGAGGAACCACAATGTCTAACCAGAAAGAAAAAGTAATCCTTGCCTACAGCGGCGGCCTTGATACCACTGCGATCATCCCCTGGCTCAAAGAGAACTATGACTTCGACGTCATCTGTGTCTGCATCGACTGCGGCCAGGGAGAAGAGCTCGACCACCTCGAGGAAAGGTCCAGATACTGCGGCGCCTCCAAGCTCTATATCCTTGATGTATGCGACGAGTTCGCGGAAGATTTCATCATCCCCTGTGTACAGGCTAACGCCGTCTATGAGAACAAGTACCTGCTCGGCACTTCGATGGCCCGTCCCCTGATCGCCAAGAAGCTCGTCGAGATCGCGCGCAAGGAAGGCGCTACGACGATCTGTCACGGCGCGACCGGCAAGGGCAACGATCAGATCCGTTTTGAGCTCGGCATCAAAGCACTGGCTCCCGATCTCAAGATCATCGCTCCCTGGCGCAGCGACAAGTGGAAAATGGATTCCCGCCAGTCCGAGATCGAGTACTGCAAGCAGCACGGCATTGACCTGCCCTTCTCCGCTGACAGCAGCTACAGCCGTGACCGCAATCTCTGGCACATCAGCCACGAAGGCCTGGAGCTCGAGGATCCCTCTCTCATGCCCAATTACGACCACCTTCTGGTCCTGAGCGTCACACCTATGAAGGCTCCCGATGAGATCACTTATGTGAGCATGACCTTCGAAGCCGGCGTTCCCAAGACGCTCAACGGCAAGGCGATGAAGGTAGCGGATATCATCCGCGAACTCAACAAACTCGGCGGCGCGAACGGCATCGGCATCGTCGATATCGTCGAGAACCGCGTGGTCGGCATGAAATCCCGCGGCGTGTATGAAACACCCGGCGGAACGATCCTCATGGAAGCTCACCAGCAGCTCGAGGAACTCGTCCTCGACCGCAAGACCTACGAGGTCAAACTTGAGATGGGCCACAAATTCGCGAGCCTCGTCTATGAAGGCAAGTGGTTCTCCCCTCTGCGCGAAGCGGAGCAGGCGTTCATCGAGTCCACGCAGAAGTACGTCACCGGCGAAGTGAAGTTCGGCCTCTACAAGGGCAACATCATCAAGGCCGGCACGACATCTCCTTACAGCCTCTACGACGAGAGCCTGGCATCATTTACGACCGGCGATCTTTACGACCACCACGACGCGCAGGGCTTCATCACTCTCTTCGGACTTCCCGAGAAGGTCCGGGCGCTGAAGATGCAGGAGGCAGAAAAGAGTAAACAGTAATTATCAGAATCATGCATAGTATAAGGCCGAATATATGCCCGTCGGAGGCTCACGTTCCTAATGCTCTCCGCCGGACATATATCCGGCCTTCCCTATGCCCTTAATTCTGTTCATTACCGGTCACTCTTTTTACTCTTGCATGAACACGCCGAACCTTATACAATAGCTACAGGAATTTCGGAAAGGAAGTCTGTATGAACACCAGAACGATGCTCATTCTTTATTACATCTTAATAAACCTGATCGGCCTTTCCGCTATGGTCATTGATAAGATTCGGGCGATGGAGCGCCGATTCCGCATCCCGGAGTCCGTGCTCCTTATTCTTGCCCTTTTAGGAGGCTCCCTCGGCTGCATCGCCGGAATGATCATCTTCCGCCACAAAAAGCGCAAGCCTAAATTCCGCTACGGCCTGCCCCTGATCCTGATCCTTCAGATCGGCGCCTGGCTCGCGCTGCACATCGCGACCTCCAAGATCATTTACCTGTAGCTGCCACCCACCTTTCAGATGAGGCGTTTATGAAGGCATTTAAGATCACCGAAACAGGAAATTTCATGACGAAGCTTCTCTCCGGCCGGACTTTCGACTCATTTCTGCTGGAAGAGGCTTCTCTTAGTATGCAGGTCACCTGGATCCTTGACGGTAAGATCAACAGGAACTTCTATACCAAAGAGGAGTGGGAGGACAAGACCGATCATCCTTTTCCGCTGATCTCCTGGAGCGAAGTGCGCGGCCACATGCGCGAGCTCATCCGGGGCAAAAAAGCGCCTGCCTCGCTCTCTATCGTACTTCAGCTCCGTCCCGACATGATGGAGCAGATGCTTGCATCAGAAGGGTACTCGCAGCTCACGGACAACATCGGCGCCATGGTGCTGAATATCCGCTATGACGGAAAGGAAGTCACCCTGGTCACCGGGATCGCCCTTAAGAGCTTTACACTCGACAGGAATGCGGACCGGATCTGGGACGAAGCGATGGGCAGGTTCCTTGCTTCCTGTGAGATCGGTTATGAAACACAGTTATAAAACTCAGTTGTATTACTCAGTTATCAAGAAAGGAGTTCATTCATGCGACATTGCCTTACACCGCTTGATTTCAGCATTGAGGAGCTGGACGCTCTCTTTGATCTGGCTGCCGACATCGAGAAAGATCCGTCAAAATACGCGCATGCCTGCGATGGCAAAAAGATCGCCACGCTTTTCTACGAACCCAGTACCAGGACCCGTCTGAGCTTTGAGGCCGCGATGATGAACCTCGGAGGAAAGGCCCTCGGCTTTGCGGGCGCCGACCAGTCGTCTGCCGCCAAGGGCGAGAGTGTAGCTGATACGATCCGCGTAGTCTCCTGTTTCGCTGATATCGCGGCGATCCGGCACAATAAAGAAGGCGCGGCTTACGTAGCGTCCCAGTTCTCCGGGATCCCGGTCATCAACGCCGGAGACGGCGGACACGAGCATCCCACCCAGACGCTTCTCGATATGATGACGATCCGGCAGCTCAAAGGGAGGCTCGATCATTTCACGATCGGTATCTGCGGCGATCTCAAATTCGGCAGGACGGTCCATTCTCTGGTCAAGACAATGGCCAGATATGAAGGCATCCACTTTGTTTTTATCTCCCCGCCGGAGCTGAAGGTGCCTGATTATATCATCGAGCTCCTCAACGAAAAGGGATATACCTATGAGGAATGCATCAAACTTGAAGACGTGATCACCAAGCTTGACCTGCTCTATATGACACGCGTCCAGAGAGAGCGCTTCTTCAACGAAGAAGATTACGTAAGACTCAAGGATTTCTATGTTTTGACCGAGAAGCTCCTGCGCCGCGCCAAGGAAGACATGTATGTCCTTCATCCTCTGCCGCGCGTCAACGAGATCTCCGTGGAAGTCGACAAAGATCCGCGGGCGGCATATTTCAAGCAGGTACAGTACGGCGTCTACGTCCGGATGGCGCTGATCCTGACACTGCTGGATATTCACGTGGACTGATCCGCAGGAGCGGCGCTTTATGCTTCGCTTCGACTCACCCGCACGGACAGGCACTATCGTATAGTTAATAAAGAAGGAGGAGCTCAATGCTGAATGTAGGAAAGATCGAAGAAGGGATCGTTCTGGACCATATAGAAGCCGGAAAGGCTATGCTGATCTACCACTATCTCCATCTGGACAGGGAGGATTACCAGGTGGCCATCATCAAGAACGCCAGGAGCAACGACATGGGGCGCAAGGATATCCTCAAGGTCGAGTGCAATCCGGATTCCCTGAATCTTGACGCCGTTGCTTTCGTTGATCCCGGAGTCACGGTCAACGTGATCAAGGGCGGAGAGATCGTCGAAAAGAAGAAAATAGCGATGGCGCGGGAGATCAGGGGCGTTCTCAAGTGCCATAATCCGCGCTGCATTTCCTCCATCGAGCAGGGACTTGTGCATATCTTCTATCTTGCGGATGCCAAAAACGGCATCTACCGCTGCAGGTATTGCGAAGAAAAGCATTCTTACGGCGAGCGTGCCAAACTGTTCCTGTAAATAAAACAAGCCCGCGCAGCGGGCATTTCCACAAGGTTGAAGGATCATGACAGACCCCGGTATTTTCTCCCTGTACGCGGATCAGCCCGCGAACGACCGGGAGGACATTGAAAAAAGCATACGCAAAAAGTTCAAGCACGATCTCGAGGGAAAATTTGAAAAAGCCGTCGTCCAATACGAACTGATCGAGGAAGGGGATCACATAGCCGTCTGTATATCAGGCGGCAAGGATTCTATGCTGATGGCCAAGCTCTTCCAGGAGATCAAGCGCCATAACAAGTTCCCCTTCACACTCTCTTTTATCTCGATGGATCCGGGCTACCTGCCTGTGAACCGCGCGCTCATCGAGGAGAACTGCAGGATCCTGGGCATTCCGGTCAGGATCTTCGAGACGCCCATTTTCGATTCCGTCTACCATATAGAAAAATCCCCCTGCTATCTCTGCGCGAGAATGCGAAGGGGATATCTGTACAGACAGGCGAAGGACCTCGGCTGCAACAAAATAGCGCTCGGCCATCATTACGACGACGTCATCGAGACGATCCTCATGGGAATGCTCTATTCCGGCCAGTACCAGGCCATGATGCCCAAGCTCCGCAGTACGAATTTCGAGGGGATGGAACTGATCCGGCCCATGTACCTGATCCGTGAGGAGCACATCAAGGCGTGGCGGGACTACAACCATCTCCGTTTCCTGCAGTGCGCCTGCAGGTTCACCGAGGAGAACGAGCGGCTGTCCGCCAACGACCATTCACTTACTTCCAAGCGGCTCGAGACCAAAAGACTGATCGCCGAGCTCAAAAAGACCAACCCGCAGGTGGAGAAGAACCTGTTCCGGAGTACGGAAAATGTAGTCCTGAACAAGGTGCTCGGTTACAAGATCCACGGCGAAAAGCATTCATTTCTTGAAGATTACTGAGTCAGAGGGACCTTCCCTCTGACTTTTTTACAGCAGGCGCTCCACCTTGGCGACAAGCCGTCCCTTTTTGGTCCTGCCCTCTGCCCCCCGATAGATAAATTTCCCGTATCCCCGGACACTGACGCTCTCTCCTTCACGCGGGATATAAGAGACGCTCTTTACCGGAAGTCCTCCTGCAAAGACCAGTTCCTGTTCGATCTTTTCCTTAGCCGCGGAACGGGACAGATGGAATACCATTCCGATCAGCGCGTCGATCCGCTCCGAAGCGATGCTGCCGGTGACGGTCTCTCTCTTTTGGGAGGCCGTGCACTCCGAGACCGGCACGGCTTCCGTTACAACGGAAGTGTGCCTGACCTGCGTGAGCTCACTCTGTATCATCTCCGCCATTTCCGGCAGGACGAATAGAAAAGCAGCCTCTTCTCCGGCCAATATGTCTCCGATCACTTCACGGGTTATGCCCAGATGCATCAGGGCGCCCAGATAATCCCTGTGTCCCGGATGATCGGTGAATCTGGCGCTGCGGGGCTTCACGCGGAGACATACGACCGCGCTCTCAGGCTCAGGGTCGTCTTCCTCCATTCCGGCAGGAAGAAAGACCAGAACGCGCCTGTCCGCTTCCGGGTATCCTCCCTTAAAGGCATACCTGATCCCTGAAAACTCCGGACTTCTCAATAGCTGCAGCGCCATCGCCTGTTCTTCCGGTGAAAGGAATCCAGTGCGCGTCATATAATACCTGCTGTCTGCTCTCTTCGCCAGATCCCTGATCCTTCCCTGCAGGACGTTTCTCTCATCCATGCCACCACCTTAATTCATTATATCCTTCAGCTCGTGAACGAGCCGCGCGATCGGAAGTCCCACGACATTGTAGTAACATCCGCGGATGCCTTTAATGTAGATGCCGAAACTCCCCTGGATCCCGTAAGCGCCGGCCTTGTCGTAGGGCTCGGGTGTTGAGATATAGTCCTCGATCTCTTCATCTGTCATCGGATAGACATCGACGTCGGTGCACTCATGAAACGTCCTTGTGCGGAGGTCCTTGCCGGGACCGGCCACGATCAGCGTAACGCCCGTGTATA
Source organism: uncultured Lachnospiraceae bacterium (assembly GCA_946629175.1). GTDB lineage: Bacteria > Bacillota > Clostridia > Lachnospirales > Lachnospiraceae > CAG-791. Next base: position 1,224 of record CAMOXN010000051.1, on the reverse strand, counting down.
CCTGGTGGATGCTGCCCTGAAGCAGGGTCATCATCTCCCTGGCTTCCCGCCGGTCCGCAGGTTTACCGAGGATCCTGTGGTCTGCCGCAACGACCGTATCCGCTCCGATCACAACGACAGGGCCGCTGTTCCCGGACAATATGCCCTCATCGTCTTTCAGGATCCTGTCTGCCACTTCCTGTGCTTTCTGCAGCGACAGTTCCTCCACCACTTCCGCCGGATGTGTGCTTGTGATGACCTCTTCCCCCTGCGAAGGGATCACGGAAAATGTAAGTCCCGCCTGCCTGAGCAGTTCGCTCCTTCTCGGTGATGCGGACGCCAAAATGATCTGTGCCATTATGTTCTCCTCTTTCAGGGAATGTGCCTCTGAACGGCAATTCCTGTCTCTTTCCTGCAGCCGATCGTTCAGCTGTTCTCAAGGTTCTCACGATAGATCTGAGCCAGTCCTCCGTGGGAGGTCTCTCTGTATTTTTCATCCATATCCAGCCCGGTCCTGTACATGGTCGCCACGACTTCGTCAAAAGAGATCCTTCTTGTAGCATACAGAAAACGGGAGAGGTTCACCGCGCTGAGCGCACGCATAGCCGCTACCGCGTTCCGCTCGATACAGGGGATCTGGCCTTTCGAGTCAGCTGAAGGCCGCCGGGCAGGATCCCTTCCGCAGTAAGCCCGCGCTCGACCGAATCCTGCATGGCTTTCCAAACCTTCTTCAGGTATTCCCTGAGCTTCGCCCCTTCCAGAATGTAGATCAGCTGCAGAATGCTGATCTTTTCCTGGTTGCAGAGCGTCACGATCTCCGTGAAGTTCTTCTGCGGATAGACCTCGACATCTTCCGGGGAAAGCTCATTCTCAATGCGGATCGATCCGCCTCCTATACTGAAAATGCGTTTTGACGCGATCTCCCTTTCATTCTTAAAGGCTTTGAAGAGCATCGTATTCGGATGCGGAAGATCCTTCAGCTGCGTTTCCCTGTCGTAAATGACCACAGCTCCGGGAAGACCTTCCCTGATGGCCTTTCCTGTTCCATGCCCTTCGCCGGTAAACGCAAGGGACCCGTATAAAGTCACCTGATAGGCATCCGCGTCCGGGTAACGGCTCCCGAAGGTCTGTGCAGCATGGAAGGGGCCGACAGTATGTGAGCTGGAGGGCCCGTTACCGATCTTATATACACGTCAGCTTCTCGGAGATTGAATCTCCGAGCTTGCTGGTCCGCCGCGGGAGTCT
>CAMOXN010000050.1 GCA_946629175.1 uncultured Lachnospiraceae bacterium | reverse complement strand
AATAAGGATCCAAAATGTACGGCTCATCTGAATATCCTCTCTGAAATATATCTTTGAATATATTTTTGAATATCTCTTTGAATATCTATTGAATATCTCTTCTTCCCGACAATCTTCCGCGCCAAAACGCCTTCTGTCCGCGAAAGCACCCGCCTTACCGCAGCTTCACCTCATCGATCTCGTTCGCCGAGACGGCAGTAAGCCTGCCGAACCACCGGGGTATGATCACCTTGACAGCTCTGTCGAATCCCCCGTCAAAGATCTCATTCCCTCTCAGCGTATAGATCTGCATCGACTGCTCGTTGTTGATGTATATCCGGTTCCCCTTGATCTGGATATCTTTATAGGGCATGGAAAAACCTATGCTTCCCTCTTTTTTGCCGCTGCGGCCGTAGAGGTCCAGCCGGTACAGGTTCTCTCTCGTCAGGTCCATAAAGACGAGTGCAATGCGGTCCCCGCTCTTAAATATGCCCTGCAGGCTTTCCGTCAGCATATTGTTGAAGCTGTTCTTGGGCTCGGTTGCGCTCGTGTCGATCACGACCAGTCTCGAATCGGACGCAGCGCAGCATGCGCCGTTTCCCATAAAGCGCACGTAAGGGAATACTTCTTTCTCATATTCGAAGTTCCCCACAAGGTGATCGTCGTATTTCTGCCCCGCTTTGCCGAAATCGTAAAAGCTCAGATTTGAGATGACGGAAGAATCCTGCAGTTTCAGGCTGGAGATACATACCTTTTTCCCGTCCGGGGATACGGCAACATCCATAGGATATCCGTTCTCTTCCATAGTCCGGGTAAAATATGCGATCTCCTTCCCGTTTTCCGAGTAGAGCCTGATCCATGTCGCGTTCTTGTCGTCAAGGACCGCAGCCACCTTTCCGCTCTCCGATGCGCTGATCTTGTGGATCGGAAGGCTGGTGGTGATCGTGCACAGCTGCTTCTTCGTGTCCATCAGATAGATGGTCCGCCCTCCGTAGTCAGCGATCGCGGCAGTTTTTCCGCTCACGCTGATGATCGGCTGATCCATCTCGTAGGTGATGCTCCATCTCACACGACCGCCCGTCCCCGCGCATGTCGCTCCGTTGGGACCGTACTGAAGGATCGATCCGTTGAAGTTGACACAGACTGCCCCTTCTTCAGCCACGAAATCCCTGACTTTCAGGATCTCAGCCCGGTTATAATGCCTGCTCGAGAAGAACAGGGCGACCAGCGCGACCACTACAAAGACCGTCGCCGCGCACAGGATCCTGATATAGCGGACCCTCTCGCGGTGCTGCCTGATCTGCTCTTCATAAGCCCGGCTGACAGCCTTCGCCACACTCAGCGCTTCCCCGGAATCAGGAATCGCCGTTCCGTTCTGCGCTTCCGCCGTGTCCTTTGTTCTCGGTCTGCCTTTTCCGCTTTCTCTCCGAGGGCTTTCATCTTCATGTCCGGGTCCTTCGGAGCCTCCCCGTCCGCTTTCCGTCCCCATAAGAAGGCTGTCATCCGGCAGATCGGAGACTTTTACTCCTTCGAATACCACGGTTTCTCCGGCAGCACCCGGATTGATTACATCATCCGGCTTTATGGCGGTTTCAGGTTCCCGCGCCCTTTCCGGTTTGATTGCCCCTTCCGGCTCAATTGCCGATTCCGGCTCTTTTTCGGCTTTTTCCCGACCGTCCCCGGGCGGATCATCCATCCAGCCGACATCAAAGAACAAGGCATCAGACTGAGGCTCCTCAAGATCAAAAAATGATCCGGAAGCCTCCTCTGCCTTCTGCTCCGTTATTAAGTCATTGTCTTCCGTTCTGCCTTTTTTTCCGGTCTCTTCCGGAAACTGTTCCACTTTCGCCATGAACGCCTCGATTAGTAAGTCTTCCGGTAACACCCCGGAAATATCTCCGCAGCCGCCGCGAACAGTGCGGTCACTGCCCCGCAGCCGCAGTGAACAGCGCGGTCACCTGCAAGCAGGGAACCTGTAGATCGTAGTTGAATCGTATTCCGTGTCCGCTCCGAAGATCGAAGACGGGAAATTGTCGTGATGAACGTTGTCCGGGAAGAACTGAGTCTCAAGAGCCAGTCCGGACCTCGGACCGTAGGTTCGTCCGCCCTTTCCGTGCTTGTCATTCAGGAAGTTGGCTGTATAGACCTGCATGCCGGGCACTGTAGTAAGGACCTGCATGACGCGTCCGCTCGCAGGGTCACAGACTTCTCCCGCAAGGAGAAGTTCGCCCTTTCCAGTGTATCCGTCGATGACATAGTTGTGGTCGTAACCGCCGACCAGAGTCATCTGCTCCTCTTCGGAGTCCACGTCCCTGCCGATCGGTTTCGCCTCGGTGAAATCCAGCGCGGTGCCCTTCACAGGCGCGATCTCGCCGGTCGGAATGGCGCCCTTCACTATTTTGGTAAAGCTGCTGCAGTTCAGTTTCATCACATGATCTGCGATGCTGCCGCTGTCCTCGCCGGCGAGGTTAAAATAGGAATGGTTGGTCAGGTTGATGACCGTCTTTCTGTCCGACTTCGCGTGATAATCGATCCGAAGGTCCTCATCAGTGAGCGTATAGGTGATCGAGAAGATCCGGTTCCCGGGGAAGCCCGCGTCGCCGTCCGGAAGGCCGAGCACAAAAGTGACGCTGTCGCCGTCGCTGTGCGCGTTGAAGAGCCTCTTGTAGAACATCTTGTCGGAATGCAGGTTGTTGGCGCCTTCATTGGCCGGAATGTGATATTCTTCGCCGCCGATCACGAACGAAGCCCCTGCGATCCTGTTGGCGTTGGGGCCGACCGTCGCGCCGAGGCACCCGGGGTTATCCAGATAATTCTCCACATCGTCATACCCGAGGCAGATGTCCTTCATTTCGCCGTTCCTGTCAGGTGTGTAAAGGCTCACAAGGACCGCGCCGAGATCCGTCACCCTGGCACAGAGCCTGTCTGTACGGATCGTATAGATCGATACTTCTCTTCCATCTGCCAGCTTGCCGAACAAATCCTTTGTTACGCTCATGATTACCCCCTTTTGAATCTTACAACTCTGTCCTTCCCTCCAGCGCCCGCAGGAGCGTGACTTCGTCGATATACTCCAGGTCTCCGCCGACCGGGACGCCGCTCGCGATGCGCGTCACCCTGATCCCCGTCGGTTTGATCAGTTTGCTGATGTACATTGCCGTTGTCTCGCCCTCAAGGCTTGAGTTCGTTGCAATGATCACTTCCGAGACGTCTTCATTCTGCAGCCTTGTGATCAGTTCTTTGAGCCTGATGTCTCCCGGTCCGATCCCGAGCATCGGGGAGATCGCGCCGTGCAGCACATGGTAGACGCCATTGTATTTGCCGGTCTTCTCATACGCCGCAAGGTCCCTGGAATTCTCCACCACCATGATCGTGCTGTGGTCCCTCTTGGGGTTGCCGCATATCGGGCACACTTCGTCGTCCGTCAGATTCTGGCACACCTTGCAGTAGGTCACATGCTCCTTGGCGTTCACGATCGTGTCCGCGAGGTGCTTCACCCGCGCCGGAGACATTCCGATTATATAAAAAGCGAGGCGCTGTGCAGATTTGTTTCCAATTCCGGGCAGCGCCGCAAGCTCATCGATCAGTTTGTTGATATATCCGCTGTATAGTTCCACGTGTCAAAATCCCGTAACCTGTCAGAATCCGCCTAATCCGCCCATGCCGCCGAAGAGTTTTTCGCTCTCCTCGTCCACCTGCTTCATCGCTTCGTTTACAGCGACCAGGATCATATCCTGCAGCATCTCCACGTCGTCCGGATCCACAGCGTCGGGGGAGATCGTTATGGACTTGAGGTCCTTCTTGCCGCTCACAACGACTTCGACGGCGCCGCCGCCCGATGTCGCGGTAAACTCCTTCTCTTCAAGCGCTTTCTTGTTCTCTTCCATCTGGCGCTGCATTCTCTGCGCCTGCTTCATAAGGTTGTTCATATTGCCGGGCATTCCGCCCGGAAAACCGCCTCTACGTGCCATAACAGATGTCCCTCCGTTGTCCTTATTTTTATTCTTCCTCTATTTTCATCTTGACAATATCGGATAAGTCCACATAATTGTCGGCGAATTTCTGACCCTTGTCAAGAGCCTTGTATTCTATTTCAATATCCTTTCCCGAACACTGGCGCAGGAAATAGCGCAGCCTGTTCCTGTACCCTTCGTCGTGGAGGAAATGGTCCGCCGTCACGTAATTGTTAAATACGATCACCAGCTGTCCCCTGTCTCCTACGCTGTGCTTCGCCTGCAGGAGCGAGACTCTCGTCATGCCGGGAGGCAGCTGGGAAATGTATTTGGTCCAGTTCCGGACGATCTCCATGACGTCTTCGGGAACGGCCTTGGGATACTGTTTTTTGACGCGGCCCGCGCTTCCGCCTGCATCGGGACCGCTCTGAATGCTCCCGCTGCCGCCGCTCGCCCTGCCGCTGTCCCCATTTCCGGCCTGCCCGCCGGAGGGCCCCTGCGTTCCGCCCGCGCTGTCGATCGTGAATCCGGGCGACGAAGGCAGGTCCGCGATCTTTTTCTCGTCCGCGAGGAGCCTCTGCTCCAGTTCCCTGATCCGGTTGCGCAGCGTGTCCAGCTGGTCCTCGGCGCCGTTCTCCGCGCCTCCCATCTTGCCCCTGGCGGCCCTTATGATGGCCATTTCCGTCAGGATCCTCCTGCTGGCGCTGTAGCGGATCTGCTCCACGAGCGACGAGAAGATGCGGATCCCGCGCATGATCTCACTCAGCTCGGACTTCCTCGCGTCTTCGATCATCTGCGCCAGGTTGTCCGCCGATATGTCCAGAGCGTCCTTAGTGCTCTCCGAAGCACGAAGCAGCATCAGGTTACGCAGGTACCACAGAAAGTCCGCGACGAACTGCATCATCTCGCGCCCCTGCATCAGGACCTCATCGAGGACTTTCAGGGCGTCCGCCACCTGTCCCTCGTGGATGTGGCCGTACAGCTTGCTGAACACCCTGGTATCCACCGCGCCGAGGATCTCCAGCGTCTTGTCATAGGTAAGGATCTCGTTCCCGTAGTTGAACGCGTTGCACTGGTCGAGAAGGCTCAGTCCGTCGCGCATGGAACCGTCCGCCGCGCTCGCGATATAACGGAGCGCTTTGTCCTCCACGCGCAGCTCTTCCGCGTCCGCGACTTCCCTCAGGCGCCCCTCAATCGTCTCCGTGGACAGCCTGCCGAAATCATATCGCTGGCACCTGGACAAAATAGTGACCGGCAGCTTATTCGGCTCCGTCGTCGCCAGGATGAAGATCGCGTAGGAGGGCGGCTCTTCCAGTGTCTTGAGGAGCGCGTTGAAAGCGGCTGTCGACAGCATGTGGACTTCGTCGATGATGTAGACGCGGTATTTTCCCTGCGTCGGGGAGTACGCCACCTGGTCGATGATATTCCGGATATCGTCGACGCCGTTGTTGGAAGCCGCGTCCATCTCCACGACATTCAGGCTCGCGTCCGCGCCGATCACCCTGCAGGAGGGACACTCGCCGCAGGGACTCCCGTCGAGAGGATTCTCGCAGTTCACCGCCTTGGCGAAGATCTTCGCGATCGTGGTCTTGCCCGTTCCCCTCGTCCCGCAGAAAAGATAGCTGTGCGCGATCCTTCCGGAGATGATCTGGTTCTTCAGCGTGCGGACAATGACGTCCCTTCCCCTCACGTCCTCGAAGGTGCGGGGCCTGTATTTTCTGTATAGCGCCATATAGTGCTGTTCTGCCATGGATGGTTACTCCCCGTTTGATATTCTGCCTCTTTCCGGAGCGTCCCGCGTTCCGAAGACCGCACGTGTTCCGGAAACACTGAATACACTTATTATATGAAACGGAACCCCGTAAAACAACAACAAGGTGCATCGCTGATCGCGATACACCTTGCGGAGCGGAGGACATGGGATTCGAACCCACGCGCCGGTATTAGCGGCCTATCGCATTTCGAGTGCGACCTCTTCGACCTCTTGAGTAATCCTCCGTATCGCCATTTATTATAGGACAGGAACATCTTTTTTGGCAAGAAGATTTTATTGGGAAAGCATTTAAACACTTAAACGTTTTCTTCCGCATATTATGTTACAATAGAAATGAGGCTGCCGGAGCGTCCGGCTTCCTCGCTCTGCCGCCCGGAGTTCCCGGCGGCAGCACTGTCAACTTCCGGAGGATCATCTGTATGCAAATCATCAATATCAACCTGCTCGACATACTGGAATTAATGACCTGGCTCCTGTCCTGCTTCGGGCTCTGGAAATTTTTCGAAAAATTCCACATCGAAGGCTGGTGGGCCTTCATCCCCGGGGCCCGGATCTACTGGCTGGGGCGCTGCGCGGAAAGAGAGAACGACGGTAAAGTCGCGATGATCTGTGAGCTCCTGCTCTTCCCGTTCGGTGTCGCGATCGCCATTTTGGATTCCGGCCTGAGTTTCTACTCTTTTCTTGAGCTGATCAGCCTGTTCTTACTGCTCACGGCCCTGATCTATAAGGCGAGGATCTGCATCGACCTGTGCGGGGATCTCAAGGTCTCCAAGAACTGGGCGTGGCTCTGGGTCTTTTTCGAGAGCTTAGCGGCCCTGATCTGGGGCCTCAGCGACCACTTCAGCCCCAAAAGCGCGCTCACCAGATACAACGGCGCCGACCCGCTGCTCCCCTCGGAGCTCAACAAGGCGTTCTTCGAGTGCGCGGGCACATCCGACACCGGCTTGTCCGTGAAGATCAAGGACCGCACCGTTCGGAATTTCCTCGACAGGCGCTATCTTCTGCGCGATATTTTTATGAATATCGAGCCCGGCCACATGGTCCTTCTGCTCGGCGGTTCCGGCGCAGGCAAGACCACCTTCATCAATGCCGTGACCGGATACGAGAAAGCCAATGCCGAGATCCTTCTGGACGGCATGAACGTCTACGATGAATACGACAAGATGAAGTACACGATCGGTTTCGTTCCCCAGCTGGACCTGATCCGCAGCAATGACACCGTCTTCCTGACTCTTATGGACGCAGCCATTCTGCGGCTCCCGACCGAGACCGGTTATGAAGAAATGACTAAGCGCGTGAACTCAGTCCTCGAGCAGTTCGGACTCACCAGCGTTAAGAACAGCCTGGTCGAGAAACTGTCGGGCGGCCAGAGAAAGCGCCTTTCCATCGCCATGGAATACATCGCCGACCCCTATCTCTTCGTTCTCGACGAGCCGGACTCCGGCCTTGACGGCGTCATCGCGAGAGACCTGATGAGACGGCTCCGCAAGATCGCGGACGAGGGCAAGATCGTGATCGTCATCACCCATACTCCCGACCGCGTGGCCTATCTCTTCGACGACCTGATCGTGCTGGCCAAGGATTCCCGCAAGACGGGACGCCTGGCTTACTACGGCAGTATCGAGGACGCGAAGGAATTCTTCGGTACGGATACCATGGAAGGGATCCTCAAGCTGATCAACCAGAAGGACGAGGGAGGAGAAGGAATGTCCGACGAATTCGTCCGCAAATACGCAGAGAGGCAGGTGGCCGCGGAATTATGAGCACACAGGAAAAAACATCAGTCGATTACCGGGAAGTGACCGTTTCCGATTTTATCGGAGATGCTTCCAATACTGACAGCAGTTCTCCCGCTTCCGGAAGCGGCGCCGAAAAGACTGCGCAGGATCCGCAGTCGGACCGGAAACTTTCCGGGCATCACCGGGGACGGCTCGCCCAGATCCCTATCTATTTAGGAAAGAACTTCCGCATGTTCATCTTCCAGAACGACTGGAAGGTCCTGCCTATGGCGGCTCTGATCGCCGGCATCATAGCGCTCGTCGTCGGTGAGAACATGTTCGTCACGATGGAGGGCCAGTTCCAGTGCTCACTGGCGCTGAGCTGCGTCTGCATCTGGAACGGTTTCTTTAATTCCATCCAGGTCGTCTGCCGCGAGAGACCGATCATCAAGCGCGAGCACCGCTCGGGAATGCACATAACCTCTTATGTCGCCGCGCACCTGATCTACCAGATGTTCCTCTGCGCGATGCAGGCCCTGCTCACTGTGGTGGTCTGCAGGATCGCAGGCATCAAGTTCCCGTCGGAAGGGTTCATCACAAAGTGGTTCCTTGTGGACATCTGGATCACACTGTTCCTGATCACCTATGCCTCGGATGTGACCTCGCTCTTCATCTCCAGCATCGTCCACAACACGACGACGGCGATGACGGTCATGCCCTTCATGCTGATCATTCAGCTCGTCTTTTCCGGCGGCGCCTTTACACTGGCAGGCATTGCCGAAAAGCTGACTTACCTCACGATCAGCAAATACGGGCTTGTGGCGCTGTGCGCGCAGGGCAATTACAACTCCCTCCGATCCGTCACGCTGTGGAATACGATCTTCAAGCTGCGCGACAGCAGCAACGAGATCAAGGAAGCGCTGTGGATGATCGAGAAAGAAGGCCAGCTCGACGAGATCCTCGTCAGGAGCGGCGAGGCCATGCAGGAAGCCGCTTATGAAATGACGCAGCGAAATATCTTCGGCTGCTGGGCGCAGCTCGTCTTCTTCGCTGTGCTCTTCGCTGTTTTGTCGATCATCGTGCTGGAGTTCGTGGACAACGATAAGAGGTGATCCGGGGATCTGACTCGGATTTCATGAAGCCGCTGCACTGAGAAATACAATATCCGGTGCGGCGGCCTCTTTCTGTATCCGCCGGCATCATTTCTCAAAATCCACCCAAAACAAGTCAAAATTGTCCTTGTACCCGTCCCCGGGCAGGAATTATCATACATTTCGACCACAGGCCTCACAGAAGCAAAGGAGGTTTTGCTGCTATGAGTAAGAACGGTGTAATGTTTCAATATTTTGAATGGTATCTTCCTGCCGATGCTTCACTGTGGAAGACAGTGGGTGAGAACGCGCAGGCACTGGCCGACAAGGGCGTCACTTCCGTGTGGCTGCCGCCCGCTTACAAGGGGCAGGCCGGCATAAATGATACCGGGTACGGGGTCTACGACCTTTACGACCTCGGAGAATTTGATCAGAAGAAAACGGTACCCACCAAGTACGGGACCAAAGATGAGTATATAGATGCAGTTAACAGATTACAGGCCTGTGGAATCGATGTCTACGCGGATATCGTGCTCAACCACCGCATGGGCGCGGATGAGACCGAACCCGTAAGTGTCGTCGAGACCAAGGGCGAGGACCGTACCAAAGAGATCTCCCCGCCCAAAACGATCGATGCCTGGACTAAATTCACTTTCCCGGGAAGGAACGGGAAATATTCCGACTTCGTCTGGGACCACACGTGTTTCAACGGTGTGGACTACGACGAGCGGAGGGACAAGAACGCGATTTATAAGTTCAAGGGTAAACAGTGGAACCGCGGCGTCGACCGCGAGAACGTCAACTACGACTACCTGATGGGCGCTAACGTCAACTTTGAAGTGCCCAAGGTCCGCGAAGAGCTCACGAACTGGGGAAAGTGGTACCTTGACACGACGAATGTACACGGTTTCCGTCTGGACGCCGTCAAGCACATAGCGAGAGACTTCTTCCCCGAGTGGCTGGGCAAGCTCCGCTCAGATACGCACAAAGAGCTGTTCGCAGTCGGCGAGTACTGGAACTCGGAGATCGATATCCTGACCAATTACCTGGAGGAATGCGGAAACTGCATGTCGCTGTTCGATGTGCCGCTGCACTTCCACTTCTTCGAAGCCAGCAACAGCGGCGGCGAGTTCGATATGCGGGAGCTGCTCAAGGACACTCTGGTGTCAAAAGCCCCCTGCAACGCAGTTACTTTCGTGGACAACCACGATACGCAGACCGGACAGGCGCTCGAGAGCGCGATCCAGCCCTGGTTCGTTCCTCTGGCCTATGCAGTGATCCTGCTCCGGCCTCAGGGCTACCCCTGCGTCTTCTACGGCAACTACTACGGCGTGGAAGCTATGAACGGTCCTTCGTTCAAAAAGGAGATCGACCTGATGATGGATCTTCGAAGGGACCGGGTGTACGGTGCGCAGCATGACTATTTTGACGATCCGGACGTGGTCGGATGGACCATGGAAGGCGATGAGGAACACGGCGGCGACGGACTTGCCGTTGTGATGACCAACAAGCTGGGCGGCAGCAAGTCGATGCTGGTCGGCGCGCAGCACGCGGGCGAGATCTGGACGGACGCCATGGGCGCCCGGAAGGAAGAAGTCGTGATCGATGAGGAAGGTTACGGCGTATTCTCCTGTAACGACGGCTCGGTGAGCATCTGGACGCGCAGGAGCGGAAGTGAAGCCGGGGATGCCGGTGAAGCCGGGGTTGCCGGTGATGCCGGGGTTGCCGGTGAAGCCGAGGTTGCCGGTCAAGCCGAGGTTGCCGATCAAGCAGTTTCGGAATCTCAGGAATAGTCGTTTACTGTGAAACCTCAGGTGTATGGCTCAATTATGGTGTGCCGGCCACTCGGCATGTGCGTTTGGGCACAGGAGCAGATTTTCCGGAAAAGTTCCCCATGAATTTACGGGATTTGGGCACAGGAGCGTAAAACTGAGATTTGTTCCCCATGGAAATTGACTTGTCAGGCATGGATTGGGTACAAACGAGAGTTTTCATTAATTTGTTCCCCATGCGCTACCATCAGAAAGGAGAACATTTCCTCGGAAAGAGCCATCTGTGCCCAGATCAAGAGTAGACGTGGGGAACAATTCTTAAAAAACCCTGGCTGTGCCCAAAAATCCTGAAAAAGTCGAAAATCCAAGGGGAACAAATTTGTGAAAAAGGGCTTCTGTGCCCAACCCCCTTGCCCCCCTTGAGACCCCACTTGAGATATCCCTGTGCCGGCGCTCCCGGCACCGGAATCTCCAATAGAAATGCGAAGGCTGCCGCACAAGCGCAGGAATGATATCAATCAATTCCTTGCGCTTGTGCGGCAGCCCTTTTATTATGCCGGGATCACCTCGGTCAGGCAGGTCGACAGCTTAGCGTATTCCTCCCCTTTCACCGCCTCCTCG